>CAMLYM010000049.1 GCA_946491705.1 uncultured Clostridia bacterium
CCTACGGCGAGGCTTTGTCCAAGGGGGCCGTGGAGGCGGGCGTGGCGGTAAACATTCATATAAAGATTGACACGGGCATGAGCCGTCTGGGCTTTTTCTGCCAGCAGGAGGACTGCGCGGCCTCCATCGACGAGGCGGCACAGGTCTGCACTCTGCCGGGACTTGTTCCGGAAGGGATTTTTACCCATTTCGCCGTGTCCGACGAAGGGGAAGAGGGAGAAGCTTTTACCCAGCACCAGTTCGAACAGTTTTGCCGGGCGGTGGACGCCCTTCGTGAAAAGGGCATCCGGTTTCGCTACCGCCACTGCTGCAACAGCGCGGGAGTGCTCTGTTACCCCCAGATGAACCTGGACCTGGTCCGCCCGGGGATTATCCTCTATGGTTTGGCCCCTTCGGGAAAGTGCAAGGACGTGCTGTCCCTCCGTCCGGCCATGGAGCTTAAAAGCGTGATTTCCATGGTCAAGGAAATCGGGCCGGCGGCCACCGTCAGCTACGGACGCACCTATGCGGCCCAAAACCCCATGCGTGTGGCCACCGTCCCGGTGGGATATGCCGACGGCTACCCAAGGCTTGCGTCTTCCAAGACCAGGGCGCTGGTGGCCGGAAAGCCCGCCAAGGTAGTAGGCCGGGTGTGCATGGACCAGCTGATGCTGGACGTGACCGGCATTGCGGAAGCTAGGGAAGGAATGACGGTGACCATGTTCGGCCGGGACGGGGAGGCGTTTTTGCCTATTGAGGAACTGTCCGACGCGGTGGGAACCATTCCGTATGAAACCGTCTGCCTCATCGGTAAGCGGGTGCCCCGGGTGTATGTGAAGAACGGCAAGGTCATCGGGGTGGCCGATTACCTCAAAGCGGGTGACTGACGGGGGTTTCGTCAGATTATCTAAAAGAATCCATCGCTTTTGCGCCAAAAAGCGGAAAAGCCGGCCTTGCGTCAAGGGAAAAACGCGAGTATAATAAAGAATAACATCAAAAATGATAGACTATGGAGTAAGGAAGGGTATTTATGTCTAACATCAAAGTGGAACTGACCAAATCCCCCAAGCCGAAGCCGGTGGACGAGTCCAAGCTGACCTTCGGCGACGTGTTTACCGACCATATGCTTATCGTCGATTACGACGAGGGCCAGGGCTGGCATGACGCGCGCATCGTCCCCTACGGCCCTCTTTCCCTGGATCCGGCGGCCATGTGCCTGCACTACGGCCAGGAAGTGTTCGAGGGCATGAAGGCTTACCGGGCAGACGACGGCCGGGTGCTTTTGTTCCGCCCCCAGGAGAACTTCAAGCGCTTAAACCTTTCCAACGACCGGCTGTGCATTCCGCCGGTGGATGAAGAGTTTATGCTCGAGTGCCTGGAGAAATTCGTTTCCATCGACGCCGACTGGATTCCCAAGGCTCCGGATACCTCTTTATATCTGCGCCCCTTCATCATCGCCGTAGACCCCCATTTGGGCGTGCGCGCGGCGAACCACTACCTCTTTATGGTTATCGCTTCCCCGGTGGGCCCCTACTATCCCGAGGGCCTGGACCCGGTGAAGATTTATGTGGAAACCAAGTATGTCCGCGCAGTCAAGGGCGGCACCGGTTTTACCAAGACCGCGGGCAACTATTCCTCTTCCCTGAAGGCCCAGTACGAGGCCAAGGAGAAGAACTATACCCAGGTGCTCTGGCTTGACGGGGTGGAGCGCAAGTACATCGAAGAAGTGGGCACTATGAACGTCTTCTTCAAGATTGACGGCGAGATCATTACCCCGTCGCTGGACGGTTCCATCCTGGGCGGCATCACCCGCAAGTCGGCCATTGAGCTGATGCGCGGCTGGGGCATGAAGGTGACCGAACGCCGCCTGTCCATCGACGAGCTGGCAAAAGCCTATGACGACGGCAAGCTGGAGGAAGCCTTCGGCACCGGCACGGCCGCGGTCATCTCTCCCATCGGCCATCTCAACTGGGGCGACACCAAGATCATGAACATCAACAACGGTGAGATCGGCCCGGTGTCCCAGCGGCTCTACGACGAGCTGACCGGCATCCAGTGGGGCAAGGTGGAAGACAAGTACGGCTGGACGGTTACCGTGAAATAAGCAACAAAAGAAGAGCCGGGCGGCAGGAAAACCTGCCGCCCGGTTTTTGATCGATGCGTTTCGTTTGATTTTGGGCGAGCCTGCGAAGTGGTCAAGCGAGAACCCCGAGATACTTTAATATGGTAATGCCGTCGCGCATTCCGCAGCGGTAGGCGTGCTCTTCCTGCTGCCCGCTTGCCTCGTAGAGCAGCTCGAAGCATTCTTCGACAAACGCTCTTTCGTCCTCGGTCAGCATGGTATCGCAATCCCGCTCCATCTGCTCGAGCTTTTCCTCCAGAAGCTCATAGGTTTTGGTGTGCCGGAATTCCGTAGCCGCGTGGCTCAAAAGCTCGTCTAAGAAAAAATCCCATTCTTTTTTCATTTGGATGCGTCCTTTCCTGGTTAAGATCCAACAACGCTTGAAAGGCGCGGCGGCGCATGATATAATAGTTACGCCGCACCTGCCTTTTGGCGGTTGTTGGTTTTGGGGAAGCGGTGGTGACTTTGTTGAGTAGTGCGCCGCTTCCTTCATTTTTTGAGGTCGTCCTTTAACTTCTTAATCCCGCGCCGGGCTGCTTCTGCTTTGTTGACGTTCCTCTGTTCGCAGTAGGCAGTCAAGATTTCTCTGCATTCCTGATCGAGACGGACAAACAAAGGCGTATCTTTGGGATTATCCGTAGGACGGCCCATTTTGGAGCTTGTCAAGAGTTCACCTCCTTTTCGATATTCAAAATACTAGCATATATGTATATCAAAAGTCAATAAAATAGATTGAATATTAATAAATTTCATGTGTAATTCATTCTGTTAAAAGAAATACCAGGCAGCAGGTTTCCCTGCCGCCCGGTATTTCCTCAGTGTTTGAGGTCGTTTTTCAACTTCTTAACCCCTCTGCGCACCGCTTCCATTTTGGAGACATTTTCTTGCTTGCTGTATTGCTCAAGGATGCTTTTGCATTCGTCATCGAACTTTACCGTCATCTGATGCGGTTTCGGGTTGTCGGTCGGACGACCCATTTTTTTCGTTCCCAATTCATCACCTCACTTAAGAACTTCTAAATTATACATTAAAGAAGTTCCTAAGTCAATCATAATATAGCGAATTATTATTCTATTTCAATAAATATTATAATTGTAATTTCATAATAGCTATGGATTGCTTATTCATAGCCTCTAAACTCAACTTTTTGTTCCTTTTTTGCTCCGCTAAAAGAAACGAACCAAAGAAAAGGCGGCAGGAGGGGAGAAAGACGCTGGAATCTGGGACACAAATTTTTCCCCCTTGAAAATCCCCCTCGCATCGGAGAAGGGCAGGGGGAAAAGGCCAGAGTTTTGTTATAAGATAAGAAAGAAACGAAAGCGAGACTCATAAAAAGTCAGCACCAATACCGGGAGGAAAGGAGACGCGCCGCTTATGGCTCAGACGCTGCGTTTTGTGGTCCCGCCGGAATCGGACGGGGTAAAGCTCAAAGTGTTCCTGCGGGGACGCTGCGCCCTTTCCTACCGGCTGATGGTGAGCCTCAAGCATGTGGAAAACGGCATTACGGCAAACGGCGGGCACATCCGGGTTATCGACCGGGTACATTCGGGGGACGTCATCGAGCTGCACATTCCCGACGATCCCCGTCCGGCCGTCCCCATTCCGGACAAGCGCTTTCAGGTGCTTTACGAGGACGACCAGGTCCTGGTGCTGGATAAGCCGCCCGCCATGGCGGTGCATCCGTCCCCAGGTCATTACGACGGGACCCTTGCCAACGCCGTGGCCGCTTACCTGGAGGAAAAGGGAGAGCGTGGTGCCTTTCGCCCCATCAATCGCTTAGACCGGGATACCTCCGGCATCGTGGTGGCGGCGAAAAACGCTTACGCGGCGGCAAGGCTGCACGGGCACGTGGAGAAAGAATACGTAGCGGTGGTCGATGGGGTGCTGACAGGAGAAGGCACCATCGACCTGCCCATCCGCCGCCGGGAAGGCTTCGGCGTCATGCGGGAGGTGGGCGAAGGGGGGGCGCGGTGTGTCACCCACTGGAAGGCGGAGGAAAGCGGACGGGGGATGACCAAGCTCTCCATCCGCCTGGAAACGGGGCGCACCCACCAAATTCGGGTGCATTTTTGCCACCTGGGAATGCCGCTGGTGGGGGACACCATGTATGGAACCGCCAGCCCCTTGATTGCCCGCCAGGCGCTTCACTGCCGCCGGGCGTGCTTTTTGCAACCGGTTACCGGCGAACCTGTGCGCGTCGTCAGCGAATATCCCACCGATATGCAGGCGCTTTTCGCCGCTATGAGATAGGAGGAATGACCTATGCCGACCATACTGGGATACCATCTGCTTGCCCAGCGCTTCTTACCTATTAAGCGGGGGCAGGCAAAACGGCAGGCCTTCCTTTTGGGCGCTCAAGGGGAGGATTTTCTTCGGGACCCGCCGCATCCCTTTCGCCGTAAGGAAGCGTCGCTTGGCGCCTTCGCCGATTATGTGAATGCGCTTTCGGCCGCGGAGCTTCTGACGCAGGAAACCGCCTTTGCGCACAGCCATCCACAAAAGAAGGATTTGATCCGCGCCTACCTGGCGGGATTCTTATGTCACCGGGCCTATTGGGAAGCGGTCGGCCCTTTTTTCCGGGCCGCTCTATCTGCCTATGAGCAAACCGATGAGCCGGCACGGGCGATGGAGCTGGACGAGAATCTCCCCGCCCGGATAGAAGCGGTGTTTGACATTCTGCTGCTGCGCTATGAAACCGGGCAGCTTCCCTTTGAGCTTTCCCTTAAGGAAACCTGGCCTAGGGAAGCGGGCGTATGGGAATGTGTTTCGATGGTTTACGCCGATGGTTTGGCACAAGGATGGAGAGAGCCCGTGGCACAAGCAGCGGTGCTGAAAGCCATGGAGCATCGGCGGCGTTGGATGAGGGTTCTCAACAACCGCACCACCTTTAAGCGCTCCGCTCTGCGCTTATACGAAGGGCTTTTGCTGCGAAAAGGAATCGTCACCGCCCGGATGCACCCGCTGACCGAGCCGGACGGGTTCGATTATGCAAACGTGGAACACGCCGTCTGGCGTGACCCTCTGTACCCAGAGACCGAGCGGGAGGAAAGCCTGTTCGATCTCTTCGAGCAGGCGGCCGAACGAGCCCAAGAGGCGCTGCACGCGAATCTATAAAGAAGGTAGACCAAAGGAGGAACCAGTCATGAAACGGATTGCAAGCTTTCAGATCGACCATAACAAGCTGACCTGCGGGATGTATGTGTCCCGTGTAGACGGGGACATCGTCACGTACGACATCCGCACCCGCCGTCCCAATGTGGAGACGGTGATGGATACTGGCACGGCCCACACCGTCGAGCACCTTTTCGCCACCCTTGCCCGCAACGCGAAGGAGGCGGACCATGTGATCTACTTCGGCCCCATGGGCTGCCGGACCGGGTTTTACCTCTTGCTTCGGGATCTGTCCCACACCGACGCGATTGCGCTTGTCAAAGCGTGTTTCGCTCAAATCGCCTCCTGGCAAGGGGACATTCCAGGCGCTAGTCCCGTCGAATGCGGCAATTATTCCGATCAAAACTTGGAAGGCGCGCGGGCGGAGGGAGAAAAGATGTGCCGCGTTCTGGAAGGTTGGCAGGAAGAATCTCTCACCTATCCGGCATAAACTATGGGTATCCGACAAAAATATTGAATTACTTCTGGGCAACTCGTACAAACATTTTCAAGAAGGTTACAAAAGGGTTGCAATTCTGTAACCTTTGGATATAATAGATAGTAGTTGTTACAGAAATGTAACCTTTACGAGCTTCCCGAAAGGAGTGATTCGATGCCCACGAATGCTGGCAACAAAGCGTTTGAAGAAGGCGAGTCTAAGAAAAGACTTTCGATAAAACGAATGGATTGCAAGTACCGGGTCAAAGGCGAGGCGATTGCGAAGTTTGCTTCGCTGCCCGCGAAGAAGTCGGCAAAGGCCTATGCAGTGATCGCGCTGCAGGCGGCGAAAAAGGCCGGCGCTGTCACCGGTAAGGGGCTGAAAACGGCGGGTGCCGCCGCAAGCCGGGCATGTAAACCGATTGGTAAGAAGCTGTATCCGGTTGCGGATTATGTGGTTTTGCGCAATGCGCGCAAAGTGCGAGACGAGTTTAAAGAGGTGCACGAGGGCTTTGGTGTGGCCATGAGCAGCCTTAAGGAGGCGGCCCAGAGCGGTAAGCTGGCGATGGTTAAGACCTTTGGCCTGCTTGCGAAGAAGGCATTCCGCCGTCACCGCAAGATATTTACTACGGCAGTCAACTACACCCTGCCGGTTCTCTGTGCGTTTTTGATCGTCCCGATGATTACGGCGTGGTCCTCTGCGACCTATGCCCTAAGCGTCACTTACGACGGGCAGGTATTGGGATATGTGTCCGACGAGAGCGTGTTTAACGAGGCTATCGGACAAGCTCAGGCAAGAATCATCAATGTGGAAGAGGGCTTTGCCCTCAACCAATTCCCGAATTATACGCTGGCAAAGGTGGAAACCGACGAGGAATTTATGGACGCGGACACCTTGACTGAAAAAATTCTGGAAGCCTCCAGTGATGTGGTAGGTAGCGCCAGCGGCTTGTTTGTAGACGGTTCCTTTGTCGGCGCGGTGGAGAACCGGGGCGAGGTGGAAACCTTCTTGGCATCGGTGCTCGATTCCTATTCCACCGGGACCGAAGGGGAACGGGTGGAATTCATGCGGGATATCCAGTTTGTGGATGGCCTGTATCCCAAGGACACCGTAGTCACCGAAGAAGAAATTCAGAATAAGCTCAATTCCAACATTTCCGACGAACAGCTTTACACTGTGCAGACCGGCGACACACCGGACGGCATTGCGGCCCAATATGGGATCAGCGTGGAGCAGCTTCGCCTTTTGAATCCCAATTTAGACGACCTGATGTACACTGGCAACCAGGTACGTGTAGCCGCACAGGAGCGCTGGCTGGGTGTCAAGCTGGTACGTAGCGAGGAAGAAATCCGCTCCATTGCTTATGAAGAGGAAACCACGGAAAACAGCCGCCAGTATAAGGGCTATGAAAAAGTGGTAACGCCTGGTGAAAACGGCGAAGAAAAGATCACCTATGAGGTCGTTTATGTCAACGGCGTAGAGACCGGCCGTACGGTTACCAGTACCGAGCTTCTGAAAGCGCCGGTCAATGAGGTAACCGAGATCGGCACTAAGGAAAAAAAGGTGACAGTCAACCGCGGTTCCGCTGCTCCGGTTCAGGTTATCCAGGGTAACGGCATTTCTACGGGCACCTTTATGTGGCCGGTGGCTGCTGGCAGACTCTCGAGCGGCTTTGGATACCGGTGGGGCAGCTTGCACGACGGATTGGATCTGGCGGCTCCCGCCAATTCCCAGATTGTGGCTGCTGACGGCGGGACGGTTGTACAGGCTGGTTGGAAGGCAGGCGGTTACGGCTACTGTGTGTTCATCGACCATGGAAACGGCGTGATGACGAAATATTATCATATGAATTCCGTGGCGGTCGCGGTGGGCCAGCAGGTCAGCCAGGGCCAGTTGATCGGGTATGTGGGCAATACGGGCTATTCCTTCGGCAACCACTGCCACTTCACCATCACGATTAACGGAACTCCAGTTAATCCGGCGCCTTACCTGGGCATCTAGACAATTAAAACATTGTTTTGTGCGATTTTTGCCAAAATCCTCGCCATTCGACGAGGATTTTGGCATGTTTTTTAGGGGATGGTTTCGCATGAAAAAGCGGGCGGCGTTGCATACTAGAATTGCAGCGATTTTGGATGCAAAGATTAAAAATTTGTAATAAATATTTACTTTAATTTTTCCTTCCAAGGTGCTATAATACCGACGTACGAATTTGAAGGGGTGTAAGCGATTGGATAAGTTTGTGATAACCGGCGGCAGGCCGCTGAGAGGCGAAGTGACCATCAGCGGTGCGAAAAACGCGGCGGTTGCGATCATTCCCGCAGCAATTCTTTCGGACGGCGTTTGCCGGATTGAAAATATACCCAATATCAGCGACGTATCCATGATCAGCCGGATTTTATCCGAGCTGGGGGCTCAGATCCGCCTGGTGAATAAAAATACCATTGAAATTGATCCCAAACATATTCACACGGCGGTGGTGCCGTATGAAATGGCCCGGAGAATGCGCGCATCCTATTACCTCATCGGCGCGTTGCTCGGCCGTTTTTTGCATGCCCGTGTTTCGCTGCCGGGCGGGTGCAACTTCGGCGTGCGTCCCATTGACCAGCATCTCAAGGGCTTTGCCGCCTTGGGTGCAACCTGGTCTCTGGATCAAGGCATGGTAGACGTAAAGGTGGATAAGCTGGTGGGCAGCCAGATTTATCTGGACGTGGTTTCGGTGGGCGCCACCATCAACATCATGCTCGCCGCCGTCAAGGCCAAGGGGCTTACTGTGATTGAAAATGCGGCAAGAGAACCGCATATCGTCGATTTGGCAAATTTCCTCAATTCCATGGGTGCTGACATTCGAGGCGCCGGTACGGACGTTATTAAAATCCGCGGGGTGGACCGTTTGAGCGGCACCACCTATTCGATTATACCCGACCAAATTGAGGCCGGCACCTATATGGCGGCGGCCGCCGCCCCCCGCGGAGACGTGCTGGTGAAAAAAATCATTCCCAAACATCTTGGATCCATTACCGCGAAGCTGCTGGGAATGGGCGTGGAAGTACAGAGGGATGACGACAGCGTGCGTGTCAGCCGCTCGGGCCCTCTCAACCGCTGCAACATCAAGACCATGCCTCATCCCGGATTCCCCACCGATATGCAGCCCCAGTTTGCGGTGCTGCTGGCTTTGGCCCGGGGGACGAGCATCATCACCGAGGGCGTGTGGGACAATCGGTTCCGTTATGTGGATGAGTTGAGGCGGATGGGAGCGAACATCCAGGTGGACGGCAAGGTTGCGGTGTTTGAAGGGGTGGAGGCTTTGCAGGGCGCCCCCATCAAGGCTACTGACCTGCGGGCGGGTGCCGCTATGATTATTGCGGCGCTGGCGGCCCAGGGTGTGACCGAAATTGAAGAAATTTGCCATATCGAGCGAGGATACGAAAACATCGAAGAAAAACTGCAATCCCTTGGAGCGGATATCCGCCGTGTGCCGGTGCAGATAGCGGTAACCGCGAAGGCGCAATAAAATACGACAAGGTACCCAGCCGCCGGTCCGACGCCGACGGCTGAAATTGTATCCGGCTGTTCTTTTTGACGCAAACGCCGGGAAAATCCATGCACGTGGAGAAAGACAGGAGGAAGTCCATTGGCCAGGTTTTGTACCCTTTTCAGCTCCAGCGGCGGCAATTGCATTTACATAGGAGCGGGAGACGGCGGAATTTTGATTGATGCGGGCGTGAGTGCCAAAGCCATTGAGCGCGCTCTGCTGGAACGGGAGATCAATCCCGGGTCCATCCGCGCCATTTTTGTCACCCATGAGCATTCCGACCATGTGTCCGGGCTGCGGGTGTTCGCTTCCCGGTATGCCACTCGGGTATACGCCTCGGCGGGAACCATGCGGGCGCTGGAAGGGATGAACATTCTCAACGGAAAATTTGAGGCGGTGGTTCTTGACCGGAATACGGTAGAGGAAGCAGGCATGCAGGTGCGGGGATTTCCCACGCCTCACGACTGCGCCCAAGGATTTGGCTACCGCGTCCATACCCCGGATGGAAGGCGTATTGCGGTGGCTACCGACTTAGGCCACATGACCGACGAGATCCGAAGCGCTGTTCATGGGTGCGACCTGGCAGTGGTCGAGTCCAACCATGACGTACGCATGCTGCAAAACGGACGTTACCCCTATCCGCTCAAGCGCCGTATCCTGTCAGACAGCGGGCATCTTTCCAACAACGACTGCGCCAAGGAGCTGGCGGCTTTTGCGCAGACGGGGGTGACCCGGTTCGTGCTGGCCCATTTGAGCGCGCAGAATAACCTCCCTGAGCTTGCCTGGCAGACAGCCCTCAATGCTCTGGAAGAAGCGGGGCTTCGCCGGGGAGAGGACTTCCTTTTGACGGTGGCTCCGCGCAAAAGTGAAGAAAAGGTGATGGTGTTTTAAGAATGCTGCGTGTTTTTGTGCTGTGCGTGGGCACATTAAAAGAGAAATATTGGCGGGAAGCGGCGGCAGAGTATTGCAAACGCCTGTCTTCCTTTTGTAAAATAGAGGTGATCGAGGTGGAGGAGGCCCGGGTGCCCGAGCAGCCTTCCCCGGCACAGATTTTAGCGGCACTGGACATGGAGGGCAAGCGTCTCCTTTCCAAGCTGCCGCCCCAGGCAAAGGCCATCGCCTTGTGCATCGAAGGTAAGGAGCAAAGCTCAGTTGATTTTGCGAAAACGCTGGCCAAAGCGCAGGTCGAGGGGGTCAGCAGCATCGCGCTGCTGATCGGCGGGTCCTGGGGGTTATCGGAAGAGATCAAGGCGAAAAGCACAATAAAGCTGTCCTTTTCCCCTATGACCTTTCCTCATCAGCTGGCGCGGATTCTGCTGCTCGAACAGCTTTACCGGGCGCTTTCCATCAACGCCGGCGGCAAATACCACAAATAAGGAGGAGATACCAAGTGCGACTGCTGATCAAAGGAGCCAATCTGCGGCTTTGCGGCGGCGGAAAGGGCGACATCTTGATTGAGGACGGAAAAATCGCCGCGCTTGGCGGGGAAATTCTCGCCGACGCGGAGACCATCCAGGCACACGGATTGCTGGCGGCGCCGGGCCTTGTGGACATGCACGTGCATTTGCGCGATCCCGGCTTTACCCAGAAGGAAGATATCGTTACCGGCTGCCTGGCGGCGGCCTCCGGCGGAGTGACCTCCCTGCTCGCCATGCCCAACACCAACCCGGTGGTGGACAACGTCAAAACCATTTTCTATATTCTCGACCGGGCGGAACACGCAGACGCCCGCGTCTATGTGTCCGCCGCCATCACTAAGGGGCAGAACGGCCAGGTCCTGACTGATTTTAACGAGCTTAAGTGCGCGGGCGCCATCGCCGTCACCGACGACGGCCGCCCGGTGGAGCATGCCTACATGCAGAAAAACGCTATGGAGCGGGCCATGGAAAACGGCCTTCTGCCCATTTCCCATGCCGAGGACCTTTCCCTGGTCAACGGCGGTATTTTAAACGAAGGGGCGGTCTCCAAAGCCTTGGGGGTCAAGGGCATCCATCGGGCGTCGGAAGACATTTCTACCATGCGCGAGGTCATGCTCAGCGAATACTACGGCCTTCCCATCCACATCGCCCATGTGAGCACCAAGGGCTCGGTGGAGCTCATCCGCCAGGCGAAAGCCCGGGGCGTCATGGTCACCTGCGAAACCGCACCCCACTATTTCGCCCTGACCGACCGGATGCTCATGACCCGGGACGCGGATTACCGGATGAACCCGCCCCTGCGGGAAGAGGCCGACCGGCTTGCCATCCTCGCCGGCATTCAGGACGGTACCATCGACGCCATCGCCACCGACCACGCCCCCCATACCCCCGAGGAAAAGGCGGATTTTGAACGGGCACCCAATGGGGTGGTGGGATTGGAAACCTCTTTGGCGGCAGGCATCACCTATCTGGTCAATGAAAACGTCATCACCATAGAGCGGCTTATTGAGCTGATGTCCACAAACCCCGCTAAGCTTCTGGGAATCCCGGCGGGCACTCTGGCGGAACGGGAAAATGCGGACCTGATTCTCATCGACCCGGACAAAAGCTGGACGGTCACCCCGGAGGGCTTCTGCTCGAAGGCCCGCAACAGCGCCTTTAAGAACACCACTCTGACCGGGCGGGTCATGCTGACCATCTGCCGGGGCAAGGTAGTCATGAGCCGGCTGTAAAACAAGCGATTATCACCATAAAAGTTGGCCCGGCGAAAGCGGGCGGCAAAGGAGACGAACACAATGGCATTGGACCGGCTAATCAAAAACATTCTGGAAAAGAAGAACCCCACCGTAGCGGGCCTGGACCCCAAGCTCGACTATATCCCCGATTATATCAAGGAGCAGGCCTTCCAAGAACACGGCTGCACCCTGGAAGGGGCGGCACAGGCACTACTCACCTTCAACAAAGGCCTCATCGACGCGCTGTGCGACATTGTGCCCGCGGTTAAGCCTCAGTGCGCCTATTATGAGATGTACGGCTGGCAGGGAATGCGCGCGTTAAAGGATACCATTACATATGCCAGAGAAAAGGGCATGTTCGTCATCACCGACGGCAAGCGCAATGACATCGGTTCCACCATGGAGGCCTACGCCGCCGCCCATCTGGGAGAGATTCAGGTGGCGGGGGAACGCTTCGCTCCCTTCGGCGGCGACGCTTTGACCGTCAACGGGTACCTGGGCACCGACGGTATCGCGCCTCTTTTGAAGGTGTGCAAGGAAAAGGATACCGGCATCTTTGTTCTGGCGAAGACCTCCAACCCTTCCTCCAGCGAGCTGCAAAACCAGGAAGTCCAGGGCGGAGAACCGGTTTACCTGGTGATGGGCAAGATGTGCGAGGAATGGGGAAAAGAACTGCCGGGCAAATACGGCTATTCCGGCGTGGGCGCGGTGGTAGGTGCCACCTGGCCCGAGCAGCTTGCCGAACTTCGAAAGGAACTGCCCCACACCTTCTTTCTGGTACCCGGCTACGGAGCCCAGGGCGGCGGCGCGAAGGACGTGGCGGGCGCCTTCGATGAAAAGGGCCTGGGCGCGGTGGTCAATTCCTCCCGGGCGCTTATGTGCGCGTATAAGAAGGAAGGCTGCCGGCCGGAGGACTATGCCATGGCCGCCCGCAGAGAAGCCATCCGCATGCGTGACGACATCGCCGCAGCCATTGCAAGCGTATAACAGAGCAACAGGAGGGGTTTCATGAAGTATTTGCAGGAGATATGCCCGATTTTAAGCAAAAAGCAGCTTACGAAACTGGCTTTTGACGTCACCGTGTCTGCGCCCCAGATGGCGGCGCTTGCGAAAACCGGCCAATTTGCCCAGATTACCTGTGATGGTTTTTTCCTGCGCCGCCCCATTTCTATCTGTGACTTTGACAAGGAAAAAGGGACGCTGCGCTTTGTCTTCGAGGTACGCGGGGAAGGAACCGAATGGATGTCCACTGTGAAGGAAGGGGAAACTTTGGATATTGTCGGCCCCTTGGGCCGCGGGTTTGAGATTGTAGACAGGGAAGGCCGGGCGGTATTTGTCGGCGGCGGCATCGGAACTCCGCCGCTTCTTTCCGGGGCGAAAATGTACGGGAAGAACGCCACCGCCATTCTGGGCTTTCGCACGGCAAAAGCAGTCATCCTCACCGACGATTTTGCCGCGGCGGGAGCGAAGGTCATGCTTTCTACCGACGACGGCACCGCTGGACACTGCGGCCTGGTGTGCGACCTGCTGCTTGAGCGGCTGGAGAATGGATCCTGCGACGTGATCTACGCCTGCGGCCCCAAGCCCATGCTCAAGGCGGTGGCGGCCATCGCGGCAGAGCGGGACATTCCTTGTAAGGTGTCGCTGGAAGAGCGGATGGCCTGCGGCGTGGGCGCGTGCGTGGGCTGCGCGGTAAAGACGAGAACGCCCAAGGGCGAGGAACGGTACGCCCAGGTTTGTAAGAACGGACCGGTGTTCGATGCGAAGGAGGTGGTGTGGTAATGGCGGACTTGTGTGTAAACTTGTGCGGCGTACTGCTCAAAAATCCGGTGATCGGCGCGTCCGGAACCTTTGGGTATGGCCGGGAGTACAATGAGTTTTTCCCGGTAAGCAGGCTGGGCGGCGTTTCCTGCAAGGGAACTACTCTGGAAGAACGCCTTGGAAATCCGCCGCCCCGTATCGCGGAAACCCCGGCGGGAATGCTCAATTCCGTAGGGCTGCAAAACCCCGGTGTTAAGCGCTTTATTTCGGAGGCAATCCCGTTTCTGAAAAAGCAGGGAACGGCGATCATTGCCAACGTAGCCGGCAGCTCAGTGGACGATTACCGGCGGATTGTGGAGATTTTGTCGGACACCGATGTGGACATGATCGAGGTGAATATCTCCTGCCCCAATGTGAAGGAAGGAGGCGTTCAGTTCGGCGCCACCTGCGCAGGGGCCGAGGAAGTGACCAAGGCGGTGCGCGCGGTGAGCAAAAAGCCTTTGATGATCAAGCTGACCCCTAACGTCACCGATATTGCAGAAATTGCCGCGGCGGTGGAAGCTGCGGGAGCCGACTGCGTGTCCCTGATCAACACCCTTCTTGGGATGCGTATCGACATTCGGACTCGCCGTCCCGTCCTGCGCAATAACACCGGCGGCCTTTCGGGGCCTGCGGTGCTGCCCGTGGCGGTGCGGATGGTGTGGCAGGTGGCCAACCGGGTGAAGATCCCGGTGGTGGGCATGGGCGGCATCGCCAAATGGCAGGACGCGGTGGAAATGCTGCTGGCGGGCGCGTCGGCCGTGCAGATCGGCGCCGCCAATTTCACCGATCCCTTTACCCCGGTGAAGGTGCTGGAGGGCCTGGAACAGTACCTGGATGACAATGGTATCGAAAAGGTCGGGGACTTGGTGGGAAAGGTGCAGCCCTGGTAATGAAGTCAAAAAAACAAAGCGAAGAAGGGAACGCCTGCGAGCCGGGCGGTTCCCTTCTTTTTAAACTTACATAGGAACGGAGCAAAGGAACATGACGAGACTTTATATCGTCCGCCACTGCGAGGCGGAGGGAAACATTTTGCGCTATTTTCAGGGGCATACCGACGGACAGGTGAGCGAGAAGGGCAAGGAACAGTGCGACCTGCTGGCCGAGCGGTTCCGGGACATACCTATTGAAGCAGTCTATTCGAGCCCCTTGTCCCGGGCGGTGTTTACCGCCGAAGCGGTCAACCGCTACCACGGACTGCCCATAGAGCGCAGGGACAATCTCATTGAAATCAACGGCGGCCATTGGGAGAAGCGCAAGTGGGCGGACCTGCCCAAGCTCTACCCGGAGGAAGCGGACGCCTGGGCCAACCGCCCCTGGGACTTTGCTCCTAAGGACGGAGAACCCATGCGTGCCGTCTATGAACGGATCTGGCAGGCGGTTTTGGAGATTGCCCGGGAGCAGGAAGGGCATACCGCGGCAGTGGTAGCCCACGGCGGGGTTATCCGCAACCTGCTTACCCGTGTCAAATTCGGCCGGATTGAGGAAATGAACCGGCAGGGCTGGTGCGACAACACGGCGGTGACTATACTGGATTTCGACGAAGCTTTTCGACCGACCCTGGTGGCGGAGAACGATACCGCTCACCTGACCCATGGCATGTCCACCTTGGCGGGCCAGAGCTGGTGGAAAGGGGAAAACTTCTCCAAATTTGAATAAAGGAGGGCTCGTCATGCGGATTCTGGCGGTGGATTTGGGAGATGTGCGCACGGGAATCGCCGTGTGCGACCAGCAGGAGCTGCTGGCTTCGCCGGTGTGCGTCATTACCGAACGGAACCGGGAGAAGTTGCTCGAAAAAGTCGCGCAGCTTGCCTCTGGGGAACGGGTACAGGAAGTCGTGGTGGGGTATCCCAAGAACATGGACGGTTCGGCAGGGGAAAGCGCCCAGAAGTGCGCCGCTTTCGCCGCGCGTCTGCATGAGGCTTGTTCCTTGCCGGTTCGGCTTTGGGACGAGCGGTGTACCACCATGTCTGCAATTGGGTACTTTAACGCCACCGATACCCGCGGAAAAAAGCGTAAGCAGACCATTGACGCGGCGGCGGCCACTATTATTTTGCAGGATTACTTGGATTTTCGCAAAAATCAAGGTGGTTTCGTCACCAGATAAATAAGGCGGCTGCTTGAAAACACGAGGCGTTTTTTGGGATTTCCCACTTTCTGCAAGAAAAGGACACAAAAGAGACGGGAAAATGGCCTGTAAATGTGTGTAAAAAGTGGGTTTCGGACGAAATTGAAAAAAAGCCGTCGAAATCGGTTGACAAGCCCATTTAGATTTGATATTATAGTCAAGCACCGAACGGCGGGTCAGCAAAGTGGCCAAAAAGT
>CAMLYM010000050.1 GCA_946491705.1 uncultured Clostridia bacterium
TGTCGAGTCCTTTGGTGGGTTCGTCCAGCAGCAGAATCCGCGGCTCTAAGAGCAATGCCTTGGCCAAAGCCGCCCGCTGCTGCTCGCCGCCGCTGACGTCGTAGGGATGGGCGTCGAGCAGGTCCTCAATTTGGGCCAGCTTCGCCGTCTCTATCAGCCGGGCGTCCGCCGACCGGCGGTCGGATCCCGTGAGCATCTCCATCAGGTCCTCCCGGATGGTCTTTTTGACAAAGAGGGCCTGGGGGTTCTGCGGCAGCATGGCAAGACATCGGTCGAAAAGCTCCCCGGCCTTATATTTTCCGATCTCCTTTCCCCGAATGCGCACCTTGCCGCGCAATGGGCGGTTTTGACCGGTGAGCAGGGTGAGCAGGGTGGTCTTTCCCGCCCCGTTCTGCCCCATCACGGCGAAAATGCTCCCCTTGTCCACCGTCAGGGACAGGTCCTTGATGACGTCGGGGCCGGTTTTCTCGTAGCGAAACCACACGTCTTTCAGTTCCAGAGCGGGCTCGCCTTTCCCCTTCGGCGCAGGGCTGTCCGGCAGCGCCTTGACCTTAGGCGGGTTCTCCCGAAACAGGTTAGACAAAAACTGCCGCCCTTCCCGCACGGTCAGCGGGCAGGGGGGCGGCGCGTCCAAGGCAGCGTAAATCTGCATGGGGGCTGGCATGGACGCGAACATGTGGTGACGGAGAACCTTAAGCCTCTCCCCCGCTTCCTTGGGCGGCGCGTCCACCAGGATACGGCCCTCATCCATAACCACCACCCGGTCGGCCATGGGGACGGCCTCCTCCAGCCGGTGCTCGGTCAAAAGAACCGTCACCCCCAGCTCCCGGTTGATTTTTCGCACCGTCTGCAAAAACTCTGCCGCGGCGATGGGGTCAAGCTGGGAGGTGGGCTCGTCGAGCAGGAGAAGGTGAGGCTGCATGGCCATAATGGAGGCCAGGTTCAACAGCTGTTTTTGCCCGCCGGACAGGTCAGCCACGTTTTTATGAAACCAAGGACCGATACCGAAAAAGCTGGCCATCTCCGCCACCCGCAGGCGGATGGCGTTATTCTCCACTCCCAGGCTTTCCAGGCCGAAAGCCAGCTCGTGCCAGACCTTATCGGTCACCAGCTGGTTGTCCGGGTTTTGCAGGACAAAACCGATTTTCGCCGCCTGGTCCCGAGGGGAAAGGGCGGCGATGGGCTGGCCGAACAGGCGAATTTCTCCGCTTTTCTCCCCATGGGGGGCCAAGGCGGGTTTGCACTGCCGAAGAAGCGTGGTTTTCCCGCAGCCGGACTTGCCGCATAAGACCGCAAGCTCCCCTTCCTTGACCGAAAGAGTTACGCCGCGAAGGGCGGGCGTTTTTCGGTTTGGGTAAGAAAAGGTCAGGTTTTCGAGAGCAACCGCCGCCATTTTAGCGCCTCCTTTCCATCCAGAATCAGCGGGGTCAGGCACAAAAGGGCGTATCCCGCATAAATAACCGCGCTCAGGCCAGTCACCTCTTTTTGAACGAGGCGGGGGAA
Source organism: uncultured Clostridia bacterium (assembly GCA_946491705.1). GTDB lineage: Bacteria > Bacillota > Clostridia > Oscillospirales > Acutalibacteraceae > Solibaculum_A > Solibaculum_A intestinale. The sequence goes on from CAMLYM010000050.1 coordinate 1,504, forward strand.
ATACTGCATGCTGTTTTCCCCCAAGGCCGCCCCAGCGAACACCAGCACAAGCAAACTAAGCAGGCCGAGAAAAGCCGCCGTGTCCCTCCGGTCAAACCGGTAAAGGGAGAAGCTGGTCCGTCCTTTGAGCCCATAACCCCGGGCCTTCATGGAATCGGCCGTATCGACGGCGTTTTCCAGCGCCCAGGTGGTAAGAATGGAGAGAATCTGCATGCCGTTTTTCGCCCGGCGCAGAAGGCTCCCTGCCCCCGGGTCCCGTCCCACACAGCGCTGGGCCTGAGCGATGACCCTCGCCTGGGCCTTGAAGCGGGGCACAAACCGCAGGCACATGGACAGCAGCATGGACAAGGCCGGGATCACCCGGCCGAACAGGGAAAGGAACTTATCGGAAGTCATCACGGCGTTGTAGCAGGAGAACCACAAAAGCACCGAAGCGAACATCACCGCCGCCGCCAGGCCGTAGCAGACCGCTTCCAGGGTGATGGGATTGTCGTTTACATACACGAGAACGGTCACCCCGTCGTGATTGAAGGCGGGGTTGATGAGAGCCACCAGGAGCATCATGGGCAGTAACCCCAAAAGGCTGAATTTTATCGCTCGCACGCCGTTTAACCGCACGGCATAGGCGAGGGAGCAGACAAAGGAAATGCCCAGAAAAACTGGGTGGAGAAAGAACATGGAGAATAGGAGCACCGCGGCGAAAAACAAAAAATTCACCGCCGGATGGTAGGAGGAAAAGCCGCTGTTCGTCATTCGCTTCCCTCCACGACCCCCACGTCCCCCTTGACCACGGTATAGTCCCATTCCACCCGGTCGCCGTCCTTAAGCTGGTAGGCCGCGCAGCTCATTCCCGGCGTTTGGCCGTTGACCCGGTACATCCAGCCGCCGGTTTCGCCGCAGTCTTTTTCCCGCAGGTTCTGGATGGAGGTGATGTAGATGGTCTTAAACAGGGCGTTGCCGCTTTTGGTAAGTGGGATGCCCGCCGCGTCCGCCTCCCTTTTGAGCACGTCGTAGACGCTCTCGCCTTCCTGGAAGGTCACCTGGCGGGCGGCGTAAATAACGCCGGAGGCAGGGACGAATTCTCTGCGGGCAGGGTCGAGCAGATCCATATGCTTGAGAATGTTGTCGCACCGGATGGAAAGGGTACAGGTGAGGGTTTGAGGCACACCGGGCGAGGGGACGGACGCCTCTCCCCCGCCCTGAGAGGAACTGCCTTGGCTTTGGGCGGACGAACCGTCCGCGGGCTGCTGGGGGGCCTTGCTTTGCGGGGAGGACGGCTTTGACGAAGCCGGGTCGCTTTCGCCCCCGTCTGCCGGCTGGGAGGACGTGGAGTCGCCGTCCGGCTGGGAAGGCGCTTGCGGCAAAGAGGATTCCTCGGGTAAAGTGCTGATTGCGCTTTGAGGCAGGGACTGGGTGGAAAGAGAACTGCTCTCTGCCGGCCGGTCCTGAGGAAACTCCACCTTGCAGCCGGAGAACAGCACCGCCGCCGCCAGCAAGAGCAGCAGCCACGCCCAGCGTTTGGTTTGGTTCTTCATACGAATCCTCCCTGTGCATTCAGCAACCGGGTATTTCCGCTTGATTCAAACGGAAACACCCGGTTTTTTAATCGGTTGTTCGAGACTCTTTATGCGTTTGCTTTTCTGCGCAGGGCGATCACGGCCGCCGCGCTTAGGCCCAGCAGCACCACCGCCGAAGCAGCTGCCGGCACGCCGGTGGGCGGAGAGGGCTCCGCGTCGCTGTTCGCCGTGATCAGGCTGACGGTGAGAAGATATTCGGTGACGGCGCCGGCGCGGCCGGTGACCGTTACGGTCAGCTTGCCGCCGTCTGCAACGGCCAGCTCCTGGCCCACGGCAACGTCCGCCGTATCATAGGGGCCCATTGGAAGGTTCGCCACTTTGACCGAGGCAGTCCCCGCCGGCAGGGTGACGGCATATTCCGTCTGCCCGGCAGTCACCGGGACTTCGATGGTCTCGCCGTTCGCCTCCAGGACAAACCGGGTGGCGTCGGTCTCCGCCCGGAAATCAAAGAGGTCGCGCTGGTTTGCACGCAGGCGGGTATAGGCGGCAAGGGTGTAGGCCACCTGCTCGGTGGACATGGCGCCGCTGCCGAAGCTGCCATCTTCGTTGCGGTGACGCAGAATGCCGTCGATAAGGGTCTTGCCGTCTTCGGTGACAAAGCGGCTGTCCTGGGCGGGGTCAATTCCCAGCGCGCACAGACCGATGACCAGCTGAACGGTGGCTTCCGGGCCTACGGACCAGGGGGAATACAGATCGCCGGTGGCCAGCTGCTGGGGCACGAGGCTTTCGATGGCTTCGTCCACCACCTGGCGCACCGTCTTTTGGCAGGCGGCGGGAGCGCCGTCCGGATCCTTCTGGACGGCGGAGGTGTAGGAATACACCTTGTCGGAGGTATAGTACGGGGCCAGGGCCTGGATGGCCATACCGGTCATATCCGGGTCGGAGCTATCTCCAAACCACGCGAATCCGCCGGTGGTGGTCTGGTTCTCCAGGATGCCCTGAATGATGTCGTCCCGGTCGTAAAGCGCGTCTAAGGGCACCTCATAACGCATAGTATCCAGCGCCAGCAGGCCATAAATCAAAGCGTTGACGCCTTGGTTGGGAAGGACGCCCTGTCCGTTCTCATTCTTGCGGTTATAGACGCCGTCGGCAATCAGGTTGATGGGGTTGCCGTTTTGGTCCTCCCCAACATGGGTGGGATCCCCGCCGCAGGCAAGGACGCCAAAGGCAATGCGGTGCCAGTCGGTGGTATTGCGAAAGGCGTTTGCACTGCCGTTTTCCCAGTATTTTTGCTGCACATAGGCGGTCAGAGCGGTCAGGTACCGGGAATAGTCCTCTTTCAGCCCGGCCCGGCTGGCAGCCAGCACCAGCCATTCCCCGCCGATGCCCGCCGTCTCCAGAAAAGCGTCATTTAACAAAGTATCTTCCCCCAGCTTGGCCCATTCGAGGGCGCCGAAAAGGGCGTCGTGGAGTTCCTGGTCGCTCACGGCCGCGGCTTTCACCGGTTCCTGGGCCGCCGCGGGCAGCGCCGCCGACAAAAGCAGCGTCAGCGCCAGCAGAACGCCCAGCATGGTTTTACTCAGATGTTTCATTTTATGAATCCCTCCGCTTCTAATTTTCCCTCCTACCGCGCCGCCTTCTTTCCGGCAAAAGAAAAAAGGACCGAAATCCGGTCCTTTTACGCAACGCAAGACGCTGCCTTTGAAAGGCAGCCGCTCTCAAACGCCATGTATTTTCCCACCGAAAATTCTGTGCGACTCGTCTGCGGCAGGTCTCCTGGCTCGAAGATCGTCCTTCTGCGCCTTTGCCTTCCCAGTTTCCCAGTGGCATTTGAAAAAGCGCTTCGTCCCTTCTTACAGTAGCGGGGGCTGCTGCGGCTTTGCACCGCATTCCCTATTCTTGCAGCAAGCTGCAACCGGCAGACGTACGATATTAGGTTTGGCTTTAGTATAGCCTTTTTCCTGTCCCTCTGTCAAGCACAGTTAAGCTTTGCCGCAAATCTTCAGAATAAAACGCAAATTTGCAAGGATTTTCTCAAAGCGGCAGGGTAAAACCGATGACTGCGCCGCCGTCCTTGTTGTTTTTGGCGCGCATCTCACCGCCGTGGGCGTTGACGATGGATTTGCACAGAGAAAGGCCGATGCCGCCGTTTAAAGCGGCGGTGGCGTCGGCGTCAAACAGATGGGCCACCTTCTCCTTGGCGATTCCGCTGCCATGGTCGCACACCTCAATGAGCACGGTGCGAATGCGCTTTTGGATGCGGATATCGACGGCGGTATCCGCCGGGGAATGCTGCACGGCGTTTTCCATCAGGTTCATCAGCACCTGCTCAATCAGCGTGGCGTCCATGAACACGAGGAGGGAGGGGTCCGCTGCGTGAACGGTAAAGATACGGTCCGGATACCGGTTTTTCATTCTCGCTCCCGCTTCCTCCGCCACCGCCTTGACACGTTCGGGAACCTTTTTGAGAGGCAGGCTTCCCTCCCGCAGCCGGGTGACCGAAAGCAAGTTTTCCACCATGCGCATTAACCATGCCGATTCCTTCTCGATGTAGCCCGCCAGCTTTGCGTCCGTCCGATCCTCTCTGACCAGGGTTTCGCTGGCCTTGTGAATTTCAGTCAAAGGCTGGCGCAGATCATGGGAGATGGCGCGCAGGAGATTGTTGCGCATCTTCTCCTTTTCCGAATCCACGCTCACCTGCCGCTGCTCGTCGGACAGGCGCTGACGTTCCAGGGCCATAGCCACCTGGGAAATGATCATCCGCAGAAAGGCCCGGCTGTCCGGACTCAATGCCCCCTTTTCACAGGAAACGCCCAGCACACCCAGCACGCTGCCCTGGGACATCACCGGCGTATAAAACCCGTAAGCCCCCTGCAGGGTATCGGTGCCGCAGCCCGCCCGCTTTCGGTTGAGAAACACCCATTGGACCACCGCCTTTTCCTCTTCGCTCAGAAGGGTTTCGGCACTGCGTTCATCCTCCGCCTCCAGCAGTACGCCGCCGGGCTGGCCGTCCTTGTCCATGGTATAAAAGACCGCCGAACGGCCGAACAGCTTGACGATATAGCCGTTGACCAGATTGACGATGTTGCGCAGACCTCGGGTGGAAAGAAGCTTTTTATTGATTTCGTATAAAATCTGGGTGCGCTGCTCCCGGGCGGCGGAATTTTGCACTTGTTTTTTGATGCGCACGGTCAGGGCGCTGGTGATTACCGCCAGGCAGAGCATGATGACAAAGGTGATGGGATACCCGGTCTTCATAAAATCGAAGGTAAAATACGGATAGGTGTCGATGATGTTGAAACCGATTAGACCAATGACCGATGCGAGGATGCCGTAAAGATACCCGGTGGTAAAGCGCGAAATAAGCACCACGGAAAGAATGTAGACGATGGCGCTGTTCTGCGCGCCGATATCCGCCCCCCGCAGAAGGATGGAAACGACAGTGGCTCCCGCCAGAACCAGAAGGGTTTTGAGCAGGTCCGCCACAGAAAAAGGAAAGCTGTTTTTAACGTCCACATGCCCCGGCTTTTTATAGGGAATTTCCCGGCGGCCGGCGTCGGGGATGATGTGCACCTCTACGTCGCTCAGTTCCCCGATGAGCCGGTCCTCGAAATCCTCCTCGAAGCAGTGAAGAATTCCCCGTTTTCGCCGGCTTTTGCCAATAACGATGTTGGTAATGCCGTTTAGCTGAGCGTACCGGGCGGCCACGAGCACCACGTCCTCCCCGTAGAGGGTGACCACCTGGGCACCAAGCTGTTCGGCCAGGGTCATATGATCGCGCAGGATTTTCTTTTCCTCCAGAGATGCGTTTTCGGTCTCGGGGGTTTCCACGAACACCGCCGTCCAGGGCGCATGGAAGGACTCCGCCATCCGGGCGGCTACTCGGATGTTTTTCGCCGAGGAGGGGGACATGCCGATGAGGACCAAAAGCTTCGTGCTTCCCGTGCGGGCAGCGGGACCGTTTTTGGCCGCGCTGTCCCGGTAGATGCGGTCGGCGGTGCGGCGCATGGAGATTTCCCGCAGGGTGTCCAGGTTTTGGCGAGTAAAGAAGTGGTGCATGGCGGTGGCGGCCCGGTCTGGCCGGTAGATCTTCCCGCTTTGAAACCGCTTTAAGAGCTCTTCCGGCTCGATGTCGATGAGTTCCACCTTCTGGGCATCGTCGAAGATGGAATCGGGCACCGTTTCCCGCACCGAGACATTGGTGATCTCCTGAATGACGTCGTTGAGGCTTTCAATGTGCTGGACGTTGACAGTGGTGTATACGTCGATGCCCGCGTTGAGAAGCTCCTCCACGTCCTGATAACGCTTTTTGTTGCGTACGCCGACGGCGTTGGAATGGGCCAGTTCGTCTACCAGAATCACCTGGGGATGCCTTTTTAAGGCTGCGTCCAGGTCGAACTCCCGCAGAATAATATTTTTATAGGGGATTTCCTTGACTGGGAGAATCGGCAGCCCTTCCACCAGGCGCATGGTTTCCGCCCGGGTATGGGGCTCGATGTAGCCTACCACCACGTCCACTCCGCTGTCGAGCAAATCGTGGGCTTCCTGGAGCATGGCGTAGGTCTTGCCAACACCGGCGCAGTAGCCAAAAAAGATTTTCAGCTTGCCTTTGTTCTGTTTTGGTTCTTCTGTACTGACCTGTTCGAGCAGCGCATCGGGATCCGGGCGCAGTTCGTCTTCGGACACAACGGTCATCCCCTCTCTTATAAAAATGGCAAAGCGCGCTTTGAATTCGTTTTTCAAAGCGCTCTGCCCAACGGCCGCGCGCTCTTTCGGACGAAACGCCCGAGCAAAGAACACGGCCGGTTGCGATTATAGACGAGCCGCCCTTGCGCTTTCTAAAAAGTACAAAGGCGGCGGGTACTGTAGAACGGTTACGCAATGTATCCGTCCAGCTCCAGATTTACCAGCAATACGTTGACCGCCGGTTCTCCGAAAATCCACAGGAAACGGCCGGAGGTATGCTTTTCAATAATCTTGCGCACATCCTCCTCGCTCATGCCCCGCTCCCTCGCCAGACGGCTGACTTGATATTCGGCCGCTTCGGGAGAAATCTGCGGGTCCACGCCGCTGCCGGAAACGGTCAGCAGGTCCATGGGGATGTCGGCGGTGTTGGAAGGATCGAGCTCATGAAAGAAGTCGATGCGCTCCTGCACCATCTGGGCATGCTCCTCGCTTTCCGGGGAAAGGTTGGTGGGCGCGCCGGGAGTAGGCCGGCCGATCAGGTACTGAGGGCTCGTGAATTCCTGCCCCATGTAGGCCGAACCGATGGCCACCGTTTCCCCGGCCGGATAGACCTGGGTGGATTCCTCTCCGGTTTCTTCGTCGGTGGTGGTGACAGTCAAATCCTTTTTCAGAGTCACGGTGATGATGCTGCCGTTTGCCTGGTCGTGGAAGAACAGCTGGGAAATGCCGGTCACCAGGAGCGGGTAAATCACGCCGCACAGCAGGGTAAGCACCAGCACGCAGATGAGCGCCGGTTTTAAAACCCGCATTTTTTCCTTCTTGGCGGGCACTTGTGTTTTCTCCATGCTTGTTTTCCTCCTTTATACGATGCCGAAGAAGGTCAGAATCATATCAATCAGTTTGATGGCGATAAAGGGAGCGACGATTCCGCCCAGGCCGTAGATGAGCACATTGCGTTTGAGCATCTTGCCGGCGGAAACTTCCCGGTATTTGACGCCCTTGAGAGACAAGGGAATGAGCGCCACGATAATCAGGGCATTATAGATGATGGCTGACAGAATGGCGGAGGTGGCGCTGGTCAGATGCATAAAGTTGAGAGCCGCAAGCTGGGGGAAAATTCCCGCGAAGAGCACCGGAATGATGGCGAAGTACTTGGCCACGTCGTTGGCGATGGAGAAGGTGGTCAAGGCGCCGCGGGTCATCAGAAGCTGTTTGCCGATGCGCACCACTTCAATCAGTTTGGTGGGGCTGGAATCCAGGTCCACCATGTTGCCCGCTTCCTTGGCCGCCTGGGTACCGGAGTTCATAGCGACCGCCACGTCCGCCTGTGCCAGGGCCGGGGCGTCGTTGGTGCCGTCGCCAGTCATAGCGACCAGATGGCCTTCCTTTTGGTACTGGCGGATGAGCTCGAGCTTGGTTTCCGGAGTGGCCTCCGCCATAAAGTCGTCCACACCCGCTTCCGCGGCGATGGCGGCGGCGGTCATGGGATTGTCACCGGTGATCATGATGGTCTTGATGCCGATCTTGCGCAGGTCCTCAAACTTTTCCTTGACGCCGTTTTTGACGATGTCCTTGAGGTACACCACGCCCAGCACCTTGCCGTTTCTGGCGACAACCAAGGGCGTGCCGCCGGCATTTGCCACCTGCTCGACCATGGTCTGGCACTCCTGGGGGTATTCTCCGCCCTTTTGCTCTACGTAGGCCTTTACCGCGTCGGCGGCGCCTTTGCGGATCTCTTCTCCATCCAAGTCCACGCCGCTCATGCGGGTTTTGGCAGAGAACTCAATGAATTTCGCGTGTTTATCCGACAGGTCCCGGCCGCGGATGCCAAAGCGTTCCTTGGCCAAAACCACGATGCTGCGGCCTTCCGCCGTTTCGTCCGCCAGGGAGGAAAGCTGGGCCGCATCGGCCAGATCCCTTTCGGTAACACCGGAAACGGGCAGAAACTCGCTGGCCTGGCGGTTTCCCAGGGTGATAGTGCCGGTCTTATCCAAAAGCAGCACGTCCACATCGCCCGCCGCTTCGATGGCCCGGCCGCTCATGGCCAGGACATTCGCCTGGTTTAAACGGCTCATACCGGCGATGCCGATGGAGGAAAGGAGAGCGCCGATGGTGGTGGGCGCTAAGCAGACAAGGAGAGCAACAATGTTCGTCAGGGAAACGGCGCTGCCGGCCCCGGCCTGCTCGCTTGAAAACTCGGAGAAGGGCAACAGGGTGGCCGCCACCGCTAGGAAGATGATGGTCAGGGTAACCAGCAAAATCTGCAGGGCAATTTCGTTAGGGGTTTTTTTGCGGGAGGCCCCCTCCACCATGGCGATCATTTTATCCAGGAAGCTGTTGCCCGCCTGGGCGGTAACCTTGACCACCAGCCAGTCGGACACTACCGTGGTGCCGCCGGTAACCGCGCTGCGGTCGCCGCCAGACTCACGGATGACCGGGGCCGACTCGCCGGTGATGGCGCTTTCGTCCACCGAAGCGACGCCTTCAATGACCTCGCCGTCCATAGGCACCTGTTCGCCGGCGCTTACCAGAACCACGTCGCCGGGTTTCAATTCATTGGAGAGCACCTCGGTATAGTCCGCGTCGGGCCGGGGCTCCTTGAGCTTTTTGGCCTTGCAGTCCCGGCGGGACCGGCGCAGGGTATCCGCCTGCGCCCGGCCGCGGCCTTCAGCGATGGCTTCCGCGAAGTTTGCAAACAGGACGGTAAACCAGAGGATAAATGCAATGGTGAGTACATACCAGCCTTCGCCGTCCTTGATACCGGCAAAGGTGAGGAAATACAGGGCGGTGATGAAGATGGCGCCGATGTAAACTACCAGCATCACCGGGTTTTTAATCTGAATCCGGGGGGACAGCTTGCGAAACGACTGCCCTACCGCATCCAGATAGATGTCTTTTTTCGAATGGGTCTGTTTCATCGTGATCCCCCTTTAACCTAAGGTTGTAAAGAATTCGGCAATCGGACCCAGAGCCAGCGCCGGCAGGAAGCTCAGAGCACCCACAAGAAGGACGACGGCGATCAGAAGTCCCACAAACATGCCGTTGGAGGTGGAGAGAGTTCCGTCGCTGACCGGCACAATCTTTTTCTTCGCCAGGTTGCCGCCCAGGAAAATAATCGCCACCATGGGGACGAATCGGACGATGAGCATAACCAAGCCGGTAAGAATGTTGGTAAAGGGTGTGTTCGCGTTAAAACCGGCAAAGGCGCTGCCGTTGTTGCCGCCGGTGGAGGCATAGGTATAGAGAATTTCTGAGAACCCGTGGGGGCCGGAGTTGGTAAGCCACTCTGGCGTCTGGGGATTCATAACGGTGAGCATAGGACCGATAAGCATAAGAAGAGGCGGGGCCAGAATCACAAGGCACACCATCTTCATGTCAAAGGCTTCGATCTTCTTTCCTAAGTACTCGGGAGTACGGCCCACCATGAGGCCGGCGATGAACACCGCCAGCAATGCAAAGGCCAGCATTCCGTAAAGGCCGCAGCCCACGCCGCCGAAGACCACTTCACCCAGCTGCATGAGGAACATGGGAATCATACCGCCAAGCGGCGTAAAAGAGTCGTGCATAGCGTTTACCGAGCCGTTGGACGCGCCAGTGGTTACCGCCGCCCACAGGCTGGAAGCACCTACGCCGTTGCGCACTTCCTTGCCCTCCATGTTGCCAGACACCACAGCGCCGTCAAACTGGGGCGCGGTGAAAATCTCAGCCGCCGTAACGCCGATGAGAGCGACAACGAACAAAATAAGCATAGCGAGAAAAATCGCCCGGCCTTGCTTGCTGTCTTTGACCGCTTTGCCGAAGGAGAAGCACAGGCCAACCGGGATGATGTAGATGGACCAGCATTCCAGCAGGTTAGAGAATGCGGTGGGGTTTTCCAACGGGAAGGCGGAATTGACACCGAAGAAGCCGCCGCCGTTGGTACCCAACTGCTTGATGGCGATCTGGCTGGCCGCCGGGCCTACTGGAACGCTCCCGGCCGCGCCTTCCAAAGTAACAATATCGTGATAGGAACTGAAGGTCTGCACCACGCCCTGAGAGACCAGCAGAACGGCCACGATCAGGGAGAGAGGCAGAAGGATATATACGGTACTGCGGATCAGGTCCGCCCAGAAGTTGCCGATGGTTCTGCACTGGCGGCGGGTAAAGCCCTTGATGAGGGCGAAGAGCACCGCGATACCGGTGGCGGCGGAAACAAAGTTCTGCACGCCCAGGCCCAGCATCTGGGTCAGGTAAGAAAGGGTGGACTCGCCGGAATACGCCTGCCAGTTGGTGTTGGTAACGAAACTGGATGTGGTGTTAAAGGCTAAGTCCGCGCTGGTGCCGGGCAGTCCTTCGGGGTTTAACGGCAGAAAGCCCTGACACAGATGCAGCAAAAACAAGAAAATGAATCCAAACAGAGAAAATGCCAATGCGGATAACGCGTATTTTTTCGCGCCCATTTCTTCGTTGGGGTTGACGCCCATCACCTTATAGGTAACGTTCTCCACCGGACGAAGGATCCGGGTGAGAAAAACCTTTTTGCCAAGCATAACCTTGTACATGTAGATGCCCAAGGGAATGCCAAGGCCGATGAGCAAAATCAGAAACCCCACGTCCTGCATAATTACATAGCTCATAGCTTCTCACCTCGAAACAGTACATAGAACAAATACGAAAGCAGTGCAAGCGCCAGCACGCCTGCGATGGCTACAACAGCTTCCATTTTTCTTGCTCCTTTTCAGTTTATTTTTGAACAGGATGTATTATAGAGCCTTTGCAGTAAAAACGGTGTGAAGGTACAGACAAGGCACATTAAGATTTCGTTAAGAACAAGACGGCATTCCTTGTTTTGACAAACCACAGCCGGTTCGTGGAAATTCTACTGGTGATTCTCACCAAGGGCCGCCGGCAATACAGGAAACGCCTTTCTTCTTCCTCTGCGTACCCTGGGGCCTATTTTCATTTGCATTTTTAAAAGCTTGATTGATCTTAATGGAATCTTTATGTGATCGTTCTTCTTCTTTATGCAGGGTTTATTTTCGCGATGCTATAATGAATACAAATAAAAACAAACGGGTTTTTGCCTAAGCTATCAGCAGAAACCCGTTTGTTTTTATTTCCCGTTTTTTTATGGGAGACTTTTGCTGAATGAAAAAACAGTGTATAATAAGGTATACGTTACCTTTGCAGAAAGGGCGGAGATGGGGATGAACACATCCGTTTCGGCGGCCAGCCGGTTTTGGATCAACTTTCTCAAGACAGCGGGGATTTTGCTTCTCTGCACATTGATTTCCATCGGGTTTAAACACCTGGAAAGCGTTCGGGAAGAAAATATATTAATGGTATATCTGACCGGGGTGCTTCTGGTAAATATCAGTACGAAGGGTTACGGCTGGGGATTTTTCTCCTCAGTGGTATGCGTCTTCGCCTTCAATTTCTTCTTTACCGACCCGGTGTGGACGTTCCTGGTAAGCGATCCCAACTATATCATCACCTTTCTCATTTTTCTGGTGATCTCTACTCTTACCGGTACCCTGGCCAAGCGGCTGCAGCAGCACGCGGATACGGCCAAACGCAACGAGCGTCAGGCCAGGCGGCTGTACGAAATCAGCAAACGGTATTTGAATTTGACGAGCGTGGAGGAAATCGCCTTGCACGCCTTAAAAATCCTAAGCGAATACCAGTACCGGTGCATTCTTTATCTGGAAAGCGACGACAAGGACGGACAGGGGCTGCGCGTGGTTTCCTTTGACGGGGAGGACGCAAAAGTGGCCGACATGAACCGGGACCTGGCCAAGTGGTGCTTCTCTCATAAAGAGGCGTGCGGCTGCGGCACCGGCCATTATAAGAACTCCAGCTGGCAGTTCACTCCTCTGCAAAGCAGCAACCATGTGCTGGGAGTGGCGTCTTTTTACAGGGGAGACCAAAAGTGGAGTGAAGATCGCTCCCTTTTTCTGAACACCGTCCTGTCCCAGGCGGCGATGGCCATCGAGCGCGAACAGCTTCGCCGCCAACAGGAAGAAATCCGCATGGAAATTGAAAAAGAAAAGCTCCGAAGCAATCTGCTGCGTTCCATTTCCCACGACCTGCGCACCCCGCTGACCGGTATTGCCGGATCTACCAGCTTTCTGATGGAATCCTTCGGCGAGCTAGACCGGGACACGGTTAAGAGTCTCTTGTCCGACATCACAAATGACGCCATGTGGCTCAACAACATGGTGGAGAACCTACTGAACATGACCCGGATTCAGGACGGCCGGCTTCTCATCCAAAAGCAGGACGAGGTGGTGGACGACATTGTATCCGAAGCCTGCGGCAGGGCTGCAAAACAGCAGAGGGAGCACCGGCTGTCTATCCAGATGCCGGACGAGCTGCTTTTGGTTCCTATGGACGGCCGGCTGATGGTGCAGGTGCTGGTGAATCTTCTGGACAACGCCTTTCAGCACACGAAGCCCGACAGCCAGATTCTGCTGCGGGTATTCCGCCAGAAAAATGAAGCGGTATTTGAAGTGTCCGACAACGGCGGCGGAATCGATCCCACCCTGCTTCCCCATATCTTCGAAAGCTTCGTCTCCTCGAGAACGGAGAAGTCGGATTCCTCCCGGGGCGTAGGGCTGGGGCTGTCCATCTGCAAGTCGGTCATCGAAGCCCACGGCGGCAGGATCACCGCCCAAAACAACGCCCACGGCGGAGCCACCTTCCGCTTCACACTTCCTCTCGATAAGGAGGCGCAACCGGATGAATAACGAGCCCAGCATTCTCATCATTGAGGACGATAAGAACATTCAAAATTTTCTGTCCATCTCCCTGAAAACCAACGGTTACCGCCACGAGACGGCGGCCACCGGCTTAGAGGGGATTTCCCTCTTTCTCTCCAATAATCCCGATCTGATTCTTCTGGATTTGGGGCTGCCGGATATTGACGGGCTTAAGGTGCTCGAGCAGATCCGAAGCTTTTCCGACGTGCCGGTGATCGTAGTGTCGGCCAGAGGGCAGGAGAAAGAAAAGGTGCAGGCGCTGGACATGGGGGCGGACGATTACATTACCAAGCCCTTTTACATCAACGAGCTGCTGGCCCGCATCCGGGTGGCGCTGCGCAAGCACCAGCCTAAGGTAGCCAGAAACAGCGTGTTTACTCTGGACACGCTGACCATCGACTTTGAAAAGCGCAAGGTGTTTGTGGAGGGTAAGGAAGTCCATCTGACCCCGATTGAATATAAGCTGCTGGTGTTGCTGGTGGACAATGCCGGAAAGGTGCTCACACACAGCTTCATCAACAAGCAGGTCTGGGGGTACAGCAACGTGGAGGAACCCCAGTCTCTGCGGGTATTCATGGCCAACATCCGCCGCAAAATCGAGAAGGATACCACCCATCCCCGGTATATCCTGACCGAGGTGGGCGTGGGGTACCGGTTTGTAGACGAATAACCGCCTTGAGGTCTTCTTTTACATGCTTGGCCCGGTGATCTTTATAAAAGAAATAAAAAGGGCCCGGCGACGAAGAAAAAAGTCGCCCGGGCCCCTTTCTTCCCGGAATCTCTTTTTTTTTTCGGGGTTT
>CAMLYM010000051.1 GCA_946491705.1 uncultured Clostridia bacterium
AACAGAGAAAGCGTCGAGAGGATAGATCCTCGGGTTATGAGCCCGACGAGCTACCAGACTGCTCCACTCCGCGACATATGGAATTTTGCAAGTTGAGAAAGGAAAAATATCAAACAGAGAAAGCGTCGAGAGGATAGATCCTCGGGTTATGAGCCCGACGAGCTACCGGACTGCTCCACTCCGCGCTGTCTCTATTCACTCAATCGAGTGTTTTATTATTATAGAGCACTTTTTCTTCAAATGCAATAGGTAATTTCAGGTTTAGAGATAGATACAAATATAGATGTGTTATAGAAAAAAATATGTATATATTTTTTGAAATCAATTACAAAAACGCGATGTTTAAGAGCGTGGATTCTTCTGTCCCAACCGGTTATGCGGCTTTTGAGCCTTCCGCAGCAAGCTCCGTTTCTTACCGCCATGGCAGTTTGCTTTCTTTTTGCGTTTCCGCGGAGATACACTTCATTTGGTCCCATTGAGAAAATCCTCGCATTCTGTAAGGCTAAGGCGATTTCTTATTTTTAGTGAATATCATCCAAAAATTAGGAAACTTGTTTGGCATGGCCTGTCACTCTCTTGACAGGGTTTGTGCGTCCCCATATAATGCAAGCATAGGATAGGAAAAATCTTGGACGTTTTTCCTGTAAAATCTGGATTGGAAGGTGGTTGAACCATGAAGCTCAGCGAGCTGCTTTCTTCTCTTTATCAAAATACGCTGGAATGCACCTTTTCCAAAGATGCAACGCTCTGCAAAGGTGCTTCCAAATTTGGGGGGAAACCAGACCTTCCGGCGGATTTTGATTGGTACTATTATGAAGGAAAAGATTTTCACGATGTGACGAAAAGCCGCCCCCTGGCTTTCCTCCTGCAAATCAACTGCGAGGAACTCCATTTTCTGGATGCAGACAGGTGTCTGCCAGACAAGGGCATCCTCTATTTTTTCTATGAAATGGAAACGCAGACCTGGGGATTTGACCCGGCAGACGCGGGAAGCGCGAGGGTGTATTATTACGACGGGCCTAAAGAAGAACTGGCATCTACTGAGTTTCCTGCGGATTTGGCGCCTGATTTCCAGTTTCCCGAACTTCGCATACGATTTTCGTCCCGCTGTGACCTGCCCTCCTGTGAGGAATTTCTGTCCGACTGCCCCGAGGGCGTTCTCACGGAAGAGGACCTGGACAATTACGAGGTGGAGCGCCAGGCTGCGCTTAACCTGCCCGACTTGCCCGATACGGTTACCAAGCTTTTGGGTTTTGCCGACGTTATTCAGAACGAGATGCGGGAGGAATGCGAACGGGTGACCAACGGCGTCTACTGCGGCGGAAGAGTGAGTCTCTCGGAAGAAGACCGGGTTCGGTTTGCAAAGGAAAGCAAGCAGTGGCGGCTGCTGTTGCAGCTGGACACGGTGAAAAGCGAAGCGGATACTTTTGAATTGATGTTCGGCGATTGCGGCCGGCTTTACTTTTATATCCGGGAAGCGGATTTAAAGGCCCGTGCCTTTGACCGGGTTTGGATGATTTCCCAGTGTTATTGACTTTGTAGCCGTACGGGTGGATGCCGTCTCATTTAAGCTAGGCGGCGCTTTTCCAAAGGCATTGCGGTGGAACAGGAAAGGAAGGGAAACGGATGAAAAGCGATTTGCAGCGGATTCCCGGCGTAGGCCCCGCCATGGAGCGGTTTCTTCTGGAACTGGGATACCGCAACGTCGCCTCCTTAAAAGGGCAGGATCCTCAGGAGATGTACGACCGCAGCTGCCTGCAAAGAGGCGTCGAGCTGGACCGGTGTGTTCTTTATGTCTACCGGCTGTGCGTTTATTTTGCCCAGACCGAGCATCCCGATCCCCAGAAACTCAAATGGTGGTACTGGAAGGAGAAAGAGCAATGAAGACTATGAAAGCGCTGGTATGGCGGGAGGACGGCTCCCTTGCCCTGACCGACCGGCCGGTTCCCAGGCTTTTCGCGCCGGAGGACGCCGTTGTGAAGGTGACGTTGTCCACCATCTGCACCAGCGATCTGCATATTGTACACGGCGCGGTGCCCCGGGCGAAGCCTGGAATCGTGCTGGGCCATGAATTTGTGGGAATTGTGGCGGCTGCCGGGGAGGCGGCGGGCGGACTGAAGCCCGGCGACCGGGTGGCCGCCAATTGCATCACGTTCTGCGGAGACTGCTGGTTTTGCAGGCAGGGCTTTATCAACAACTGCGAGAAAGGCGGCTGGGAGCTGGGCTGCCGAATCGACGGCTGCCAGGCGGAATATGTCCGGGTTCCCTTTGCAAAGCAGGGGCTGACGAAAATCCCGGACACGGTGTCCGACGAGGATGCCCTCTTTGTAGGGGACATTCTTTCCAGCGGTTATTTTGGAGCCCAGCTCTGCGCAATTACCCCGGGCGACACGGTGGCGGTCATCGGCGCGGGGCCGGTAGGACTTTGCGCCATGCAATGCGCGAGGCTATTCGGAGCTGGACAGGTGATCGCGCTGGACATGGATGAAAGCAGACTCGCCGTGGCGAAAAAGGAAGGTTTTGCCCAGGTTATCTGCAATCCTCAAAAAGAAAACGCCGAAGACCTGGTGCGTTCCCTGACGGGAGGCCGGGGGGCGGACGGGGTTATTGAAGCGGCGGGCGGGACAAACACCTTTGAGCTCGCCTGGCGGATCGCGCGGCCAAACGCGGTGGTGGCGCTGGTGGCCATGTACGAAAAGGAACAGCGGCTGCCGCTGCCCCGTATGTATGGGAAAAATCTGATATTTAAGACCGGCGGGGTGGATGCAGTCCATTGTGCCCGGCTCCTGGATCTGCTGGCGGCCGGACGGCTGCGCACCGGTTTTCTCATCACCCACAAGGGTCCGCTCAACGAGATTCTGGAAGGATACCGGGTGTTCGAAGCACGGGAAGAAGGGTGCCTGAAGTGGGCGGTCACTCCCTATGAGCTGTAAGAAGGAAGGAAAACGTCATGCGGCTGTTTCTGGCCATTGAACTGAGCGACGCGGTGAAAAACCAGCTTTGCGCTGCTGTGGATACCTTGCGGGCGAACGCCCGCAGCGGGAACTTTACCCGAAGGGAAAACCTGCACCTGACGCTGGTATTTTTGGGAGAACAAACCCGGCTCGACGCGGTAAAGACTGCCATGGAGGAAGCAGCGGGCAATTCCTTTTGCCTGATTCTGTCAGGGGCGGGGACATTTCGCCGGGAGGGCGGAGACATATGGTGGTGCGGGGTGGAAAAAAGCCCGGCTCTGGCTGCTCTCTATGCGTCTTTATGCGCCGCCCTGCGGACACGGGGCTTTCTTCTAGAAGCGAGAGAATACCGGCCCCACCTGACGTTGGGACGGCAGGTGAGAATGCAGCCTGGTTTTGATGGAGAAGCTTTCGCCGCATCCATTTCCACGGCGGCTATGGAGGTAAAAGCGGTCAGCTTGATGCAGTCGCTGCGGGTGAACGGACGGCTTTTATATAAGTGCTTATACCGGACAAAGTTAAAGGACGGCGAAGCGACCTAAGAGATACTGTTCCTGGATTCGTCTCCATCCGCTCCTTAAATCTTACCGTTAGATAGAAGTGTCTCGAGGAAACCGCTCGCAGCGGAAAAAATCCGAAGGCGCCTTGCAAGCGCTGTCCGCACGCATGCGGGAACTGCCTGCAAGACCGTCTTCGGATTCGCTGAAGAGGGCAATACGGAGACTTGTTGATCCACAGCCGCTTTCATCGTATAAAACCGATTCCTGCTTTACCCTGCACGCGGCAACCCTGAAAACAAGACGAAGCTACACCCCTTGGTGACGCAGCCATATTTCCAATACGCTGTCGGCCCTTCCATTGTTATGCTTCCCAGATAAAAGCCCTTCGCCGCCATAAAGGCAAGCGAAGGGCTTTTGAAACGGCTATGCCGCCGGACCGGTGGGACCGGAAGGCCCTGCGGGGCCGCCCGGATTTCCCATATGTTGAGCCATGACGCCGTAGGCTTTGCCTGCCAGCGTCGTCAGCCACGGGATTCTCGCATCCTGACCCTTGCATACATGCACCAAACCGATGATCGCAAAGATCAGAACCACCAGGTAGATCACGCCCACGACAAAGCTGGTAATGCCGCTGGTCAGCCAATTGAGCACCGGGACGATGTTGAACACGCTCATGACGCTCTGTATCACGCCGGCGATCCCGCTGACGATGGACAGGAAAAACGCCTGCATACATTGCCTGACCGCCCATTCGTCTCGCTCCGCCGCAATCACGAAGCCCAGCAGCAGGCCGCACAGCAGCACCTGACCCAGAATCGCCAGCACAAAGGCGACGACCGCGTAAAACGACAGGACAATGTTGAACTTTCCTTTTCGCATGCTGCAATTACCCCCTCTAGAATTTGGTTTAAGGTTCTGGTTTAAGTATAGGCCTGCCCATCGGCAAAGTCAATTGGATTTCTCTAAAGACAAGGCCTCTGCTATAACCCTATGCAATGAAATCTTGTTGTATTCCATCTTTGTCCGGCTGGCTTACAGCTTCGCCGGAACAGAAAAGGGACGGCGCGATACGCCGTCCCTTTTTCTATCCTTTTGTTCGTTTGCGAAGCAGGGTTCCTGCGGCCACCGGGCGCTCGCAGGCAGCCGACAGGCGCATTTTCGGATGAGGCGCCGCTTCTACTGGGTTGCCGTCCAAGTCCCGCAGGTCGGTAAGCTGCAGCAGATAGGGGCGCTCTAAAGGGCTAAGGCAATCCGCCTCATCCCCTTCAAAGAACCGGTTGCGCTGTTCGAGCAGCACCCGGCCTTTCTCCCAGCCTATCGCCACGGCAATCACCTCATAGTCCCGCACATAGCCGCCGGTTTCCAGCTCCTGCCCGGGCGTACCGAAAAGAAACCCGGTGCTATATTCCCGGTGGCTGACCTTATGTACCTCTTGCCGAATCCAGTCGGGCAGCGGCTCGCCGTTAGGATGGGCGGCATAAAAATCAATGGCCTGCCGGTAGGCATAGGCGGTGACAGCCGCGTAATAAGCGGATTTGGCCCGGCCCTCGATCTTAAAGCTGGTGACACCCGCCTTTGACAGGGCGGGCAGATGGTCGATCAGGCAAAGATCCCGGGCGTTGAGGATATAAGAGCCGTTTCCTTGTTCCTCCACCGGGAAGTACTGCCCCGGCCGCTTTTCCTCCATCAGCGCGTAGCGCCAGCGGCAGGGCTGGGCGCAGTCCCCCCGGTTGGCGTCCCGGCCGGTCAGATAGTTGGACAAGAGGCACCGCCCGGATACCGACATGCACATGGCCCCGTGTACGAAGGCTTCCAGCTCCAGCTCCCGAGGGGTATTCGCCCGGATCTCCTGGATTTCCGTCAAGGAAAGCTCTCTCGCCAGCACCACCCTGGACGCACCCAGCTCGTAAAAAGCCCGGGCGGTCAAATAGTTGACCACCCCCGCCTGGGTGGAAACATGGAGGGCCACCTGGGGCGCCACCCGCTTTGCCAGGGCGAGAATTCCTACGTCGCTGATAATAAACGCATCCACACCGCTTTGGGCGGCGAAACGCAGGGCGTCGGGCAAACGGGGAAGCTCTTCATTTCGCGGCAGGGTGTTGCAGGTAAGATAAACCTTGACGCTGCGTTCATGGGCGTAGGCCACCGCTTCAGGAAGCTCTTCAGCAAAGTTCTTCGACGAAGTGCGCATGCCGAATTCCTGTCCCGCCAGGTACACCGCGTCCGCGCCGAAGTCCACGCTGGCTTTCAGGCGCGAAACGTCTCCGGCGGGGCAGAGAAGCTCTGCCCCGCCGCATGGGGTTCGATGGAATACGTTGTTATTGTCCACTGGATGCCTTAACCTCATTGTCGACAGCTTCCGCCGTCTGTATATTTTTCAGATGGGCGTTATAGGTGGTGGCGTAATAGTAATTGCCTTTCAGGTCGGTGACAAAGAAGAGGTAATTGGTATTGTCCGGCGACAGAGCCGCCAGAATAGCCTCAATGCCGGGATTACAGATGGGACCGGGCATCAGGCCCGCCACCTGATAGGTGTCGTAGGCGGGGGCATTGTGGGCCTGGGCGTATTCGGTGGTGGGGTCGGACTCCAGACGGGGGAATTCCCGGCTGTTAAGCCGGTTGTGGAAGACGGAAGAAATTTTGAGCATCTGCTCGTATTCGCCCGATTCCTCCTGAATGACCGACGCGAGAGTGAGAAGCTCATCCACGGTCATGCCAGACGCCTTTGCCTGCTCACGCATTTCCGCCGTGATTTTCTTTTCGGTGTTGGCCAGGAACTTGCCGATGACGCTGTCGGGCGCTTCTCCCTTGTAGAACTCATACGTGTCCGGGAAAAGGTAGCCTTCCAGCTTGGTCAGCCGGTCCGGATCGTCGGTGGGGATATCCTTGACCAAGTCGTATTCAAATTCGGTATTCTGCAGCGAATTCATCAATGCTTCCCGGGTGTTGACGCCGTTTTCCACCAGCCGGTCCACAATCTGTTCCAGGGTAAAGCCTTCAGGGAAATTCAGTTCCACCGTTTCATAGGTGGCCCCGGCCCCCTTCAGGCTGGAAATAATGCGCATATAGTCGTAGTTGGTGTTGATGGTGTACTCGCCCGGCTCGATTTTCTCCGTGGATTTCGTCAAACTCATGTACAGCTTGAAAAAGAGCGGCTGGCTGACCGCGCCGCTGTCCTTGATGATCTGCACCACCTGGTCGGTGGTGGCTCCTTCCGGAATGGTGACGGTCACCTCGGCGTTGGGCTTTACCAGACCCACCATATCGTTGATTCCCAAAAGGAGCACAAAGGAAAGAAGCAGGGAAACGCCGATGATAACCACCGCATAAATCAGCGATTTGGCGCAGCCGCCGTACAGCAGTCGGTTCTCTTTTTTCTTTTTATTGCCGTCGAGCTTCTTTTTTACCGGACCGTTTGCCGTATTCACGTCGGGTGTCTCCCCCTCGTCATCCTCGCTCGCCAGCTCGAACAGGTCGGTCATATCATCACCGGAGTCCTCTTTTATGTTTACCTTGAATTCCGGCGGATTGTCCATCGGCTCAAAGAGCGGCTCGGCGGGGATCTCGGGATCCTTGGGCAGATCGACGGGGATATCCTTGTCGTCTGCAGGATAGTTCGGATTTTCGTTCATGTACGTACCTCCTGTTGTGGCGGGGTCGGTCGGCGCCGCCAAATAGGTTTCATGAAAGGCCTGCTTTATCGAAAACGCCCGCCGGCTTTCGGCGCGCGGATAGAGCCGTCACTTCTCGAAAAGGAAATGCGTATACTGAAATAGAGTCCCCGGTTGTAAAACAGGGGAGCAAAAGTGAGGTGACAAGTATGTGCTGCAACGGTGGAGCCAACAATTGCTGTTGGATTTGGATTGTGTTGCTCCTGCTGCTGTGCTGCGGTTGCGGCTGCTGACGCGGGTAACATAAAGAAAACGGACAAGGGGTGTTTCCCTGAAGGGAAGCGCCCTCTTTCCTTATTGCACATGCACGTGGGTGCGCCTAGTGTAATCCTCGGTTACAAGAATGTCCACCCATTTGTCGTACCGGCCGTGGGGCAGCCGCCGCTGCACGCAGCTGCGGTAGCAGATGCCCACCGTGGTTCCCTGAAAACGGGAAAGAAACCGGTCGTAGTAGCCTTTCCCATAGCCTAGGCGAAAGCCGGTATGGTCAAACCCAAGCCCCGGCACAATGCAAAGGCCCCGGGAAAAATCGGTCATTTTCTCACACCGGTCCACAATCGGCTCGAGCACGCCGAAGGTGCCCGGCTCCAAATCGGACAAGGAACGGATAAAGTAAAAATCCATCTCTCTCGTCCCCGGCACGCACCTGGGAGCCGCCACCCGTTTGCCTGCGGCCAGGGCTTCCTTTAGGATGCCGATGGTGTCCACCTCAATGGCAGTGGAAATATAAAGAAGGAGGACCTTCTCCCGCTTATACTGATAAAGCGCCTGCACCCGCTTTCGGATGCGGGCGTCCCTGCTTTTTTTCTCGTCCTCCGGCATGCCCGTGCGAAGCTCCCGAAACCGGCGGCGAAGCTCCGTCTTGAACACCCGGATATCGGTTACGGGCACAGAATGGAACCGCGCACCTTGTCTGCGGCCCCTTCTCCCCTCAGCGCTGCAAGCAAGGCAAGCGCAAACTGAGTCGCCGTTCCTGCACCTCTTGAAGTGATGAACGGCCCGTCCACCGCCACCGGTTCAGATCCCACGCTGGCGCCTTCCAGTTCCCCTTCAAATCCTTCATAGCAAACGGCTTTTCTGCCCTTTAACAGGCCCTTGTGTCCAAGAATGGAGGGTGCCGCGCAGATTGCCGCCACAATCGCGCCTTTTTCCACCGCATGGTCAATGAATTTCTGTACCACCGGGGAATGTTCCAGGTTCAGCGTACCCGGCATCCCGCCCGGAAGCACCACCGCCTCCAGGTCGTCGGGCATAGCCGACGAATCCAGCGTGTCCGCCGCCAGTACAATGCCGTGGGAACCCCGCACCGCCGTGGCGCCTACGCCCACCGTGGTCACGTCCACGCCGGCTCGGCGCAGCAAATCAATGGGAGCGATGGCTTCCATTTCCTCAAACCCGTTGGCTAAAAATACATATACCATTTCGAAACCTCCGTTTGTCACACACAAATGCCTGTTTATTCCATGGTCAGGGGCAAAAACGCATCCTTCATCTGCGAAAGCGACCCGGTGATGGGACAAGCCATTCCCACCGGCTCCAGGTCTGTTTGCGTTTCTCCGTACAAAAGACCCACCGGCAGGCGCATCTGGATTGGTTTGCCTCCCGTTTCCCGCCCCAGAACCTCGCACAGATAAGGAAAGCTTTCTCTGTTTGCAATGGGGTCGAGACAGGTAATCTGGTCCTGCTCCTCGAAATAAAGGGCCGCTGTTTTCCCGGCGGGGGTATCCGCCGCCACCGCCTTGCCGCCGTAATAGGCGTGGATGGCAAGCTGGTAGGAGAGCATATCCGCTTCCCACAAAAGGGAGCCGGGTCTGCCTGCAAACGCGTCTTTGAGCGCCCCGCTTACAAAGGCCGGTGTTGCCTTTGCCGTCTTGCCGCCCGGGACGGAAATCGCCTCGAGACCTTCCTTGGAAAAGACGTGGGAAGCTGCTTTATATATGGTATCATACCCGTGTTTCGCGTAATAGTCAAATAAAGGCGGGTTTGCCGGGCGAAGCGTCAGAAAAGAAATCCCGTCCTTGGCAGCCCCGTCGGCCGCTTCTTTTAACAGGCGGGACATGATTCCCTGCCCCCGAGCCTGGGGCAGGGTGGCCGCCGCATAGATGTATCCAGCATGGGTCCACGTCCCGCCAAGGGCCATAGAAGCGGGCAGCACGTAAAGGGCCGACGCGATCTCACCGCCTTGCTCATAGACGTAAACGTCCGCCAAAGCCTTGCAGCCATTCAAAAACAAGGCGATTGCTTCCGCCTTGTCCCCAAAGACCTGCTCCCACAGCGCTTGCAGCTTGGGAGCGTTCTCCTTGTCAATCCGCGTTCTCATTCCTCGTCCTTCCACACAGCATAAGATTTTTCCACCAAAAAGGCTGGCTGGTAGGAAAGCTTTGCCCGTCTGAGCCCTTCGATGCCCATGTCCTCCTCCCGGTTGATGTACCGGTACCCGGACAGGCGCTTTTGGGCGAACACCTGGTTGATTTTGGGATACGCTCCCTGGATGGCGGAAAAGGCTTTTTCAAAATGCAGATCAAAGCAGTCGTCGGTCAGCGGTTCGCCGATGGTGAAGGCAATCACCTTGCCGCCCACCCGCAGAAGGCCGCCCTGCATTCCCAGCTCGTCAAAATAATCCAAGGTGTCCCGCAGGGCAAGCATCTCGTCGTCGTAGCTGGAAGACCCGTTTTTGTCCTCCTGCAGCCATTCCTCAAACATATCCCAGCAGTCACACAGGTTGTGATGGTCGATGTCCTCATAGGTCCAATTGGGATTATCCTGGTCGAACCGGGAGATGTGGTTGCGTTTGCCGTGGTACTTGCGCCCGGAAAGAGAAATCAGGTCGCTGCTTTCGTACACGTAGTCGTAGGCGTACCGGCAGTCCTCGTATTCAAACTGGCCCGGATACAATTCGTCCAGCTGACGGCGGATTTCGGGCGTTACCGAATAAAACCGCAAAGGCTGGTCGTTTTCCTCCGCGTCCGCCCGCAATAGCTCGATGGCCTCCCGCACGTCTCCCTTTCCTGCTGGGAAGAGATAGGCGCATTGCCGCAGGCAGGCCCTGGCCAGAAAAAAGTCCTTATACCGGGTGATCCGTTTATTAATGTACCGGCGCCACATGTAGGTGCTGCCGAAGCTGTACTCGGAATTGTTGAAGTTTGCATAAGACGTGAGTTCGGTCACCCAGTCCCGGTCGGAAATGGTCGGTTCTTTAAAATCCAGCAATACTTGTTGCATCAATGTATTATTCCCTCGATTCCAATCGTTCGCGAAATACTTGAAAGATATCTTCATGAATCTGCGCCACCGGTCTTGGTCCCTCTTCCTGGGCGCAGGAGATCACCGTCCAGGAAAGCGCGTTGGCCGCGAACAGCGCCGCCTCTCTGCAGCGCAGCAGGTAGGCTTCGTCCCGCTCGTGGACGTCCTTGCGGCTTTCATCGCCGCCGTAGCGCTTTAAAAGCAGCTTCTGGGAAACCTGCGGCGGCATGTCCAGAAACACCACGCAATCCGGCCGGGGGAGCCCTAGGCGATTGTATTCATAATCAAAAAGCCAGGAAAGATACTCTTCCCATTCTTCTTTTGGGAGCTTCGCCATCTGATAGATAGCGTTGGAGGTGACATACCGGGCGGCGACAATCAGCGTTCCTGCCTCGTAATCCGCCTGCCAGTGCCTTTTAAAGCTGGCGTACCGGTCCACTGCATAAAAGCTGGAGGCTGCGTAAGCGTTGACGCTGTCCGCATCCGAACCAAATTCCCCGTCCAAATACATGCGCACCAGCGCCGACGATTCCTCCTTATAGTCGGGAAAGGAAATTCCTTTGCTAGTATACCCCTCCGAACGAAGCCGTTCGAGCAAACATGCAAATTGGGTGGATTTTCCACTGCCGTCCAGGCCTTCCAGCACCAGCAGCCCTCTCATGTCGCGTCGCCTCCCAATGCCGAAAACCGTTTGCGCACTTCTTCCGCCTTGCCGCAGGTCATTTTGCCTTCCGTGCAGGGACCCGCCACGCAGGGCGGCCCGGCTTTTGCAAAAAGATGAGGCGCCACTTTGCGCGTAAGCGCCAGCATCTGCCCGGCTACCTCCCGGATTTCCCACTGGGCCCGGTTGCAGCAGCGCAGGGAAAAGAAGTTATAGAGGCTTCTGGCGTTCATGGTCACCACCATCTTGGTGTCACAGGCGTTGGGTAAGACAAAGCGCGCGTCCTCCGCCGCCTTTTTCTGAGCGGCGGCTCTTGCTTTTTTCGGATCGGCTCCTTCGGCAATCAGCGCCGCCTCGTGCACGTGTGCCAGCTGCTTTTGCAGCGTGCTGTAAGCCTCCTGGGCACGGCCCATCGCCTCGATGAAAAGCGCCTTGGCCCGCTCCTCCTTCTCAATTTCGGGAGGGATCACATAGTCAAACCCGTCCTCCACCACATACCGCTGGCTCTGCACGCTGAAGGAAGCGATGCGGTGGCGGGTGATCTGGGTGAGCAGCGCACGGGACACGCCTTCGATGCCGAAGGTAAAGGAAGCGTGCTCAATGGGGGACTGATGCCCGATTTCCGAGAGCATGTCCACAAACCCGGCGGCCTTTTCAGGCGTCATATCGTCAAACACTTGGTCGAGATGGGCGGGCGAGTAGCAAAGGCGAGCGGCCGCCGCCACCGTGCGTTCCGGGTCAGGAGTATGGGAAATCAGGGTGACCTTTGGTTTTACCTGGGGCATAGAAGGACCTCCTGCGCGTAGCCTCGCGCGTCATAGGAAAATCGAATGTCTGTTTATTATAGCAAATTGCGCCAGGCAGGGCAACACCTGAATCACTTTTCAGCAAGTTATACTAATTTCCTCCATTTTGTGATTTTCCTCTTCCTTTTGGGAAAAAAGCGTGCTAAAATGCGGGTGAGGTGATCGTCAATGACAAAAAAGCAACGGGCTTTGGCGGCGGTGGATCTGCTTAAGCAGGAATATCCCGACGCGCTGTGTTCCCTTACCGTAAAGAATCCCTTGGAGCTTCTGATTGCCACCCGTCTGTCCGCCCAATGTACCGACGCCAGGGTCAACCTAGTCACACCGGTGCTCTTTACCAAGTATCCTACCCTGGAGGCCTTCGCAAACGCGGATCTTTCCGAAGTGGAGGAAATCGTGCATCCCTGCGGTCTTTACAAGACCAAGGCCAGGGATATCGTGGCGATGTGCCAGAAGCTGCAAAGCGAATACGGCGGCGTGATTCCCGATACGGTGGAAGAACTCGTAAAGCTTCCGGGCGTGGGCCGGAAAACCGCCAATTTGGTGGTGGGCGAGGTGTTCGGGAAACCAGCGGTCATCGCAGATACCCACTGCATTCGTCTGTCCAACCGCATCGGCCTTTGCGACACCAAGGACCCAGCCAAGGTGGAAAAGGAACTGCGCGCCCTTTTGCCGCCGGAAGAATCCACCCGGTTTTGCCACAGGCTTGTGCTCCACGGACGGGCGGTCTGTGACGCGCGCCATCCGAACTGCGAGGTCTGCGTGCTCAAAGAGGTGTGTAAATCCTTCGGAAAACCGGTCGTAACCGCGCGGAATAAAACGAAAAAAACCGGTTGACAACGGTTGGGGATTACGCTATAATAACGTCTGTTGACCCGCGAGAGTGCTGGAACTGGCAGACAGGCACGTTTGAGGGGCGTGTGTCTTATGGCGTACGGGTTCAAGTCCCGTCTCTCGCACCAAACCGGAGCAGGTGATCTATCGCCTGCTCCGGTTTTTTACAAAGTCACGTTTGGTTTACTTGCCTGGTTGCAAGCGCTTCACGGCGGCTCGCAGTCGCTGCCAGCTTTTTGCGAATTACAGGGGGTCAGGCCCCGCCTATGGAATCTTAGAAAGATTTTTCTTTCTGTTTTGCATGGTTTTTTCACGGTTCGTTGCCCATAAAATAGTCACAAAAACAAGAAACCGCAGCGAAATGCAATTTGTGTTCCGCTGCGGTTTCTTTCATATTCGGGAATGAAACCAAAGGCCCGGCTGGCAAGCAGCAAGCGGCCGGGTTCCCGACGCTCCGGTTCGGGCGGCGACGGATCAGGAGCCGAGGGAGAACTCCAGCACCGCATACGTCTGCCCATCGTTGCCGGACAAGGTAATGTAAACCCGGTTTCCGGCTTCCACCAGGCCCGGGTAAAGCAGGTCCCCCAGCTTGGCGGGCGCTTTGTATTCCACGCGAAACCCCAAAACCGTCCGCCCCTGCGGCAGCAGCTCCATTGCCGCTTCCAGATACCGGGCGTTGTTCATATGTCCATTTAAGTCGATGTCATTTCGTCGGACCGGCATCGCGGGCAGGGGCTTAGATTCGCCGGACGGCAGGAGGATGCGCTTGTCCCCATAGTCCATATCAAGCTGCGGGTCTAAGACCACCTTGTCCATCTCCTCCTTGGGAAGCCGGACCATCCGCCCGGTTTCATAGCTGACGAACGCGCCGATTCCCCAGGATTTGACGCAAGGCCCTCCGTCCTCTCCGTAAAGGAAGGTGTTGCGGTAGCCGTAGAAGCCCTTGCACTGATAGATGCTGGTGGCGGCGCGCACCCGTTCGCCGTACTTTGGCAGCCGGATGACCTGAGCCTGGCGGAACAGCAAAAACATCCCCAGGTTGTTTGACGAAAGGAAGGTGGTGAAGGACGGCTCCGATTCCATCCAGAGCATGGAGCAGTCCTGCATCAGGTCCACGGCGGAAATAAGCTTCATGTTTCCGTCCGCGCCCGTCTGGCTGGCCCCTACGCGGGAAGCAATGGTGTACATAGGGTGTGCTCCTTTCTTGTTTTTTTGATTATACACCCGCCGGGCCGTCCACGGCAATGAAAAAGAGCCGCTGTTTTTTATAAAACAGCGGCCCTTTCCGGTGGGCTGTTTCCCTGCGGCGGCGTTTTAAGCCCGGTTACCCTTCCCGGCAATAAACGGCGATGGCGTCGCTAAAATACCGAGCGAGGCCGGGAGCGAGCCCCTCAAAGGTCTCGGCAAAGCGGGAGTCCTCCACGTACATCTGCCCGAGGCCCGCGAGGATTTCCTTGGTGCAGGCGTAATGGTTTTTCGAAATGTGTTCCTGCCAGCGGGCCGCCAGGGCCTGTACCGCCGGGCCGGACGGGGCCGCGCCCGCCGCCATTTGTGCGGCCAAGGCGTCGAAAATCTCGTTCATCTCCCCTTGGATGCGGGCCCAGTCCGCCTTTGTATAGGCGGCGGCTTTTTTTTCACTTTCCCGGTAAGCGGCGGTGCCGCCGTACCGTTCTTTTGCCTCTTTTGCATACCGGTCCCGCGCCTCCTCCAGCGAGGAAGCGTCAAACGCGTCAAAACGCATACTGCATTCTCCTTTCAAAAGCGAATCCACCAGGCGCAGAATGCCGTCGAGCCGCTGCCGCTTGAGGGTGAGCAGCTCCCGGTGGCGCACGAGCGCCTGGGTCTGGTCAAAGGAGGGATCGTCGAGAATCCCGCGGATGTCCATGAGCGCAAAGCCCAGCTCCCGGAAGAACAAAATCTGCTGCAAACGCGCCATGGCCGCGTCGTCATAAAGGCGGTAGCCCGCCTCGGTGACCTCGCTGGGAGGCAGCAGGCCTGTTTCGTCGTAGTAATGCAGCGTGCGCACGCTGATCCCGGTAAGCTTCGCCACTTGGCTGACCGTGCGTTTCATGGGGCATCTCTCCTTTGCAAGCATGATGATACCGTATGACGTAACGTGAGAGTCAAGAAAAAGTTTTCGCGCCCGCAGAAAGGCGCGATTGTGGTATACTCAAAAGCAGATTATCAATGAAATGGAGTGGCGTTATGCAGAATTTTGAACGGTTACACGCGCTTACCAAGGAAGAACTGATCGGGCTCATCGAAATCTACTCGAAAAACTGGCTCGCCATGGACGGGGTATGGTTTCAGTCCATCGAGCGCAAGTACGGCATGGAGGAAGCCATGTTTCACGACGGGGAGGCGTGGAAACGCTTTACCGTCATGGAAGCCAAGCGCATCAAGGAATTTTTGGGCCTTCCGGACCGGGCGGGGCTTGAGGGTTTGGCGAAGGCCCTGTCCCTTCGCTTTTACGCGAACCTCAACCGCGACGAAATCCGCGTCGAGGGCAACACCCTGACCTACCGCACGCTTACCTGCCGGGTGCAGCAGGCCAGGGAACGAAAGGGGATGG
>CAMLYM010000052.1 GCA_946491705.1 uncultured Clostridia bacterium
ACGGGGACACAAATTTTTCCCCCTTGAAAATCCCCCTCTGATCGGAGGAGGGCAGGGAGAGGAAAATAAAGCTTTGGTGAATTACAGTCACATAACCCCGTCAACCGGTAAAATCGGTTGTGAATCTCTTTTGCAATCCCGGCCGAGCGGACAGAGGGATTCTTAAGGGAGAAAAACCTTGCCCCCGAACTTTACGAAGTTTTTCTCCCTTAAGTCGCCCTTTCTTTGGTTCGTTTCTTTCGGCGACGCGAAAGAAATGAACACGTTATCAGGGAAAAATCGAAGGTGTTTTATTTAGCGAAAAATCTCCAGAACTAGCTTTCCTCCGATTTGAATCCCTTGTGAAAAGCGACCAATCGAAACGATAGAAAGAACCTCGGCAAAAGCATCCAATAGTTGTAGGAGCTTTAGACGGGCTGTGCCATCCAAATTGTCCAGGAGATAATTCTGATTTTCATAAATGAGAGCCATCTCTTGCTCGTACTGTTCCATGTGGTCGAACGGACATTCATCCGGACAGATTTCGCCTAGAAAAAGATCCTCTAAAATATTACTCATTATAACTCCCTCCTTTTTTCTATACGATATCATATCAAAACTGAATATGTAACCTATTTTGGTTACGTATTCGGTTATATATATTGACTTTGTTTTTGGTTATAGTATAGGTATCAAATATGGGGAGTGACGGAAGATGTTCCGAATCAATAAAGATTTTGCGAATGCAGCAATTCCGAGAACAATACGATTTACCGAAAGCATTTTTGAAGAATTAAATGCGGTAGCAAACCGGGAGAACATATCGTTTAATATGCTGGTATTGCAATGTTGCCGGTACGCGTTGGATGAATTAGAAACGGATGAGTCGAAAGAATAAAATTATAAAAGCGCCTGGTCGTGAATAATTGTTCATGACCAGGCGCTTTTGGCTGTTCAGAATTATAATATATCCCCATTGGATTCGATGATCTTCCGGTAATATTCCCCGGAATCCTTTAAAATCCGCTCCTGGGTGTCGAAATTGACATACGCAAGGCCGAACCGTTTGCCATAGCCCTGGGCCCATTCGAAATTGTCCATCAGCGCCCAGTGGAAGTACCCCAGCACGGGAACCCCTTCGTCCGCCGCCCGGCGCAGGGCCTTCAAATAGGAGGAAAGCTGCTCGATGCGGTAGGCGTCGTGAACCTTTCCGTCTGCGCTGACCAGATCGTTGCCGGAATAGCCGTTTTCCGTCACCAGAATGGGCAGGCCGTACCGCTCGTACATAAACTTGGCCGCGTAATAGAAGGCCCTGGGCTGCAAGGGCCAGTCGTAGGTGCTACGGGGCGCATTGTCGGAAAAAACCGGGTCGCCCTGGGTCCCGTCCGGCGCCACAGGGATGCCGGTGTAATGGTTCATGCCGAAGAAGTCCAGCGGCTGGGAGATGAGGGCCATGTCGTTCTGGCCGATGACCGGCATGTCGGGCCCCGCGGCCGCCACGGCCGCGGCGGGATACCGGCCCAGGTACACCGCCTCCGTCCACCAGGGGAAGGAAGTAACGGTGGGCTCGTTGAGCTCAAAGCATCGCTTGCGGGCCAGTTCCACGTTCTCCGGCTCGTCGGTGATGGGGTATTTGAGCCAATTAGTGGCCGCAAAGCCGCAGGCTGCCCCAGGGCAGTTGGCTCGGACGGCCTGCACCGCCTTACCGTGGCCCAACAGGGCGTTGTGGGCCATTTGCAGATAGTCCCGCCGATGAACCCGGTAAAACGGGGCCAGATCTCCCGATTCAAACGCACCCACAAAGCATTCCGGCTCGTTGATGGTGATAAAATGCTTCACCCGGTCGCCGTAGCGGCGGGTGATGCGGTCGGCATAGGCGGCAAACCAGTCGGACGAATCCGGGTTCATCCATCCGCCCTTTTGGTAGAGGGCGTAAGGATAGTCCCAGTGAAACAGGGTCAGGTAGGGCTCGATCCCCGCCTCCAGCAGGGCGTCCAGCAGCCGGTCGTAAAAGTCCAGGCCCTTTTGGTTGACTTCCCCCGTCCCCTGGGGGAGTACCCGGGGCCAGGAGATGGAATAACGGTAAGCGGTAAGCCCCATGCGCTTCATCAGCGCCACATCTTCTTGAAAACGGTGGTAGTGGTCGCAGGCGGTGTCGGCGTTCTGGCCGCGGTAGACGGCGCCGGGGTAACGGGCATACACATCCCAGAGAGACGGGGCCTTTCCGTCCTCATAGGCGGCCCCTTCGATCTGAATAGCGGCGCTGGCCGCACCCCAGACAAAATCCTTGCAAAAACCCATAGCAATACGCTCCTTTTACCCTGCCGGAATCGGCAGGCTGCGGTATAAAAGTGGGGAGTTATGATATGTGTTTAGTATAAGCGCACTAAGATGCAGTTGCAAGGGGGAGCGGGGAAAAACGAGGAAGGCGGCGCGCAGAGCCTATGCTTTGCGCGCCGCCTTCGGTAGGAGAGAAGAGGAGAAATGCGAAATAGGAATGCTTATTGCATGCCTGATAGGAGGCTTGTAATCTTATCAATGAGGGTTTTGAGCTTGTTTTCCGCGGCTTCCCGGGCCGTCTTTTCCGACTGGTACAGGGCCTGGTAATCGGTGTCCACCTCGTCGGGGGCATCCTCCGTTTTCACCGCGTAGGAGGTGGCCACCTGGGCCGTACCGCCGGGAACCTTGAGCACCTGCCCGGCGTAGATGATATAGGGCGGGGCGATGGAATTGGCCACGGCAAGCTCGCTCCAGCTCACACCCAGCCGGTTGCCGATGCTGTAAAGAGAATCTCCCTTCTGCACGGTGTAGGTGTCGGGCGTCTGGGAGGCGTCGGGGGTGTCGTCTGCGCCGCCCGGGAGCTTGAGCACCTGTCCGGTGTAAATGATATAGGGAGAAGAGATGCCGTTTAAAGCGGCGATATCTCGCCAGTTAAGCCCTAGCTTCGCGCCGATTTTCGAGAGGCTGTCGCCGGTCTGTACGGTGTAGGTGGAGTCGGAGGGAGTGGGGGCAGGCGTGGGCGTACCGCCGGAGGAAGCGCCCGGGAGCTTGAGCACCTGTCCGGTGTAAATGATATAGGGGGAAGAGATGCCGTTTAAGGCAGCGATTTCCCGCCAGTCGAGGCCCAGCTTCGCGCCAATGGCGGAGAGGCTGTCGCCGGTCTGCACGGTGTAGGTGTCCCCGGAGGGGGTGGGGTCGGGCGTAGGGGTTTCCCCGCCGGAGGAGGAGCCCGGGAGCTTGAGCACCTGTCCGGTGTAGATGACATAGGGAGAGGTGATGCCGTTTAAGGCGGCGATTTCCCGCCAGTCAAGCCCCAGCTTCGCGCCGATGGCGGAGAGGCTGTCACCGGTCTCAACGGTATAGGTGTCCCCGGAAGGGGTGGGGTCGGGCGCAGGGGTTTCCCCGCCGGAGGAGCCGAGCCCATAGTACCGGGCGAGTACCTCCACTTCCGCCTTGGCCATTTTGCGCAGATCGTCGTCGTTAATCAAAAAGGCGCTGTCAAGCTCATTGGTGTGAAACCCGTGCTCGACGATAATGGCCGCCTTACAGGAGGTGGCCACCGCCGAACGAATTACACCGTAGTAATCGAGCATTCCGGGCTGTGGTTCGGAGTAAGTGCGCCCGGTCTGGTAGTCCCGGTAGAAGGTACCGCGGAAGTTGTTGCCCATGGCGGCGGCGATGGCCGCGCCCAGCTGGTTGCACAAAGCCTCCGCTGGCTTGCGGTTGCTGCCGTAGATATCCACCCCTCTGGCGGCACTCCAGTTGCCGGAGCTGTCGGCGGCGTTGGAATGGTCGGAATAAAACAGGTCGCAGCCCGCCGCCATTTTTCCCCGTGCGTCCAGGGACGGGTCGTCGGTGATGGTTTTGCGGGTGAGGATTACTTCCACGTCCGAATATTTTTCCAATTCCTCTTTTTGGTACTGGGCGAGCTTATACATCTGCGTCCCCTCATAATAGCCGGGGCGCTGGGGATAGGGATTGCCATACTCGCCGTGACCAGGGTCGATGCAGATTCGAAACATAGATTTGTCCTCCTAGATTGGCTTGTTATTGGACGGTCAGATGTTCACAGCCGGCTTCCACCAGAATCTGCCGGACCGCGTCTTTAAGGGTGTCCGGCACGTCTGCGAAGGTCTTGACCCCCTTGATGATGAGGGTGGCATAGATCATACTCATATTCTTATTCATCCTTTCCTTCACTTATTTCAAATCATTTCATAAAGCTCTGTCAGAGCCAGCATGGTGTTGACGCTTTCGATTTCCAATGCGCTCACCCGTTCCTCGATGCGCTTGGGTTCCCGGTAATCCGGGTCGACGCTCGTCTGGGCCAAAGCGGTGAGGGTTTCCAGCTCCTCGTCGCTTAGAAGGTTTTGCACCCACAGAACATGAAGTTTTTCGAGCATCTGCGTTAAGGAATACTGGCCCCGTGTGACTACCTGGGTCAAAATTTTGACAAATGCGTCCGTCATGATGCATCTCCTTATACGATTTTTAATAGAATCTTTCCGGCTTTTTCAGTCCGTTACCATTGCGCGTTCACCGCCTGCTCCTCCAACACTTCGATTCGGCTGAGCAGGGAGGCAATGGTTTTATCCGCATCCTTGTGATAGGAAAGGGAAAGCTCTGGGTGAGGCGTCGCGGCTGTGGATAAAACCGTGCCGGTCCCCTTCGGAGCAATGGAAAGAAGTAAAGCCCTCGTTTTGTTGTCCACCTGTTCGAGCTGCGGCTGGACAAGAGGATAGTAGAGGGTAAGGGGTGTCCCTGCCGCAGCTTTTGCGCGAAACCACGTCCGGAATTTCTCCAGGTAAGCGCTTCTCTCTTCGCCGGTCACAATCCCGGTTTCGCTGTTTAATAGGGTGACGGCGATTACCGTAGATGTCCAGCAGTAGCTCAGGGCGGTGTCGTATCCGTTGGAACGCCAGGGGAGAAGATTGCATAGCAGCCGGCCGTTTGCCGCCAGATTGTTTCCCGTCATATACACATAATTGGATTCGTCTCTAGCGCTGTCCAGGTCTGCAAATATGGTTTCTTCGCCGTTCATTACGATCCGTCCCACCCGGCGTAGCACAAAAACGGTGTTCTGTACATAGTCGACCACCAGCTGGTCCTGCGCCGTGAAACCTCCTGTGCCGTCGGGAATTCCGTAAAGGGACAGGGGAATTTCCCGCGTTTGCCCATCCACAAGCAGGGGAATCGATCCGCCGTCCCCGGCGAAAGAGATGGTTCCAGGAACGGAATTCTGCTGACAGATTCCAAATAGCTTCAGGGAAGAAAACCGGGTGCCGCTCTGCAAATCGCTGACCGAAAGCTCCGTACCTTCGGCAAGGCCGGTGAGGGCGTTCGCGTAGCGGTCAGCGGCGCTCTCTTTTGCAAGGGCGACGGTGTGGTCCAGGGTGCGCTGATGGAGAAACGAGACCTGTAAAGAGGATAAGCCGGTTTCCTCCTGTACCGGCAGGCCGGTCAGAGTAATGCGGTTTGTCATGTTTGGCGTGATCGGAAGGGAACTGCTTTCCAAAGCCGACGCCACCGGTGTTTGGTAGCCGTAAACGATGCGAACGTTGTTTTGCTGCAAGGCGGCGATGAAATTGGCGCTGGTTACCTGTGCCACCGTTTCCACCCCCACAAAGGACAGCGGAACCCGTACCCGGATTTTTTTGGCCTTTTCAATGCAAATCCCGGTTTTGCGCACGCCGCTGGAATAGATGACATACCGGGTGGCGTAGGAATCAAAATGGGAGCAGAGGATGCGAAGGGCCTGTTCGTTGACCGCTTCCTGTCCCCAGGAAAGCCCCGGGGGGAGCCAGGGGTCGGGAAGCGGGGTGGACAGTTCCATGCACACGCCGCTTTCCGCAGAGGAATAGCTGCCGAGTATCGACCATGTCCCAGGCATCGCCGCCAGAGACAGGATTTCCGAGGTGCCGCGGTAGAGCGTGCCGTCCGCAATCCGGTCCCATTCTCCCAGTGCGGGAAGCAAAACGGGCGTTTCCCCTACCGTCAGGGAAGGCTGGGCGTGGCTGAGCAGATGGCTGGACGGGTCACACAAGGTGCTCCCCACCGCTTGCACAATCGAAGCGCTTTGCACCGTTTTTTCCGTCACATAGTCGTATCCCACCGGCAAATAGCAGGTTTCCTCGCTTAGGACCTTCGAGAAATCTCCCGCCTGTATTTTTTCCTCCAATGCGTCGTTGGTCACATAGCCGTCCAATTGGGGAATGACCGACGGGGAAAGGGTACCGTCTCCCCGAAGCAGGGGAGCGCTTCCCGCTGAATCCAGGCTCCCGTAGGTGACCAGCCGGTCAAAGGGAAGAACTGCGTCCGGAAGCTTTCCGTCCGCGTTGAGCTTTGGCGGATTGCCCGGCGTTCCCAGCGCGCTGCGAGAGAGATAGTCGTTTTCCGGCAGCAGGTCGCTGGAAAGCTTCCCATCCGCTCCCAAAGCCGGAGGACTGCCCGGTTTGTTGACGTCGGCTTTTTTCACGTAACCGGAAAGAGGGAGAACAGCTTCGGAAAGCAACCCATTGGAACCAAGAGCAGGCGGGTTGCCCGGCGTTCCCAGCGCCGCGTAGGAAAGATACCCTTCCAGAGGAAGGACGGAAAGAGAAAGCAGACCGTTTTGCTGCAAGGAAGGGGGATTCCCCGCTGTATCCAGCTCTGCTTTTTTGAGATATCCGGAAAGGGGAAGCACCGACTCGTCAAGTATTCCGTCCTCGTCAAGCGCAGGCGGATTGCCCGGCTGGTTAAGATGGTCGGCGCGAAGGTATCCGGTCAGCTCCTGTGCGCCGGTGATGGCCAGGTCCACATTTCCGTTTTCATCCGGGCCGTGCGGTTCCCCGCCGTTGACGCTCATGGTGAAAATCTGCGCGTTATACTGCTGGGCCCGTGCCAGGGCTTCGAGCATGGCGGGAAACTCATCCTGGCTTTCGATGGCCGCGTCGTCCCGCAAAAGGGGAAGCACCGCAATGCGCATAGGATTGGTAGAGAGCACCGTGTCGTCCGGCCCGGTTAAAGTCAGCTCACACTCGCAGATTCCCGCCACCGCAAGGAGGCTGGAAGAGAGAACCACCTGCGCCTCGCCTGCGGCGGCATCGGAAATGGAGACAGACGCAAATTCCTTTGTCTTGTCCGGTTTTACCGCATATAATGTGACCAAATGATCGGTGAGGTCGATGGGCTTGTCGTCCCGGCCGCGAAAACACAAGCGCAGGAGCCTGGAGCCGGCGTCTCCCTGTTTTACAGCGACGTCGGGCAGGACGGCCCCAATTTGGACCGGAATCACAATGATATCCTTTGCCATGGATCGTCCTCCTGAACTAAAATTTCAAACATAAGTTCGTATTTATTATAGTCTCTGGGGGACGTATGCGGGTGCATGTTCTGTGCATTCTTTGGTTGCATTGGACAGGATATGCAGGTATCATAGAGTTGGTACCACATCTTATGGATTTGGGCGAAAAAATATGCCTGTCCAAAAACGGACAGGCGTCGTAGTCAGGAGAGAGGCGGATGAAACAGGTAGTCGTGCTGTGCGGCTTCATGGGCTGCGGCAAAACCACGGTAGGGCGGGCCTTGTCCCGGCTTACCGGCTATGCATACCGGGATTTGGACGAATGGATTGAACAAAAAGCGGGAAAAACCGTGGCGGACATGTTTGAGCAGGACGGGGAAGCGCATTTTAGGGCATTGGAGCGGGAAGCAGTCCGGGCCTGCGCAGAGGAACCCGCCCTGATTGCGGCGGCGGGCGGCGGAGCCCTGACTTTTGGCGAGAACGTCCAGGTGCTTCGAAAGGCCGGCTCCCGCATTGTTTTGCTGGACGTGCCGCTTGGGGAAATTGCCCGGAGACTCCAGGGGGATAAGACCCGTCCCCTTCTCAACCGCCTGGATAAGGAGACCGCCATGAAAGAGCTCTATGAAGCCCGCCTTCCTCTTTACCGCGAAGCGGCGGACTTTACGGTAGACGCGAACCGGCCTGCTGAACAGGTTGCCCGGGAGATTGCCGTGGAGCTGGGCCTGCCTCTTCCTTCTTCTCAATAGACATAGACGCGGTTTTGGGTCATATGGCGGTGTAAACGGTTCTGCGCCGCTATTTTACCGCAAACGAAAGCCAGCGCCTATCAAGCGCTGGCTCCCTGCAGAGCCTTATAGGCGGTTTTTATGCGTTTTGAATGGCTGCGATGTGAGGGAAACAAACGTGCCTGTGAACACGGCACGGAACCCCCGTTATGGTCTGCTGGAACCAAAACGCAGCAGTCGGTTAAGGGGATCGAACCATTCAAAATAGCAAACCGTGTTTGATAATGCAACAAAAAGAGGCGGCTCGACCCGAGCCGCCTCTTTTTGTTCCTCGTGTTTCAATAATGAGCAATCGCCGCATGGTTTATGAAACCGGCTGTTCAGAAACCGGTATGCCCAAGCTCTACCGCTTGACAAAGCCGATGCGCTTTTGCACCTTGAGCAGAGTCCTCTCCGCCAGGTAAGACGCCTGCTTCGCGCCTTCCTTCCAACAGTCCTCCAAATAGGCCTTATCCGCCATCAGCTGGTCGAACCTTTCCCGAACCGGGCGCAGCTCTTCCACCACCGCTTCGCCCACGGCCGTCTTAAAGTCGCCGTAGCCCTTGCCGTCAAACTCCGCTTCAATGGCCCCGTAGTCCTTACCGGTCACCGCCGAGTAAATGCCCATCAGGTTATTGATGCCGTCCTTGCCCTCGGCGTAGCGGACCTGGGCCTCAGAATCGGTCACCGCCCGCTTAAACTTGCGCAGGATATCCTCGGGTTTATCGAGAATCGCCACATAGGCGTTCACATTTTCGTCCGACTTGGACATTTTCCTAGTCGGCTCCTGCAAAGACATGACTCTCGCCCCGATTTTCGGAATATAGGGCTCGGGAACCGTGAAGGTGTCCCCATAAAGCCCGTTAAAACGAGCCGCAATGTCCCTGGAAAGCTCTAGATGCTGCTTCTGGTCTGCCCCTACCGGCACCACATCCGCCTGGTAAAGCAGAATGTCCGCCGCCATCAGAACTGGGTAGGTGAAAAGCCCCGCGTTTACATTGTCCGCATGCCTCGCGGATTTGTCCTTAAACTGGGTCATGCGGGAAAGCTCGCCGAACTGGGTGTAACAGCTTAACAGCCACGAAAGCTCCGCGTGGGCGGGCACCTGGCTTTGGATAAACAGCAGGCTTTTCTGCGGGTCGATGCCGCATGCGAGCAAAATCGCATAGGTGCGGATAATCTGCTGGCGGAACTTCGCCGGGTCCTGCCGTACGGTAATGGCGTGCAGATCCACCACCGAGTAAATCCCCCGGTATTCATCCTGCAGCGCCACCCAGTTTTTCAGCGCCCCCAGGTAATTGCCCAGCGTCAGGCTGCCGCTGGGCTGGATGCCGGAGAACAGAATCGGTTTCTTTTGTGTCGTCGTCGGTTCCATAACGCAATCTCCCTCTCGTCTTACGGTTTGCCTTACGCCTCAAAGTCCGCAAAGCACTTGCCCAAAAGCTCCATCCCCTTGACCATCTGCTCGTCGGTGGGCGTGGAGAAATTCAGCCGCACCGCGTTGCACGGCTGGCTTTCGTCGGTCAAAAAGGCGTTGCCGGGCACCACTGCCACCTTGTACCGCTCCACCGCCCGCTTCGCGAACGCGGGCATGTCGATGCAGTCGGGCAGCTGGCACCATAAGAACAAGCCGCCCTGGGGACGCACGAAGCGGATCGAGTCGGGCAGATGCCGTTCCATCAGCTCGATCATCAGGTTGCACTTTCCACGGTAAATGCTCCGGTTTCGCTCCAGATGGGCCTCGAACCCGCCGCCCGTCATAAACCGGTCGATCACCATCTGGGCCCAGATGGTGGTATGCACGTCGGACACCTGCTTGCATACGATGATCTTCTGCATGACCTGGGTAGGCGCAATGGCGTAACCTACCCGCATGCCCGAGGAAACCACCTTCGAAAAGCTGCCCGCATAAATGACGATCCCCTCTTCGTCCATCGACTTAATGTTGGGAAGCGGCTCGCCCGCGAACCGGACTTCCCCGTAAGGATTGTCCTCCAGGATCATTACGCCGTACTGTTTGGCAAGCGCGTACACCGCCTTGCGCTTTTCCAAAGACATGGTCACCCCCGAGGGATTCTGGAAGTTGGGGATCACATAGAGGAACTTGGCCTTTTTCTCTTCCTTGAGGGCCGTTTCCAGAGCCTCCAGATTGATGCCGTCGTTGTCCACCGGGATGCCCCGCAGGTTTACCCCGTAGGACCGGAAGGCGTTGAGGGAGCCGATAAAGCTGGGCGCCTCGCAGAGGATGGTGTCCCCTTCGTTGCACAAGGACTTGGTAGTCAGCTCCATCACCTGCTGGGCGCCGGTGGTGATGATCAGCTCGTCGAAGTCCTTGACGCTGTCGTACTTTTCCGACATGTACTTCTTCAGCGTATTGCGCAGCGGCGTGTACCCCTCGGTGATGCTGTACTGAAGGGCTTCGATGGGATTGTGCTCAAAAATATCGGCGGAAATGGTCCGGATGGCTTCCACCGGGAAGGCCTCCGGCGCGGGATTTCCGGCCGCGAAGGAAATCACCTCTGGATCGGAGGTGAACTTGAGGATTTCACGGATGGCCGACGGCTGCAGCGCCATCACCCGGTCAGCAAAGGAATACGTCATAATGATTCGCCTCTCCTATCAATTTGTTCCTTATTTTATCACAACTGCCTGCCAAAGCAAAGCGTTTTTCGCACCCGCTTCCCCTTTTCGGGAAAAGAATGCTATAATAAAGGGCAAGCGTCCCGCGCCGGGCCGATTTTTCCAAACAAAAACCCAGAAACAAGGACGGGCTGCCTTTTATGGAAAACCTCATCGTATCCGCGAGCGTCGTGCTGCCGCTCTTCTTCATGATCGCGCTGGGCTATTTTGTCAAGCGCATCCGCATGGTGGACGATCCTTCCCTCAAGGTGATGAACAATCTCGCCTTCCGCGTGTTCCTCCCAGTCCTGCTTTTTTATAACATCTATAAGACCGACGTAGGCACCGCTCTAAACAATACGCTCATGGCCTTTGCCGCCGTCAGTGTGACGGTGTCCTTCTTCGTCCTTCTCCTCCTCATCCCCCGCATCGAGAAGGCAAACCCCCGCCGGGGCGTGCTCATCCAGGGTATCTTCCGCAGCAACTTCATCATCTTCGGCCTGCCGGTCACCGAGTCCCTCTTCGGGCCCGGCGCCGCAGGGACTGCATCTCTCCTCATCGCCGTCATCATCCCTTTGTTCAATGCCCTCTCGGTGGTGGCGCTGGAGCTCTTCCGCGGCGGCAAAATGAACCCCAAGAAGATTCTCAAGGGCATTGTGACAAACCCCTTGATTCTTGCCTCCGCCCTGGGAGTGCTCGCCATGGTCACCGGCTTTCGCTTCCCCGCGGTGCTCGAGGAAGTGGTGGCAGACGTGGGCGGCATCGCCACCCCTCTGGCCCTTGTCATCCTGGGCGCGTCCTTCTCCTTTTCCGCCGTCAAAGGCCATGGAAAACAGCTTTTGCTGGGCCTGGGCGGCCGGTTGGTGCTGATTCCCGCCATCTTTCTGCCCATCGGAATCGCTCTAGGCTTTCGCGGGCCGGAGCTGGCTGTGCTCATCGCCTTATTCGCTTCGCCCACCGCCGTCTCCTCCTTTACCATGGCCCAGCAGATGGACGGGGACTCCCAGCTGGCCGGGCAACTGGTGGTGTTCGGCTCGCTTTTCTCCATCTTGACCATCTTTTTGTGGGTGTTTTCGTTTAAGCAGCTTGGCCTTTTGTAAATACGCTTTGACAAGTTAGGTCGAATGGGATAGAATAGAGAAACAAATAAGGAAAACCGGGGAGCGTATCGCTGAGATTGGAGCAATCCTAAACCCGTTAAACCTGATACGGATAATGCCGTCGTAGGGAGTTGCTAAAGCCATACCAAAGCGTATGCGGCCGTATCCATAACAGGGTACGGCCGCTTTTGTTTTCCGGCCAAAAAGAATACCCCGCCCAAAGCGGGAAGGCAACTAGGAGGAGCCAAATGAACTATACCACGCAAATGGACGCGGCCCGCAAAGGAATCGTTACAAAGGAACTGCAGGCGGTGGCCGAAAAGGAGCATATGGCAGTCGAGAAGCTCATGGAGCTGGTAGCCGGCGGCAAGGTCGCCATCCCGGCCAATAAAAACCACACCTGTCTCAACCCCAACGGCATCGGCAACGCCCTGAAAACCAAGATCAATGTAAACCTGGGCACCTCGAAGGACTGCCTGAATATGGACGCGGAGATCGAGAAGGTCCACGCCGCCGAGGCCATGGGCGCCGAAGCCATTATGGACCTAAGCTCCTTCGGGGACACCCGCACCTTCCGCCGCAAGCTCACCGCCGAGTGCACCGCCACCCTGGGCACTGTGCCCATCTACGACGCCATCGTCTATTATAATAAGCCCCTCAACGAAATCACTTCTCAGGAATGGCTGGACGTGGCCCGTATGCACGCCGAGGACGGGGTGGATTTCATGACCATCCACTGCGGCATCAACAAAAGCACCGCCGAGCGCTTTCAAAAGGCCGGCCGCCTGACCAACATCGTCTCCCGCGGCGGCTCCCTCATCTTCTCCTGGATGGCCATGACCGGCAACGAAAATCCCTTCTACGAGCATTTTGACCAGCTTTTGGACATCTGCCGGGAGCACGATGTGACCCTGAGCCTGGGCGACGCCTGCCGTCCCGGCTGCATCGAGGACGCAAGCGACATCTGCCAGCTCGAGGAGCTGATGGTCCTGGGCGAGCTGACCCAGCGCGCCTGGGATAAGGACGTGCAGGTCATCATCGAGGGCCCGGGCCACATGCCCCTTGACCAGATTGAGGCCAATGTCCGCATCCAGCAGAGCGTGTGCAAGGGCGCGCCTTTCTATGTGCTCGGCCCGCTGGTGACCGACGTAGCCCCCGGCTACGACCACATCACCTCCGCCATCGGCGGCGCCATCGCCGCCACCTACGGCGTGTCGTTTTTGTGCTACGTCACCCCCGCCGAACACCTGCGCCTGCCTACTCTGGAGGACATGAAGGAGGGCATCATCGCCGCCAAGATCGCCGCCCACGCGGCGGACATCGCAAAGGGCATCCCCGGTGCGAAGGACTGGGACAAGGCCATGAGCACCGCAAGAAAAGAGCTCGACTGGGAGAAAATGTTCGAACTGGCCATCGACCCCGAGAAGCCCCGCCGCTACCGGGAGGAATCCACCCCCGAACACGCGGACACCTGCACCATGTGCGGCAAGATGTGCGCCGTGCGCAATATGAATAAGATTTTGAACGGCGAGTTTGTAGACGTGATTTAAAGGAACGGACAAGAAGGCGGCGGGGGAAGCTTCCCCCACCGCCTTCTTTGCGTTTCGCCAGGCAAACAAAATGCACGGAGCCGCAAACTCATTTCAATCCACGCCCCCGTGGGGCGACTTTCCCATTCCTGCATAACATGGCCCCGTCGTCGCATTTCAACCCACGCCTCCCGTAGGGGAAGCGGCCCGCCGTAGTCAAACCGTCGCCGGTCAGCGCTTTGTTTCAACCCGCGCGCCCGGTATCCGGGCGCGGCATAATGTCCAGCCTTGCGCTTGGGCATCTCGATTGCCTTGTCCCGTGCCGCAATGTGTAAAATATTTTCACACATTGGGACCTTTCTAGCCCAGCGCAAGGAGGCAGAGCTCTGCCCAACAGGGAACAACCGCCGCATCCCGTCCGCAGCCAATGCCTTCCTGGCAACCCGTATGTAAGACAAACGTAACACATACAAAGACGGCAATCCTGATTACAATTGTATCATAACTGAACAACAGGGTGATACCATGAAACGCTTCCAAATTCCTTCTA
The DNA here is from genome assembly GCA_946491705.1 of uncultured Clostridia bacterium. Classification (GTDB taxonomy): domain Bacteria; phylum Bacillota; class Clostridia; order Oscillospirales; family Acutalibacteraceae; genus Solibaculum_A; species Solibaculum_A intestinale. The sequence continues at coordinate 13,824 of CAMLYM010000052.1, forward strand.
TACCAGCCACCACCAGCAAAAGCATCCGCTTCCCCAACGACCTGGTCGAGCAGGTGGAGCAGGCCATCCAGGGGAAGGACTGCACCTTTTCCGCTTTCGTGGTGGAAGCCGTCCGCGCCGCCCTCCAGGTGGAGGAAGTACGCCGGGAGGAAAGCCATGCCCTATAAAACCTGCTGTTTCACCGGCCACCGCCGCCTGCCGCCCGAAGAAATCCCCGCCCTGCGCAAGCGGCTCGAGGAAGAAATCCGCCGCCTTTACCGCGAGGATTTTCATTACTTTGCCGCCGGCGGCGCCCTGGGCTTCGATACTCTGGCCGCCCTCACTGTCCTTTCCCTGCGGAAAGAGCTGCCCGGCCTTCGCCTGATCCTCGTCCTCCCCTGTATCGACCAGACCCGCAGCTGGTCCCCGGAGGACGCGGACCTCTACGACTTCATCAAGCGCCGGGCCGACAAGGTAGTCTATACCGGCCAAGGGTATTCCCCCGGCTGTATGCACCGGCGCAACCGGACCCTGGTGGAAGGGAGCGATTGCTGCCTGAGCTATCTGACTCGCCGCTCCGGCGGCACCTTTTATACCGTCGAATACTGCCGCAAAAAGGGTGTCCCCGTCATCC
>CAMLYM010000053.1 GCA_946491705.1 uncultured Clostridia bacterium
GAAGGGCACGGGGAAAAGGCTTTTGTGGTTTTCCTTGTCCGCTTTTTTTGTAAAAAAAAGCCCCACCAGAATTTTGGCCCCTGCAAGACCTTTTGCTGATTTGATTAGTTTTGCTTTTGCATATCGTTTCTGCGAATAACGTTTCGCTGGATTTTGCCGCTGATGGTTTTGGGAAGCTCGTCCACATATTCCACCACGCGGGGATATTTATAAGGAGCGGTAACCTTTTTGACATGATCCTGAAGCTCTTTTGTCAGCGCGTCGGAAGGGGTAAAGCCCCGGGCCAGCACCACCGTGGCCTTGACGATCTGGCCGCGAATGGGGTCGGGTACCGCCGTGATCGCGCATTCGAGCACCGACGGGTGCTCTAAAAGCGCGCTTTCCACCTCGAACGGACCGATGCGGTAGCCGGAACATTTGATCACGTCGTCGTTGCGTCCGACAAACCAGTAATATCCGTCCTCGTCCCGCCAGGCCATGTCGCCGGTGCAGTACACTCCGTCGTGCCAGCAGGCTTCGGTGATCTCCGGGTCCTTCCAGTAGCCGCGGAAGAGGCCGGTGGGATGGTTTTTGTCCGTGCCGGTGATGCTGATGGCGCCGGTCACGCCGTCCTCACATTCATTGCCGTCCTCGTCGAGAAGCTTGATGCCGTAAAGAGGCGCGGGCTTGCCCATGGAGCCGGGGCGCACCTTGATCCAGGGAAAGTTTGCCAGCAGCACGGAGGATTCCGACTGGCCGAAGCCCTCGTGCAGCTCCAGCCCCGTGAGCTCCTGGATTTTTTTATAGACTTCGGGGTTTAACGGCTCGCCCGCGATGCTCGCGTGCTTAATAAAGCTGAAATCGTACCCGGACAGGTCTTCTTTGATCAAAAAGCGGTAGATGGTGGCCGGGGCGCAGAAGGTGGTGGGCCGAATGCGCTGGATGGCTTCCAGCATGGAGTGGGGTTTGAACTTCTCCGTGTCGTAAGCGCCGATGCAGGCGCCGCAAATCCACTGGCCATAAATCTTACCCCATGCGAACTTCGCCCAGCCGGAATCGGTCTGGGTCATGTGGATTTTGCCGTCCTGCACGCACTGCCAGTATTTGGCCGTGACGATGTGCCCCAGCGGATAGGCATAGTCGTGCCACACCATCTTGGGCATACCGGTGGTGCCGGAGGAAAAATAGATGAGCATGGGATCGCTGTTCTGGGTGGCCTGGGCTCCGGTGGGCCGGGCAAACACGTCGCTGGCGGCGTAGAGCTCCTTGCAGAAGTCCACTAGGCCCTCATGGGGATGAGTGCCCACCGTGGCGATGGTTTCCAGAGTCTCGCATTCGTCCACGGAATTCTTAATATGGTCGAGAACCACGTCGTCGTCCACACAGACGATCATCTTCACCTGTGCCCGGTTGCAGCGATAGACAATGTCCTTGGGCGTGAGCTGGTAGGTGGCGGGGATACATTTGGCGCCCAGCTTCATCAGAGCCACCATGCACATCCACACTTCCGGGCGCTGCTTCAAAATGAGCATCACCACGTCGCCCTTTTTAATGCCATGGGCGGCGAACACGTTGGCCGCCTGGTCGCTGTGACGCTTCATGTCCCCGAAGGTGAAGCGCTTCATGTCCCCTGCGTCATTGGTCCACACCAGCGCTGGCTTTTGCGGGTCCAGCCGTGCCCATTCGTCCACAATGTCATAGGCGAAATTGAAGTTCTCCGGGACATTGCAGGTATAGTTTTCATAAAAGTCCTCATACGAATTGAACTCGGTACGAGGACAGTACCGCTTTAATAATTCACTCATATTCGTTCCCCACAATTATTCTTGGATTACCGTTAGAAAGGTTGCCGGAGCCCCCACCGCGGTTTGGGAATGGGGAAGCTGCGGGTCAAAATAGATGCAGTCTCCTTCATTCAGAACATACTCGCGCGAGCCCACGGCTACCTTGACGGTGCCTTTGAGTACATAGTTAAACTCCTGGCCGCCGTGAACGGCCAGAGGCGGCGTTTCCTTGGACGGATCAATGTTCACAAGCAGCGGCTCCATCACACGGCCCTTGAAATTGTAGGCCAGGGAAGAAAAGTCGTAGCCTGGGAACCGTTCCACATCCACGCCCGTGCCGGCGCGCACCACCGACGCCTGCTCCATGCGGGGCGAATCGCCCGTGATGAGCACCGTCATGTCGGTATGGAGCACCGCCGCGATCTTATAAAGCATGCTGATGGGAATATCCTGTTCGCCGCTCTCGTATTTCTCATAGGTCTCCAGCGGAACTTCTACCATACGGGCCATATCGGAAACCCCAATGTTTAAAATTTCGCGCAGCTCCCGGATTCTTGCGGGAATCTGTTTGAGCTCCTCATGCACAAGACCACATCCCTTCTTAAATTTAGACTTACCAAACGCCGCGGCAATGCGGTTGCGGCCACGGTGGTTAACTTTTATTATAACAGATTCTTTCCCTTGTTAAAAGGCCGAAATGGGAGAAAAACGGTCCCGCATGCAGATTTTTCCCGAAAAAGAAGGAAGATTGAGAAAACGGCTTTCTATTGCCAAACAGCAGCGGTATTGATTGGGAATACCGCTGCCCGTCGAGGGGGGAAACAAAAGGAAAACGGCAAAAAGCCCCCGGCGCAGCAAAGCGTCGGGGGCAGAACCAAGCAAACATTAGCTGAGGGTCGCGTCAGAGGCAAGGTCTTCGTAAGCGGGATACTCGTTTAGATTGGGCGCGGTGATGGTCACCGGCTGGCCCGGGTTGTTGTAGGTAACCGTTGCGTCATACGTCATTTCCATTTCCCCGGTCATGACGCCGCTGCTCATGGCGTCCATGTCCGCCGTGCAGGTGAACTGGAGAGTCTGCTCGTGGATGTAGCCGTCCTTGCCGATGAGGAAGGACACGTCCACATCGGAAAATTTCAGGTTCATGCCGTCCAAGTCCACCGGAGAGCTGCTGTCGCTGTTTTGCATGGTGCTTCCCATAGCGTCTTTTAAATAGCTTTGAATCGCGTCCGCGGAAACAGTCACCCGATACCGGCTGCCCTCTTTCTCGGACGTCGCCATGGATTTCAGAATGGCGCTTTCGTCGAACTGCAGAATCTGGGTGCTGACCTGATCCGTTTGTTCCTTGAGCTGGTCAATGGGAAGCGCCATTTTATATTTGGTTCCCTGGGCGTCGTAATAGGCGACGCCGTCGGCATAATAGACGTGCATATCAATGGATTGACCCAGCAGCGCCATGTTCAGCGCCATGTCCATCACTGGGGAACCGCCCGAATGATCTGCCTTCATGGTACCGGATACGGTGGTTTGAAATGTGGAGCCGGCGATACCCATGGACATTTCCATGTTTACATCCGCATCCATTTGCCCGAGTGCATTGGTTTTCGCCGCCGCCTGCACATACTGTTCATAGACGTCCGGGGTGCAGCCGCTGAGTGAACTCATACAAAGGCAAAGCACCAGCGCCAGAAAAAGCAGGCCCAACCGTTTCTTTTTCATAGTAACCCCTCTTTTTTCTGTTCCAAGGAACGAATTTGTATCTTTAGTATAGTAGGGTACCGGACAGGACACAAGCAAAAAAAGTTCCTGTTTCTGCATAAAAACTGTGCTTTTTTCATAAGTCGCGATCCTTCGGCAACGCTGCGGTTTGTGTGTTTGACGGGTTGATGTTTGCGGCCATGGCCGATATAATAAGGAAAAAAACATTCCCATGGAAAAGGCATGGGAGGAATGGAGCACGGTATGGAGAAAAGCGGCATGGGCAAAATTAGAGAGAAAAAAGGATTTCTCTGCGATATGGACGGCGTCATCTACCACGGCGACCAGGTGCTGCCGGGCGTGACGGATTTTATTGATTGGCTTTACCGGGAAAATAAAAACTTTTTGTTTTTGACCAACAGCTCGGAGCGCACGCCAAGAGAGCTGTCCCAAAAGCTGTCCCGGATGAATCTCAACGTGGACGAAAGCCATTTTTACACCAGTGCTCTGGCCACGGCGGAGTTTCTGAGCAACCAGATGCCTGGCTGCAGCGCTTACTGCATCGGCGCGGCGGGCCTGCTCAACGCCCTTTACGAAGCGGGCATCACCATGAACGAGGTCAATCCCGATTATGTGGTGGTGGGCGAAACACGCAGCTATAATTTTGAGAGCATCGTCAAGGCAGTGGAACTGGTACGGGGCGGCGCAAAGCTCATCGGCACCAACCCCGACCTGTCCGGGCCGGTGGAAAACGGGATCATTCCCGCCTGCCGGGCGCTGATGTCCCCGGTGGAAATGGTGACCGGGTACAACGCCTATTATATTGGTAAGCCCAATCCTCTGATGATGAAAACCGGTCTGCGGCTTTTGGGCTGCGCACCGGAGGACGCTGCCATCATCGGCGACCGGATGGATACCGATATCGTTGCAGGCATCGAGTCGGAGATCGACACCATCCTGGTTCTTTCCGGTGTGACCAACCGGGACACCATCCGCACCTTCCCCTACCGGCCCAAGCATATTTTAAATGGAGTCGGAGACATTGCCCGGGAACTATAAGTTCACATATTTACCAATAAATCTAAAAATTTCTTCTTATATCTTTGGACGATCGGCGTACACTATGACTGCAAACGCAAAAGAAAATTTTCAAATCAAGTTAAGGAGTGTATTACGATTATGTCTAACCGTTCTAATCATTTAGTAGTGCCGGAGTGCCGCGAGGCCCTCAACAAGTTTAAAATGGAATCCGCCAGCGAAGTGGGCGTTAACCTGAAGCAGGGTTACAACGGCGACCTGACCTCCCGTCAGGCTGGTTCCGTCGGCGGCCAGATGGTCAAGAAAATGATCAAGGCTTACGAGGATGGCATTAAGAACAACGGCTAACCTGCTGTTTTCTGAAATCTAGGATTCTCATGAATCCGAAATAAATGCGCGGGGACAATCTGGTGTTGTCCCCGCCGTTTTTTTGCCTTGCCGTACTACGGGCCGAATCATAGAACGTCCGCATCGCAAGAGACGATTTTTTAAAGGAAAAATCACTCTCCTTGCAGGGAGAAAAAGGCGCCGCTTCATAATTTGGTCTTGCTAGAAGCGTGAGAAAATGCTATGATATTGGAAATATGGGGTGAAAAAGGACGTTTGTTGGCGGATTTGCGCCCAAAAACAAAAGACAGGAGTCAAAGTACGGCAGACGTCGAAAATGAAATTTGAGGTGAGCGGTCTTGACAAACAGACATTTGATCGATCTGAGCAGCATGTCCCAGGCAGAGCTGTCCGAGCTTTTGAACCTGGCGGGGGAAATCCGCCGGGTGCCGGGACGGTTTGCGGAAACCTGTCATGGGAAAATCATGGCCACCTTATTCTATGAGCCCTCCACCCGCACCCAGATGTCCTTCCAGGCGGCGATGCTGCGGCTGGGCGGGCGCATCATCGGGTTTGACGACCCCAACAGCTCCTCGGTTGCCAAAGGGGAGAGCTTAAAGGACACGGTCCGGGTAGTCAGCGGCTACAGCGACATCCTTGTCATGCGTCATCCCAAGGCGGGCGCCGCCAAGGCTGCGTCTTTGTATTCTAGGGTGCCGGTGGTCAACGCCGGGGACGGCGGGCACCTGCATCCCACCCAGACCCTCACCGATTTGGTCACCCTTAACGAGGAAACCGGACGGCTGACCGATTTGTGCATCGGCTGCTGCGGAGACCTGAAAAACGGACGCACGGTTCATTCTCTCATAAAACAGATGTCCCGGTACCCGGGCAATTCTTTTGTGCTCATTTCCACTCCCCAGTTGGGAATTCCCAGCTACTTGAAGGATTATATGGACGCACGCGGCGTCCAATACACGGAGCTGCCTACCCTCGAGGAGGCCATGCCCCTTCTCGACGTGCTGTACATGACCCGCATCCAGCGGGAGCGGTTTTCCTCGGCCCAGGAGTACGAACAGCAGAAGGGCGTCTATGTGCTCGACCGGCGCAAGCTCAAAAAGGGAAAGAAAAGCCTGCGTGTTCTCCATCCTCTGCCCCGGGTGGACGAAATCACCGTGGAGGTGGACGACGACCCCCGTGCGATCTATTTTGAGCAGACGGAATACGGTATGTACGCCCGCATGGCGCTGATTCTTACCATGCTGGAAGGGAGCGAGCGCCGGCTGGAGCCATGTCCCAAGTCCACCCATGGCCATCGCTGTCAGAACCCCAACTGCATCACCGGGCAGGAGGCATATTTACCCAGGCTTTTCTCCGGCAGCGGGGACATGCTCACCTGCGACTTCTGCGACGAACGGATGCTGGTGGAATGAGCGAAAGGCTGGTTTTGGCGCTGTTCGGCTCGCCCAGGAAAAATGGGCCTACGGGCATGCTGTTCGACGCGTTTATAAAGGAACTGCCCGACGATGCAAGGGTGCGGGAGTTCGACGCATTTTCCATGAAAATCGCTCCGTGCAACGGATGCGGCGGCTGCGAAAAGACCGGGAACTGCGTGCTGCGCGACGATATGGATGAGGTGTACGAGGCCATGGAGGCGGCGCACGGAATTGTGATCGCCACCCCGGTGTATAACCTTTCTTTTCCCGCCCCTCTCAAAGCGGCGGTGGACCGGATGCAGTGCTATTGGAGCCGCCGGTTTTTATTAGGGATGCGCCCGCCGGTGAAGAAGCCGAAGGTGGGAGCGCTTTTGCTGGCGGCGGGCTCGGTGGAGAAAAGCGGGACGGACGTTTTGGAACGGCAGACCAGCATGCTCATGAGCGTGCTTCACTGCCGCCTGACCGCCTGCGTCTCCTATGTGGGGACCGATATGGCGGACGCGGTTCAGCGGGAAAAGGACGCTTTTTTGGCGGCCGAACAGGCAGGACACACTTTTTTTGCATCACGATAAAGCAGCAACCGGCTCGCAAAAACAGTTTTTTTGCGGGCGCGGCTGCCTTTTTCTCTTTACGATAAAAACCCAATCAGGGGTACGGCTTTCCACAAGGGAAGGCCGGCCCGGCGGACAGGGAGGCGGTTCGAATGGACGGCGGTTTGCTTACCACACTGGAACAGCGTTCGCCCACCTTTTCCAAGGGACAGCGGCGGATTGCAACTTATATTACCGAGCATTACGATAAGGCGGCCTTTATGACGGCGGCCAAGCTGGGCGCCACCGTTGGAGTCAGTGAATCAACGGTGGTTCGCTTTGCCATGGAGCTGGGGTTCGACGGATATCCCCATTTGCAGAAGGCCATGCAGGAAATGATCCGCTCCAAGCTCACCTCCTTGCAGCGCATCGAGGTGACCGATACCCGCATCGGGTCAGAGGACATCATTTCCAGCGTTTTGGCCCAGGACATGGAGAACCTCAAGCACACCATGGAGGAAACTTCCCGGGAGGAGTTCGCCCGGGCGGTGGAAACCATTGCGGGAGCCAGGCGGATTTATATCATCGGGGTGAAGAGTTCGAAGGCGCTGGCGGTGTTCTTGAGTTATTATTTCAATTTGATGTTTGATAACGTGGTGCATGTGGATACCACTAGCGAGACGGCGATTTTTGAGCAGATGCTGCGCATCAGCGAACGCGACGCGGTCATCGGCATCAGCTTCCCGCGGTATTCCAAGCGCGCCACCAAGGCGCTTCGCTTCGCGGCCGACCGGGGAGCCCGCGTCATCGCCATCACCGATTCCCGCCGTTCGCCTTTGGCCCAGCGGGCCGGGCAGGTGCTGCTGGCACGAAGCGACATGGTTTCTTTTGTGGATTCCCTGGTGGCGCCGCTTAGCTTATTAAACGCCGTCATCGCCGGGGTGGCCATGTCCCGCAGGCAGGAGGTCAGCGATACGTTCGAGGAGCTCGAACGGCTGTGGGAGGAATACCAGGTATACGAAAAGCGGTGAGCGCGGCCGCGGCGGTTTCCTTGGAGCGAGGAGGAATGGGAATGGAATACGATGTGATTGTCGTAGGCGGGGGTGCTGCCGGGCTCATGGCGGCGGGGACCTGTGCCAAGGGCGGCCTTCGCACGCTGGTGCTCGAGCGAAACGAGCGCCCGGCCAGAAAAGTGATGATTACCGGCAAGGGCCGGTGCAACGTGACGAACGACTGCGATGCTCAGGATTTCATCAAGTCCGTGCCGGTCAACGGCCGCTTTCTCTACAGCGCGGTAGCGAATTTTACGCCACAGGACACCATGCTGTTCTTTGAAAGCGAGGGGCTCCCCTTAAAAACCGAGCGGGGAAACCGGGTGTTTCCAAAGTCCGACCGGGCGGTGGATGTGGTGGATACGCTGACCCGGTTCGTGACCAAAAACGGCGGGGAGATCCGGCAGGGCAGGGCCCAGAAGCTGCTGTTTGACCGGGTCGGCGTCTGCGGGGTGCAGACCGAGGACGGAGAGAAGCACTATGCGGACGCGGTACTTGTGAGCACGGGTGGCCTGTCCTACCCGGCGACCGGTTCCACCGGCGACGGCTATCAGCTGGCAAAACAGGCGGGGCACACGGTTACGAAGCTGAAACCCTCTTTGGTGCCTTTGGTGGCCAAGAATGAGTGGTGCAGAAAGGCCCAAGGCCTTGCGTTAAAAAACATAGCGGTGCGGGTGTTCGACAACACCAAAGGCCGCACGGTGTATGAGGACTTTGGCGAGCTGCTCTTTACCCATTTCGGCCTGTCCGGGCCGGTGATACTCAGCGCCAGCTCCCACATGCGGGAGATGGAATCGGGGCGGTACAGCGTCATCATCGACTTAAAGCCCGCCCTGACTCTTCAGCAGCTGGACGCCCGGCTGCAGCGGGATTTCGAGAAATATTCCAACCGGGATTTTGCCAACGCCTTGGGCGACCTCTTGCCCAAAAGCTTGATTTCGGTTATCATAAAGCTAAGTTTAATTCCTCCGGAGGAGAAGGTGCACCAGATTACCCGCGGCCAGTGGTTGCAGCTGGCGGAGCTTCTGAAAAACCTGACGGTGACGGTCGAGGACTTTCGTCCCATTGAGGAAGCCATTGTTACCTCCGGCGGGGTAAATACCAAAGAAGTCAGCCCCAAGACCATGGAATCCAAGCTGGTGCGGGGGCTGTTTTTTGCGGGCGAGGTGCTGGACGTGGACGGGTATACCGGCGGGTTCAATTTGCAGATTGCTTTTTCCACCGGCCGTCTGGCGGCAAAGGAAATCCTCGAACGCAAGGGAAAAAATCCCACGAAGTAAGGAGAGAGCCGAAGATATGACAGCGGTTGCAATCGACGGGCCCGCAGGCGCGGGCAAGAGCACCATCGCCCGGTCGGTGGCGAAGGAGCTGGGGTTTATCTATGTGGATACGGGCGCGCTGTACCGGGCCATCGGGCTGCATGCGCTGCAAAACGGAGCGGACCCGAAGGTGCAAGAGCAGGTAAAACCGCTTCTTTCCGGGCTTACGGTGCGTTTGTGCTTTGTAGACGGGGAGCAGCGGGTGCTTTTAAACGGCGAGGATGTCAGCGAACAAATCCGCACGCCGGAGGTTTCCATGGCGGCGTCGGGCGTGTCCGCCCTCAAAAGCGTCCGGGAATTCTTGTTTGAGCTGCAGCGGTCCATGGCAAAGGAAAACGACGTGGTCATGGACGGGCGGGACATCGGCACGGTGGTGCTTCCAAATGCCCAGGTGAAGATTTTCCTCACCGCCACCCCCCAAGAGCGCGCAAGGCGGCGCCACCGGGAGCTTCTGGAAAAAGGAGCGCAGGTTTCCTACGGGGAAGTCCTTGCCGATTTACAGAAACGGGATTACGACGATTCCCACCGGGCCATCGCGCCCTTAAAGCCTGCGGCGGACGCGGTGGTGGTCAATACCACTACGTTAAACCTGCAGGAATCCATCCAGCTGCTGCTGGGAATCATAAGGGGGAAGCTGAAATGACGCCGTTTTACCGATTTGCTTTTTCTGTGGTAAAGCCGCTGGCGTTCCTCTTTTTCCGGCTGCGTCTGATCGGGCGGGAGAATATCCCCGAATCGGGCGCTTTGATGCTGTGCGCCAACCACCGCAGCTACTGCGACCCGGTGTTCGTGGGAGTGGGGCTTAAACGCCAGGTGCATTTCATGGCGTACGACAAGCTGTTTCACGGCTGGTTCGGTAAGCTGATTACGGCTTTGGGCGCATTCCCGGTCAACCGGGAATCCACCGGCACCAAGTCGGTGCGCAGCGCCTTCGACGTGCTGGAAAACGGGGAGGTCATGGGTATTTTCCCGGAAGGAACCCGTTCGAAGGACGGGACGCTCCTGAAAGCCAAGGCGGGTGCGGTGATGATCGCCTACCGGGCCAACTGCCCCATCCTGCCCGCTGCTATCGTTGCGAAAGGGAAGGTGCGCCCGTTTAAAAAGCACACCGTGCGGTATGGGAAGCCGGTCACCCCCCAGGAGCTGGGGATCACCACCGGCTCGGGCACGGAGATCCGGGCCGCCAGCCGGGAGCTGATGCGCCTCATCGGCGAGCTGATGGAGGAAGGATTTTGAGTATTACCGTGGCAAAAACCGCCGGGTTCTGCTTTGGCGTGAACCGGGCGGTCAATCTGGTTTATGAGCTGCTAAACGAGGGCAAGCGGGTAGTGACCTTAGGCCCGATCATCCACAACCCCCAGCTGGTGGAGGAACTGGAACGCCGGGGTGTGCGTATCGTAAAGCATCCGGAGGAAGCGCCGGCGGGAAGCACGGTGGTCATCCGTTCCCACGGGGTTCCTGCTCAGGTGCTGCGCCGGGTGGAGGAAGCGGGCGTGGCCTGCGCCGACGCTACCTGCCCGTTTGTGGCGAAGATTCACCGGATCGTGGCGAGGGAATCGGCGGACGGGCGGCTGGTTTTGATCGCGGGGGACAAAAACCACCCCGAAGTGGAGGGAATCCGCGGCCATTGCGCGGGGGTTTCTTTCGTGTTCAAAAACGCCGGGGAACTGGAGCAATTGGCCATTTCCATGTCAACAGAAGAAAAAAAACGCGTTTCCATCGTGGCGCAGACCACTTTTTCGTTAAATGAATGGAGAAATTGCATCAAAAGTGCAAAAAAGGTCTATACAAACGCCAAGATTTTTGATACAATATGTAGTGCCACGTCCAGACGTCAAAATGAGGCGGAGGAGCTGTCTTCCCGCTCCGATTTGATGGTCATTATTGGCGGCCGCCAAAGCTCTAACACAGCAAAGCTGCGCGACGTATGCGCGGCCAACTGCGATACCATCCTGGTGGAAACCGCGGGCGAACTGCCGCGGGAACCCATCCGGAAGGCGAAAAGCATCGGCGTTACGGCGGGCGCGTCCACGCCTGCCAGCATCATAAAGGAGGTACTATTCGCCATGTCCGAAATTCTCAACAACGAGCCCGAGAAGGAGCTCGAACAGACCCCTGAGGTTAAGGTGGAGGAGACCGTGGAAACGCCCGAGAAATCCTTCGACGAGATGACCTTTGAGGAAGCGCTGGAAGCGTCTTTCAAAAATTATAATACAGGTGAAAAGGTGCACGGCGTTGTCGTTTCCATTGCGCCCAACGAGGTGCAGGTCGATGTCGGCAGGAAGCAGGCCGGTTACATCCCGGCGGACGAGCTTTCCAACGACCCCAACGCCAAGCCCGAGGATCTTGTGAAGGTCGGCGACGAGTTGGATCTTCTCATCATGCGCACCAACGACCAGGAAGGCACCATCATGCTTTCCAAGCGCCGTTTCGACGCCATCAAGGGCTGGGAAGAAATTGTCAAGGCCAGCGAGGACGATACGGTGGTGGATGGAAAGGTCGTGGAGATCATCAAGGGCGGCGTGCTGGCCGTCTCCAACGGCGTGCGCGTGTTTATCCCGGCTTCCCAGGCGACCCTGTCCCGCAACGAGCCGCTGGACGGCCTGCTGGGTAAGGAAGTCAAGTTCAAGATCATCGAGGTCAACCGCGGCCGCCGCCGCGCGGTGGGTTCCATCCGCAAGGTGGCAAGCGAAGAGCGCAAGAAGCTGGAAGAGAAGTTCTGGGAGACGGCGGAGGTCGGTCAGAAGTACACCGGCGTCGTCAAGTCCCTGACCTCTTACGGCGCATTTGTAGACATCGGCGGCGTGGACGGCATGATCCACATTTCCGAGCTCTCCTGGAGCCGCGTCAAGCATCCCTCCGAGGTCGTCAACATCGGCGACACGGTAGAGGTGTATATTAAGGAAATCGATCCGGAGAAGAAGCGCATTTCTCTGGGCTACCGCAAGGAAGAGGACAATCCGTGGGAAATCCTCAAGAAGGATTACCCGGTGGGAACCGACTGCGATGTGACCATCGTGGGCCTGACCACCTTCGGCGCCTTTGCCCGCATCATTCCGGGCATCGACGGCCTGATCCACATTTCCCAGATCGCCGACCGCCGCATCGAGAAGCCCCAGGATGTGCTCAAGGTGGGCCAGGTGGTCCGCGCGCGCATCACGGAGATTGACTTCGAGAAGAAGCGCATTTCCCTCTCCACCCGCGTGCTGATCGAGGAAGGCCTTGCGCCGTCCCCGTTCGCGGATGAGGAGGCGCAGGAGGCTGCTCCGGCTGAGGAAGCGCCTGCCGCGGAGGAACCGGCTGCGACCGAGGAATAAGAGACAAAAGAAAAGGGTTGCCGTACTCGTACGGCAACCCTTTTTTGCTTGAGAAGGGCGATCAGACAAGAAATAGTGGCTAGGGCAGCTCCCGGATATCCGTATGCCCAAGCAGGTATTCCATGCTGCATGCATAGAAATCAGCTAAGCGTACCAAGGCTGCCAGCTTGACCCGCCCGGTCCCTTCTTCATACCGCAGGTAGGTTTTCCGCGTAATCCCGGCGGCAAGGGCTGCCTGGGAGGGCGTCAGCCCCCGCTCCTGCCGCAGTTCTTTGAGCCGCGTTTGCATCCTGGTTCACCTCCTTTTCCGCCTGCATCGTACCATATGGAGCAGCCCTTGTGGAAAATTGACGAAGTGTTGACGCAAAGATGACGCAGAATTCCATTAGGACGCCCGGATTTGCAATCGAGCGGTAGCGTCTATCTGCTGGAAATCCCGTGACCGGCACGATATTTCCATACGCTTGTTTTGCCGAACGCTGGCAATTTTATTTGGATTATGGTATAGTAACAGCGAACCCTTATCCACCTGTAATCGAGAGAAGGAGGAGAAACCCCATGCCTTACGAGGTTTATAAAGCCGACCCGGCACGGTACGACACCATGCCCTTTCGCCGCTGCGGACGCAGTGGACTGATGCTGCCGGTGATTTCCTTCGGCCTGTGGCAGAATTTCGGCACCGTCAACCAGTACGACAACTGCCGCCAGATGCTTCTGCGCGCGTTTGACCTGGGCATCACCCAGTTTGACCTGGCGAACAACTACGGTCCCCCCTCCGGCGGCGCGGAAGAGCTGTTCGGAAAGGTGCTCCGGGAGGACTTTAAGCCTCACCGGGACGAGATGGTGATTACCACCAAGGCCGGTTACAAGGGGTGGGACGGCCCTTACGGGGACCATGGCTCCCGCAAGTACCTGATTTCCTCTCTGGACCAGAGCTTAAAGCGGATGGGCCTGGACTATGTGGACATTTTCTATCACCACCGCCCCGACCCGGACACCCCCATTGAGGAAACCATGGGGGCGCTGGCGGACATTGTCAAGTCCGGCAAGGCGCTGTATGTGGGCGTTTCCAACTATACCCCCGAGCAGACCAAGGAAGCCTCCCGCGTCATCCGGTCGATGGGCGTGCCGCTGACCATTCAGCAACAGCGCTACCACATGCATTACCGGGACATTGAGGACGGGCTGCTGGATGTGGTGGAAGAGGAAGGCATGGGCCTGGTGGCGTTTTGCCCGCTGTTCCAGGGCGTGCTCACCAGCCGGTACCTGGGCGGGGTGCCTGCCGATTCGCGCATCACCCATCCGATGAACGGTTCCATCGGGCAGAATGTGGTCACGGAGGAGCTCATCGAGAAGTCGAGAAAGTTAAACGTCATCGCCGCCGAGCGGGATCAGACCCTGGCGCAGATGGCGCTTGCGTGGGATCTGCGGGACAGGCGGATGACCTCGGTGATCATCGGCGCGAGCCGGGTTTCTCAAATTGAGGAAAACGTCAAGGCAATCGAAAACCTGACCTTTACCGAGGAAGAGCTCAACAGCATCGACGACATTTTAAACGGCGTGGTGTAAGCTGCGAAACCGAGTAACAGCCGGGCAGAGAACCCTGTGCGACAGCAAGGTTCTCTGCCCGGCCTTTTTTCGATATATGCCCGCAGGTGCGAAAGGAGGGGGGCAGCACCGGCGCGGGGGCGTGTGTTAGAAA
>CAMLYM010000054.1 GCA_946491705.1 uncultured Clostridia bacterium
CAATGTTGGTCAGACGAAGGGAAGCCAAATGTTTGGAGAGAAACATTTGAAAGTTATAGAAAATCCCCAGAAAGTCCTTTCCCACGGTAAAAAGAGACATGCCGCACCATCCTTTTCTTTTGTGTTGGTGAAAGTTCTAGGAACCCAAATCGGGTACAGCTGGAAAGAATGCAAAAATTATAGCATATTGGAAGACAAATAACAATGTTTTTCCCTTAACCATCCGGATTTTTTACCGAAAAATATACAGCAAAACTGAAATTTTATTCCAATATATCTTTGATTTTGTCTGGTTTTTTCAATGAGAATCGACAAAATTTGCGATCAAAATGACAACTTACATAAATTTTCCTGTGAAAAGATGAATAGTTTGTAAAGTCGTTGGGAATGATAGACATTTTTTCGATTGTGTTGTATAATCAAGTCGGAAACCTATTGAGAAAGGCAGTTGGAAAACGTTGAAATTATTAAAACGTGCTGCCGCGGCGGCGATGGCGTTGGTCCTCGCGCTGGCGGCAACCGGATGCGACCGCATCCGACAGGACGATATCGCGGTGACCGGCGTGGAAAACTCCGTTTCCGTCGGCGTCTACCGTGCGTTCCAGGTAGACAATACTGGCAACGCCATGGCGTATGTGGAAAACACGGAGGACTTGGCCAGCCAAACCATCGACGGGAAACCCGCGGCCCAGTGGATCAAAGAGCAGACTGAATCCCAGCTGCGGTACTACATCGGTGTGGAAGCAAAGCTGCGGGAGCTGGGGAAAATCCCGCTCACCAGCGAACAGCAGGAGAGTATAAAAGAAAGCGCTGAGACTCAATGGACCACCAACGGAGCGTCTCTCTATTACGAGCCCAACAACGTTTCAAAGAAAAGCTTTGAGACATATATTTACTATAAGTCTCTGCCGCCCATCCTTTTGGAAGCTATGTATGGCAAGGACGGGGCCGAGGCGGTTTCCGACGAGCAGCTTCTGGCCTTTGCGAAGGACAATGTGCTGATGGCCAGCTATATGTGGGTGCTTAAAAATGCGGCCGTCGTTTCCGGAGCGGAGGAAAAGAACGCCGCGCTGGTGGAAACCTTTGAAGGCTACCGGGACGGCGTCAACAACGGTCAGATGACCTGGGCGGACGTGGTCGCGGCGGAAGAGAGCCGGATGAATTCCGATTCCACCCAGCCCAAGAGCAGCAACAAGGAAACCTGGGTGAATTCCAAAACTGCGGTCAATCTGACCGATGCGATCAAGGAACAGTTCTTTGCCACCGCGCCTGGAAAGGCGCTGCTGGTTCCCGACGCGCCCAGCAACATGATTTATTTCTTCGTGCGCTTTACCGACGAACAGATGCTTTCCTACATCAATGAAAACCGTACGGAGATTCTCAGCCAGTATACGGGCGGTTCTTTGGAAGAGGACATGACGACCTACGGAGAAGCCCTTTCCATCACGTTTGACGAAGAAAAGCTCAGCGTCCTTTCCATAGAAGACATTGTCATCGACACCGGGGACGATGAAGAATAACCATACACCGAACACAGGAACTTTATCTGCATCCGTGCGGCACCGCGCCGCACGGATGCATTTGATTCGGGAGGATGTTTATACTATGAGGAAAAAAGCGGCGGTGATCGGATGCCTGGCCGTGCTTTTGTTTGCGGTCCTGTTTTCCGGCTGCAGCCGTCTTCCCCATGAGCCCATCCAGCGGCAGGACTTTTTGTTCGACACCATCGTCACCGTCACCATTTATGACAAGGAGGACGAGGGGCTGCTTTCCCAGTGTATGGAGCTGGGGCGGCGGTATGAGAACCTGTTCAGCCGCACCAAGGAAGGGAGCGACATTTGGCGGATCAACCACGCGAACGGGCAGCCGGTTGCCGTTTCCGAGGAAACCGTTCAGTTGATCGAAACAGCCCTGTCCTACTGTGACCTGTCGAACGGCGGGTATGACATCACCATCGGCGCGGTGTCCGAGCTGTGGGACTTCCGGGCCGAAGAACCGTCGCTCCCCGCAAGCGGGCGGATGGCGGAGGCTCTTAAAACAGTGGACTACCGAGGCGTAAAAGTGGACGGCGGCACCGTGGCCCTCGCCGTACCCGGCGCGCAGCTGGATTTGGGATCCATCGCCAAGGGGTATATCGCCGACCGGATGGCGGACCTGCTGCGCGGACAGGGAGTCCAAAGCGCGATTCTCGACCTGGGCGGCAATATCTATGTGTTGGGCGGCAAACCAGATGGGACGGAGTTTCGGGTAGGGCTTCAGTCTCCGTTTGACGAAAGCCAGCTGGGCGCCGTGTCGGTAAAAGACAAATCCCTGGTTACTTCCGGGATCAACCAGCGGGGATTCACCATAGACGGCAAGCGCTACCATCATCTGCTTGACCCTAAGACCGGCTATCCCATTGAGAACGGACTCGCCAGCGTGACGGTGGTCACCGACCGGTCGGTGGATGGGGACGCACTGTCCACGGTGCTGTTCTGCCTGGGGGAAGAACAAGGGATGGAGCTAGCCGAACGTCTGGGAATCCAGGCGGCGTTCGTGCGCGACGACGGACAGATCGTGCAGACGGCTGACATGAGGCTTTCGTAGCCCGGAACGAGCGAACGGCCGCTTTCTTCTGCGCTTGTCTCCTGCCGGCAACCATACGTCAAAAACCGCAAAACGAGCGGGATTTCCGCTTGCGGCGGAGCAATCAAAAAAGCGGATTTCATTCAAAATTTTTTAAGAAATAAATGAGAAAAATGCGCTGCCTGATTTTTTCATCTTCATATCCATCCATTGACACGGTTTAAGGCACGCATGGAGGACATGCTATTGATGCGGCGGAAAAACCGCCGCGTCAATAGCAGCTTGAAAAAAGCCCGAGCGCAAAGGGCGGAGATTTTATGAAAAAAGCAATCTCAGTATTGTGTGCAGCGGTTTTTATGATGGCGGTGGGAACTCCGGTTCTCGCAGCGCAGTCCAACGTGCGGATTCAATCGGTCCAGGAAGAAATCACAGGCGAACGGGCACGGTTTTCAGTATCCTATCCAAGACTGACCTGTATGAGCGATGAAAAAGCCCAGGAACGTCTGAATGTGATGCTGGCCGAACAGGCCAAACGTGCCAAGGTTGAAGTCAAAGCGGCCATGGAAAAGGGCGACCCTGTCGATGGGGAAATCGGCTTTGAAACGGCTCGAAACGGTGGCGGCATTGTAAGCCTGGTCATTCACGAATATCTGTACACCGGAGGCGCAAATGGGCGGACCACAAAAGAAGGGTTTACCTTTTTGAGCACCACCGGACAGAAACTGGAATTGATGGATCTGCTCAAGCCCGACAGCGGAGCCCTGGAAACCATCAATGGAGAAATCAGCCGGCAGATTGAGGAGAGAGGCCTTGTAGACGAGCAAATCGAAGAATTTACGAGCATTGCAAGAAATCAACCCTATTATCTGACCTGTGATTCTCTGGTGATTCTCATTCCGGAAATGACGCTGTTTGCACACTCCGCTGGCGTCGTGGAATTCCCAATTCCTCTGACCCAGATGGAAGACCAAGTGCAGGATTTTGTAAAACCGTGCTGACACACGGCAGCGGACGGCAGCAGCCGTCCGCTGTTTTTTTACAGGAAGATGCGGTTGCTTTTTTCAAAAATGGATTATAATGAATCAATAGCCTGCCAGCCTTCAAATGCCGCCTGGCGAAAAGAAAAAACCGGTACATAAGAAACCTTTCGCGGCAGAGGACCGGAAACGGTTTGAAGATGAATCAAACGCACCGGTCCGGCGAATCGGCTTTCTAAAAAGGAGCGCTTCATGAAACACAAGATTTCTTTTTATTGGAAGTTATTTTCTTCTACTTTTTCCTTAAGCGCCTTCACGTTTGGAGGCGGTTATGTCATTATCCCGCTGATGCGAAAGAAATTCGTTGAGCAGTACCAATGGATCGGGGAAGAGGAGATGCTGGACCTGACCGCTATCGCCCAGTCCTCACCAGGGGCCATTGCGGTCAACGCCTCCATCCTCATCGGGTACCGCCTGGCTGGAATCCCCGGGGCGCTGGTGACGATTTTGGGAACCGTCCTGCCGCCTTTGCTGATTCTGTCGGTCCTTTCCTATATTTACTCCGCCTTTCGCGCCAACCGGGTAGTAGCCGCGGTACTCAAGGGAATGCAGGCGGGAGTGGCGGCGGTCATTTTTGATGTGGTAGTGGGTATGGCGATCCAGGTGGGCAAGGAAAAGAAGCTCATTCCCATTCTTTTGATGATCGGGTCATTTGCCGCCGCCTATCTGCTTGAATGGAATGTAATCCTGATTCTGCTCATCTGCGGCCTGCTGGGAGCGGGCCGCGCTCTTTACGGGGAGCGTAAGGGAAGGGAGAAGGAATGATGGCCTATCTTGCACTTTTTTGGAGTTTTTTTCAGATCGGCCTTTTCAGCATCGGGGGAGGGTACGCCGCCATGCCGCTGATCCAGGAGCAGGTGGTGGGGAGAAACGGCTGGCTGAGCCTGGGAGAGTTTGCCGATGTAGTAACCTTGTCCCAAATGACGCCCGGCCCCATCGCCATCAACGCCGCCACTTTTGTGGGTATCCGGGTGGGCGGAGTCGGCGGCGCCATCGTGGCTACGCTGGGCTGTATCGCGCCCTCCTGTATCATCGTGCTCATCCTGGCAAAGCTTTATTACAAATACCGGTCTCTGTCGCTGATCAAGGGAGTGCTTGCAGGGCTGCGCCCGGCAGTGGTGGCGCTGATCGCGGCGGCGGGCATGTCTATCTTGACTCTGTCCTTCTGGGGAACAGGTGCAGAAATCGGTCCGGCTTCTACCGATTGGGTCGCGATCGTCCTTTTTGCGGCCGGTTTTTTCGTACTGCGCAAGTGGAAGCCAAACCCAATTTTCGTCATGCTGGGAGCGGGTGCCTTGGGCGGCGCGCTTTATCTGATTCTGGACCTTCCCGTGTGAACACGGCCTTAACATCCAAGCCGGTTTCTTTATGGGATCTTTTCTTGAGTTTTTCCTCTCACAGGACTATATTGATACCAGCAGGCACGCCACCTGCACCAAAAGGAAATTTTCCAAAAACGAGAGGGTTTATCATGAAAAAAACCGTGTTTCGAGGTTGCGCCACCGCCATCGTCACTCCCATGAAGGATGACGGCGCCATTGATTACCACATACTTAACGCGTTGCTGGAGCACCAGCTTGCAAACCATGCCGATGCCATCGTCGTAGCCGGGACCACCGGGGAAGCTTCCACCATGACCGATGAAGAGCATCTGGAAGTCATCCGTTTTACCGCCTCGGTGGTAAACGGCCGGGTGCCGGTGATCGCCGGCGTGGGAGGCAACTGCACCCAGCACGCGGTCAGCCTTTCCAAGCTCGCTCAGAAAGCGGGCGCGGATGCTCTGTTACACGTAACCCCCTACTACAATAAGACCTCCCAGGAGGGGCTCTATCAGCATTTCAAAGCCTGCGCCCAGGCAGCCGACCTGCCGGTTATCCTTTATAACGTCCCTTCCCGCACCGGCGTGAACATCCAGCCGGATACCTGTGTGCGGCTTTGCGAGGTGGAAAATATCGTCGGTATCAAAGAAGCCAGCGGCAGCGTCTCCCAGATGGCTCAGATCGCCGCCCGCTGCGGCAACCGGCTGGACATCTACTGTGGCAACGACGACCAGATCACCCCGTCCCTTTCACTGGGCGCCAAGGGTGTGATTTCGGTGCTGGCCAACCTGCTGCCTCATGTAGTCCACGACATCTGCCAGAGCTACCGGGACGGCAACGTCCAGCACAGCACGTCGCTGCAGCTGCAGTATCTGGATTTGATCGGAGCTTTGTTTTCCGACGTCAATCCTATTCCGGTCAAGCAGGCCCTGCGGTTTATGGGCGTGCCGGTGGGGTCCTGCCGTCTGCCCTTGTGCGAGATGGAGCAGGAGAAGGCGGAAAAGCTGTGGAAGGTGATGCAAAAGCATGGCCTTTGTGCGGCGAGCCGGACATATTTTGCCTTGCCGATTCTAAATGGGAAAATGGTTTCCGCGTAAAATTCTGGAGATATCCGCTTGTCTGCGGTTTTATTTGAACAGGAGGCAGCCGACTGTTTCGGCGGCCTCCTTTCTATCTTTTGCGGTGGAAACTTTTATGTTAAAATAAAGTTATGAATTGATGGAACAGGAAAGAAGGGCATTTTCGTGAGAAAAGAGTCTATGCTATTAGAGGTTACGCAAGAAAAATTCCAGGAACGATTTTTGGAACAGATAGATACCTCCTGTTCTTTTCATCAGGACAGGGACTTTCGGGGAAAACTGTTGGAAAAGCATTCGTTTTATTTCTACCGCATTCCTTGTATCCGCAATTCCTGGGTAACGGTGTTAAAGGGTGAGATTGTAGGGGATACTATCTCCTATACATACACGAAAATGACAGTGGCGATTATCCTTTCCATTGTGATCGCAGCTATCCCATTTTTGTTGCTATTGTCTTCTTTTCTGCCTCTTTTTCTTCTACCTATATTAGAGGATTCAAAAAAGCTGGTTTTCGATATGGTCACGAATGGGGTCTGGATCTGCGTTCCTGCGGCTGTCATAAGTGGAATTTGCGTTCTTCCTCTTTTTATTAAAACCAGAGTGGCAAAGGATGCGCTCAAGCAAAAGCTTCGAGAGCTCTGTGAAGCGGGAGAGAAATAAAAAATGCAAAAACGCGGGACCATCATGGTCCCGCGTTTTTGCATCCGGCGTACTGGGAAAAAAGAGCCTATTCTTTTCTCTCCAGCTCAGAAACCCGGTAGCTTAAAGTCAAGAGGCTGTCCCCCAAATGAACGTTTTCGATGACCGCATCAGGGAAATGGACCGACAGGTCATAGTGGCTGAAATTCCAGAACCCCTTGATGCCGAGCTTGGTCAGGCGGGTTGCCATCTCATGGGTGGACTCTCTCGGGATACACAGCACCGCCACCGCCGGATGGTTGCGGCTGCAAAATTCCTCCAAGCCCCGGCTGTCCTGCACCGGGATTCCCTTGATGACCTGGCCGATGAGGTTGGGATTTTGATCGAAAATGCCGATCAGGTCGAACCCGCGGGTTTCAAACGCCATGTGGTTGGCGATGGCGCGCCCCAAATTGCCAGCGCCGATCAGGATCGCCCGGCGGCGCTTGTCTGTCCCCAGGATTTTCCCGATTTCCCGGTACAGCTGGTCCACGATATACCCGTATCCCTGCTGCCCGAACCCACCGAAGCAGTTGAGATCCTGCCGGATCTGCGACGCGGTCAGCCCCATGCGCTGGGAAAGCTCCCGTGACGAAATGCGGGTGACCCCGTGCTTGAGCAGGTCCCCTAGAAACCGGTAGTACCGGGGAAGGCGCCGGATTACCGACATGGAGATGTTTTCCCGTTTGTTGCTCATCGTTTCTCATCCTTTGTTCTGATAGCCGTGGGGTTGCAAGAAAAGGGCACGGCCCGGGCCGTGCCCTTTTTGTCCGCCTGGAATTAGTTCTGCATGGCCTCGATGGTCTGCATCACGTATTCGCCGAACTGGCTGCAGGTCGCGCCCGTGTCCCGCCCGGTGATGACGTACTTCTTCTCTTCGTACATGCACTTGTCCAGCGCTTTTTCCAGCAGGTCCGCCTTTTCCTGGCGGCCGATGTGGGAAAGGAGCATCACCGCCGCGCGCAGCATGGAACAGGGGTCGGCGTACTGGCCGCGGCCTTCGTTCATCATGCGGGGAGCGGAGCCGTGGATGGCTTCGAACATGGCGTAATGCTTGCCCAGGTTCGCGCTGCCGGCGGTACCTACGCCGCCCTGGAACTCCGCAGCCTCGTCGGTGATGATGTCGCCGTAGAGGTTCGGCAGGATAAACACCTTGAAGTCAGTGCGGCGCTTCTCGTCGATCAGCTTCGCGGTGGTGATGTCAATGTACCAGTCGTCGGTGATGATCTCCGGGTATTCCTTGCCAATCTCCTGGCAAAGGCGCAGAAACTTGCCGTCGGTGGTCTTGACCACGTTTGCCTTGGTGATGATGGAAACCCGCTCCTTCTTATTCTTGCGGGCATAGTCGTAAGCAAGGCGGGCGATACGCTCAGTGCCCTGGGTGGTGGTAACGGTAAAGTCCACCGCCAGGTCGTCGGTCACGTTGACGCCGCAGGAACCCAAGGTATAGGCGCCTTCTGTGTTCTCCCGGAAGAAGGTCCAGTCAATCCCCTTTTCCGGAACCTTTACCGGACGGACGTTGGCGAACAGGTCGAGCTCCTTACGCATGGCCACGTTTGCCGACTCGATGTTGGGCCACGGATCACCGGCACGGGGCGTGGTGGTCGGGCCCTTCAGAATGACGTGGCACTTTTTCAGCTCGGCGAGCACGTCGTCGGGAATCGCCTTGCCCACTTCGGCACGATGCTCAATGGTCAGCCCGTCGATGGTGCGAAACTCCACCTTGCCCGCCTCAACCTCATCCTTGAGGAGGTACTCGAGCACCCGGGCGGCTTCATTGGTGATGATCGGGCCGATCCCGTCCCCGCCGCACACGCCGATGATCAGCTTGTCAAGGTGCTCAAAATCGGTGAACTCCTTGTCCGCCTTCATCCGTTCGACCCGTTCGAGCTGGGCGCGCATGACCTGTTCAAATTTTGTTAGGGCTGCCGTGATTTTGTCTTCCATTCGTGTTTCCTCCTGGCTCAAAATAGAAAAGCTTATTCCGCCTGAAGCTTCGTGTAATTGAGAAGGCCGCCGGCCAGCAGCATCTCCCGCTGGCGCTTGGACAGCTCGCAGCGCACCGGGAACTTGGTCCCCTTGGTCAGATTCTCCACCACAATCTCGCCGCCTTCGGCGATGGCCTTGCGGATCTCCGGCAGGCGCAGCTCATCCATCTGATCAATCCCGTCGTAATCCGCGTCCTTTTCAAAGGTCAGCGGCACGATGCCGGCATTGATCAGGTTTGCCGCATGGATGCGGGCGAAGGACTTGGCGATGACCGCCTTGACCCCTAAGTACAGCGGCACCAGCGCCGCATGCTCTCTCGAAGAGCCCTGGCCGTAGTTGGAACCGCCCACTACGATGCCCTTGCCCTCTTCCTTACAGCGGGCGGGGAACTCCTTGTCGCACACGCCGAAGCAGAACTGGGACAGATAGGGGATGTTGGAACGGTAGGGGAGAATTTTCGAGCCCGCGGGCATGATGTGGTCGGTGGTGATGTTGTCCCCCACCTTGAGAAGTGCCTTGGCCGCAATGGTGTCGGCAAGCGGTTCGGACTGGGGGAAGGGCTTGATGTTGGGCCCGCGCAGGATTTCCACCTTGTCCATTTCCTCCACCGGGGCGGGAGCGAGCACCATGTTGTCGTTGATCAGGAATTCCTCGGGCAGGTCTATGGAGACCATCTCTCCTAAGGTGCGCGGGTCGGTGAGCACGCCGGCGATGGCGGAAACCGCCGCCGTTTCCGGGCTTACCAGATAAATCTTGCCGTCCGCCGTGCCGGAACGGCCTTCAAAGTTGCGGTTGAAGGTGCGCAGGGAGACGCCGCCGGAATTGGGGGACTGGCCCATGCCGATGCAGGGGCCGCAGGCGCATTCGAGCACCCGTGCGCCCGCTGCGATGATGTCCGCCAATGCCCCGTTTTTCGCCAGCATGTTATACACCTGCTTGGAGCCGGGAGCGATGGACAGGCTTACGTCCGGATGGACCGTCTTGCCCTTTAAAATGCGCGCTACCCGCATTAAGTCTAAGTAAGAAGAATTGGTGCACGAACCGATACATACCTGGTCGATTTTGATTTTTCCGATGTCCTCCACGGCCTTGACGTTGTCCGGGCTGTGGGGCATGGCGGCCGCCGGGCGAAGAGAACTCAAATCAATGGCGTATTCCTCGTCGTAGGTAGCGTCCTCGTCGGAAGAAAGAGCCGCCCAGTCCTCCTCGCGGCCCTGGGCCTTGAGGAATTCCCGGGTCACCTCATCGGACGGGAAGATGGAGGTGGTGGCGCCCAGCTCCGCGCCCATGTTGGTGATGGTGGCGCGTTCGGGCACCGTCAGGGACTTGACGCCCTCTCCGGCGTATTCGATGATTTTGCCCACGCCGCCCTTGACCGACAGCATCCGCAGCACTTCCAGAATCACGTCCTTGGCCGAAACCCAGGGACGCAGCTTGCCCGAAAGGGTGATACGCACCATTTTGGGCATGGAGATGTAGTACGGGCCGCCGCCCATGGCCACCGCCACGTCCAGGCCTCCCGCGCCGAAGGCCAGCATCCCGATGCCGCCGCCGGTGGGAGTGTGGCTGTCCGACCCGATGAGGGTCTTGCCGGGCTTGCCAAACCGCTCCAAGTGCACCTGGTGGCAGATGCCGTTGCCGGGACGGGAGAAGTAAATCCCGTGCTTTTTGGCAACCGACTGGATAAAGCGGTGGTCGTCGGCGTTTTCAAAGCCGGACTGGAGGGTGTTGTGGTCGATATACGCGACGCTGCGTTCGGTCTTCACCCGCGGCACGCCCATGGCCTCGAATTCCAGATAGGCCATGGTGCCCGTGGCGTCCTGGGTCAGCGTCTGGTCGATTTTCAGGCCGATTTCGCTGCCTACGGCGGTGTCGCCGCTGAGCAGGTGCGCTTTGATGATCTTTTGTGCTAAGGTATCGCCCATGTTAGACTGCTCCTTTCCGAATCAAACAGAAATTTCAATACACATATAATAGCTTATTATCGCCCAATTCGACCCGTTTGTCAATTCCCTAACAGGTAAAAGACACCCCAACCGGTTGTGGTTTTGAGAAGGAAAAGGCTGGGACAGGCCACAAAAGGCGGGAAGTGCATGCCCCACGGCAGGCCGGGCTAAAGCTGCCCGCCAGCGGGCCCAGCCGGTTTTCCCTTGCGGCAGGCGGATGCTCCGGCCGAACCTAGGGCGAAAACTCCAGCCTACTCCCAAACGAACGACGTTTGAAGCCTGTGAGGCCTCATTTGTGGTATCCCAGTCCGTTTCATTGCCAGTCCAATTCTAGTAAAATCTAGGAGAGGTGGGACGGATGGAACCATACCAGTGGGAAAAGTATCGGCGGTTGGGGCTGAATATTGCCTATTACCGCCGGATGCAGGGGCTGACCCAGATGGAGCTGGCCGAACAGCTGAACATCGACCGCACCCATATGAGCCGCATTGAATCCGCGCGCACAGGGGTCTCCCTTGACCTGCTTTTCGCCATTGCCGACCAGCTTCACGTCCCCGTGGAAAAGCTTTTTGAAAGGGAATGACAATGGATTTCGAAAGGGAAATTTTGCTCCACCTGCTGGCCCGGTACGACGTGTCCGTGCGCTTTGAGAACCTGGACGATTCCATCCGGGACCTGGCCCATCTGGAATGTATGCTGGCGCTGCACGAAATCCGCGCCATCCTGGACGATGAGACCTTGGAGGACTTTCAGTGCGTCGAAGCCATCGTCCAGGTTTATGAAAAAATCGGCGCAAGCGGCGGCTCCAGGCACGATTTCTAAAAAATGCGTTTTTTGGCCGCCCGACGTATTTTTCTTGCGGTTTTTGCCCGGCTGTAGTATCCTTATGAAAAAAGCTCCGCGTTTCCTCGTCTGCCCAAGGCCGAGGACAGGCGGGAAAGGATGGAGAAGCATGGAGGATTCCTACAACCAGGCGGTGCGAAACGCCTTGCAGCCGGGAGAATATGTCCTTTGGGAAGGCTCGCCCAGAAAGGGCATTCGATTGCAAAAGAGCGATGCGGTTTTGATTCCGTTCAGCTTGTTTTGGTGCGGGTTTGCGGGCTTTTGGGAGTATACTGTGATTGCAGGCGGCGGCCCTCTCATTATGGCGCTGTTTGGAATTCCGTTTATCCTGGTGGGGCTTTACCTGCTTTTCGGGCGGTTTGTATCCCGGGCGAGAAGTCTCAGTTCCACCCATTATGTGGTGACCGACCAGCGGCTTTTGTTCCTGTACCGGAAAAACACCCAGTTTCTTTTGTACCAGAACATCGAAACCCTGGAAAAAGAGCAGACCAAGGACGATCGGGGAACCATCTACTTTTCCCCCAGGAATTTCTATTATGATAGGACCGCATCCTATCGCGGGAGCACGAACCTCTTGCAGGGCAGAGCCTTTGAAGACATCGAAGATGTGGAGCGGGTTTACCGCCTGATTGAAGGAAAGGTGCTGGAAGCCTCCCGCATAGAACCGGCCGACCGCTGAAAAAAACGCAGAACAAACGCCCCGGTACTTTGGTTTGAGTACCGGGGCGTTTTTCTTTGGATCAATGTATGTGGCAAGCTTCGCAGTCCCCGATTTCCCCGACGATGGGCAGCGGGTCGATGCCGATGCGGGTGTAATAGTCGGAAATGGCGGCCTTGATGGCCTGCTCAGCCAGCACCGAACAGTGCACCTTTACCGGCGGCAGCCCGTCGAGCGCCTCCATGACCGCTTTGTTGGTCAGCTTGAGGGCCTCGTCGATGGTCTTTCCCTTGATCATCTCGGTGGCCATGGAGCTGGTGGCCACCGCCGCGCCGCAGCCGAAGGTCTTGAAGCTCACGTCCTCGATGACGTTGTCCTTAACCTTGATGAACATCTTCATAATGTCCCCGCAGCGGGAGTTTCCCACCTCGCCCACGCCGTTTGCGTCGGCAAGCTCGCCCACATTGCGCGGATGGGCGAAATGATCCATTACCTTTTCACTGTATGCCATACTCGAAACTCCTCTCAGTTCGGTTTCTTCTCGTTTTTGATGATTTCGTCCCACAAAGGAGACATGTCCCGCAGCCGCTGCACGATGGGCGGCAGAACTTCCGCGATGTGTCTCACGTCTTCCATGGTGTTATAATCCCCCAGGCTCAGGCGCAGGGAACCGTGGGCAATCTCGTGAGGCAGGCCGATGGCCAGCAGCACATGGCTGGGGTCCAAAGACCCGGAGGTACAGGCCGAGCCGGAGGAACCGGCTACCCCGTTAAAATCCAGAAGCAGAAGGAGGGATTCCCCCTCGATGCCCTCGAAGCAGAAGTTCGCGTTGCCGCACAGGCGCTGCTCCCGGTCCCCATTTAAGCGGGAGCGGGGGATTTTGAGCACCTCTTCAATGAGCGCGTCGCGAAGCTTAGCGATTTCTTTGGTCCGGCCCGGGATGTCCCGGCAAGCTTCCTCAATGGCGACTCCCAGCCCCACGATGGACGGCACGTTCTCCGTGCCCGCCCGGCGCCCGGATTCCTGGGCGCCTCCCTCGATGAGGTTCGGCAGGCGCAGGCCACGGCGGCAGTACAAAGCGCCGATGCCCTTGGGCCCGTGCAGTTTATGCCCCGACAGGGACAAAAGGTCGATGCATTGGTCCTTCACGTCGATCTCCACCTGGCCCACCGCCTGCACCGCGTCGGTGTGAAACAGGACGCCGTTGTCCTTGCAGATGCGGCCGATTTGAGGGATGGGCTGGATGGTGCCGATCTCGTTGTTGGCGTACAGGATGGTGACCAGACACGTGTCCGGCCGGATGGCGGCCGCTACGTCTTCGGGATGAACCACACCGTTGTGGTACACGTCCAGATACGTAACCTCGAACCCTTCCTTTTCCAGAGCCTGCACCGTATGGAGCACCGCGTGGTGCTCAAATTTTGTGGTGATGATATGTTTCTTTCCCTGAGCGCCCAGCTTGCGGGCCACGCCCTTGATGGCCCAGTTGTCCGCTTCCGATCCGCCCGAGGTAAAGAAAATCTCGTTTTCCGCCGCGCCCAGGGCCTTGGCGACCTTTTTCCTGGCTTCATCCACCGCCGCGTGAGCCTCTTGGCCCATGTGGTAAAGGCTCGACGGATTGCCGTAATGCTCGGTAAAATAGGGCAGCATCGCCTGCACCACTGCATCGGATACCCGGGTGGTGGCGGCGTTGTCCGCGTAAACAAAACGATCCATAACAGAAACTCCATTCCGCCGCTGTGCGCCGGCAATAAAATAAAGAAAGCAGAGAAGCGTCCCGCACAGCCAAAGAAAGCACAGGGCGAAGATCCGCCCGTCTTGCTTTCCAGT
>CAMLYM010000055.1 GCA_946491705.1 uncultured Clostridia bacterium
CATTCACATAGAGTTTTCTTATTTCCCGTTCACTTGGCATAGGTCAGTATTTTTACAATACTTCTTTATGCTCCTCTGCCATTTGCCCGGGGCTTTTTTATGCGCTGACAAGCGGCTCTTAGCGGAAAAATGCTTTGAAACGGCAAAAAGCCATAAGCGCATCCTTAAAATTCCAGAGGGCTTCGGCCCATGCGAAACCGTTTACAGCAGCAGTTCCTTCGGGGGAGCGGTAAAGGAGTAAACGGTAGCGGCTACATCGGTCAGGTAGAACACCTCGAACGTGGGTCCGTCGGGGCTGCCGTAAATGTCTTTCAGGCTGGGCAGCAGCTCGAATGCCTTTCTTTTGGCCTCTGAATTGTCATCAAACACGGCTCTGCCGCTCAGGCGCAGCCATTCGCCGCTTGCCGCCATGGCGCAGGCTTCCACCTTCGGATTTCTCTGGAGCTGGGCGTATACCAGCTTCTGGTTGCCGGTGCACAGGTATAGCTTGCCCTCAAACTCCATGGCAAAGCCGAAGGGGCGCACCCGGGGTTGGTCCCCTTCCTCGGTGGCCAGGAAAAAGGTGGCGTTGTTTCCCAAAAACTTTAGAATTTCTTCCATCACCAAAACCTCCTTTTGTTATATGCGGGTTGCAAAACCTTTTGATATTGACTATGATAATACACGTAGTATGCATTTGCAAGAAGGCACTATTGCGTACCATAGGTGCCTTTTGGAAACCAAAGGAGGAAGGAACCATGCTGCAATCCTTACCGGCCTGTCCGGTGGAAACCACCCTGCAACTGATCGGGGATAAATGGAAGATCTTGATCCTGCGGGATTTGATGGATGGTACCAAACGGTTCGGGGAGCTGAAAAAATCGGTGGGTGCCATCAGCCAGAAGGTGCTCACTCAGAACCTGCGCTCCATGGAGGAGGACGGGCTTCTTATCCGCACGGTTTACGCCCAGGTGCCGCCCAAGGTGGAATATACCCTGACCAAAGTAGGGGAAAGCCTGCGCCCGGTGATTGAGGCGCTGGGCCTGTGGGGAAAGGGCTATCAGGCCCTTCGCCGGGAGGAGGAACAAACGGATGAAAACGCTTGATTTGATGAAACGGTTTGCGCCGTATTTCAAAAAGTACCGGGCGACCCTGGCCCTCGATCTGTTTTGCGCGTCTTTGACCACGTTGTGCGAACTGGTGCTGCCCTTGATCGTGCGGTACATTACCAATACCGGCATGACCGATCTCGAGAGCCTGACGGTGCAGATGATTCTGTCCCTGGGCGCTCTTTACCTGGTGCTGCGGGTCATTGATGCGGTGGCCAACTATTACATGGCGAACATCGGACATGTGATGGGTGCGCGCATCGAGACCGATATGCGAAGAGACCTGTTTGGTCACCTGCAAAAGCTCTCCTATTCCTACTACAGCAACACCAAGGTGGGCCAGATCATGGCCCGGGTCACCAGCGACCTGTTCGATGTGACCGAGTTCGCCCACCACTGCCCGGAGGAATACTTCATCGCCGCCATCAAGATCATCGCGTCCTTTGCCATCCTTGGCACCATGAACATTTGGCTGACCTTGATTATCTTCTCCATCCTGCCCGTTATGCTCGTCTGCTCCATGTACTTCAATAAGAAGATGCGCCGGGCCTTTAAGGCGTCCCGGGACCAGATCGGGGAATTAAACGCCCAGGTGGAAGACAGCCTTTTGGGGGTGCGGGTGGTCAAGTCCTTTGCCAACGAAGCGCTGGAGGAGGAAAAGTTCAAGGAAGGCAACCATAAGTTTCTGGACATCAAACGAAAGATGTACCGGTACATGGCCGGGTTTCAGACCACTACCCGGGTTTTCGACGGTATCATGTACATCGTTGTAGTGGTGGCGGGCGCCCTCTTTATGATCAACCGCCAGATTACCCCCGCCGACCTGATGGCTTACCTGCTTTACGTGACCACTCTGCTTACCTCCATCCGCCGGATTGTGGAATTCACCGAGCAGTTCCAGCGGGGAATGACCGGCATTGAACGGTTTGGGGAGATTATGGATGCGCCCATTGATATAAAAAATGTTCCCGATGCGCTGCCCCTTGAAAAGGTAAACGGCGACATCCAGTTTCGCCACGTGAGCTTCCAGTATTCCGACGATCATACCGAGGTTCTTTCCGACATCAACCTTCATGTAAAGCCTGGAGACAGCGTGGCGGTAGTGGGTCCCTCCGGCAGCGGAAAGACCACCCTGTGCAACCTGATTCCCCGGTTTTACGACGTGACGGCCGGAGAGGTGCTTTTAGACGGCAAAAACATCAAGGACTTTACCCTGCATTCCCTGCGATCCCAAATCGGCGTGGTGCAGCAGGAGGTGTACCTCTTCTCCGGCACCATTTTTGAGAACATCGAGTACGGCCGCCCGGGTGCTTCGAGAGAAGAGGTCATCGCTGCGGCAAAGAAGGCGGGAGCCCACGCGTTCATCACCCAGTTGTCCGACGGGTACGACACCTATGTAGGGGAGCGGGGCATCAAGCTTTCCGGCGGGCAGAAGCAGCGCATCAGCATCGCCCGGGTGTTTTTGAAGGACCCGCCCATCCTGATTCTCGACGAGGCCACCTCCGCTCTCGACAACGAGAGCGAGCGGGTGGTCCAGGAGTCTCTCGAAAAACTGGCTCACGGCCGCACCACCCTTACCATCGCCCACCGGCTGACCACCATCCGTAATGCCACCGTTATCTGGGTGCTCACTGAAAAGGGCATCGAGGAACAGGGCAGCCACAAAGAGCTCATGGAGAAGCAAGGCGTTTACTACCATCTTTACCGCATGTACCAGGATACCATGACCCGGTAAGGACGAAGAAAAAGGAGTAAGGTTCACAACATGCAGCCGACAAAACTCATCAACAGCTTTTCCAAAGGCCTGCAGGACGGTATTCCCATCGGCCTTGGGTACCTTTCGGTTTCCTTTACCTTTGGGATGAAGGCGGTGACCGACGGCCTTCCCATCTGGGCGGCCGTGGTCATCTCCATGACCAATCTGACCTCCGCCGGCCAGTTCGCGGGATTGACGCTGATGGCCACCGGCGCGCCTTTATTGGAAATGGCGTTGACCCAGATGGTCATCAACATGCGCTATTCCCTCATGTCCTTGTCCCTGTCCCAGAAGCTTCACAAAAGCGTTACCTTTCTTGACCGGCTCCTGATTGCTTTTTGCAACACCGACGAAATCTTCGCCGTGGCAAGCGGGCAGAAGGGGGAGGTGGGCAAGCGGTATTTCTTCGGCCTTGCCGTTACCCCCTACTTAGGCTGGGCGGCGGGTACCTTGATCGGCGCGGTGGCAAGCGGTTTACTGCCGGGATTTGTCCAGTCGGCCCTGGGTATCGCCATTTACGGCATGTTCCTGGCCATCATCCTGCCTCCTGCCAAACACTCCAGGCCCATTGCGCTGGTGATCCTCATGGCGGTGGTGCTCAGCTGTCTGTTTTTCTGGGTGCCGGGACTAAGCGAGGTGTCCAGCGGCTTTGTCATCATCATCTGCGCGGTGGCGGCGTCGGCGCTCGGGGCGCTGCTCTTTCCCATCCGTGAGGAGGAGAACGCCTGATGGAAACGACACAGCTTCTTTTGTACATCGCGGTAATGGCGGGGGTCACTTACCTCATCCGAATGCTGCCGCTGGCCATCTTCAAGACCAAAATCAATAGCCGCTTTCTGCGGTCCTTCCTCTTTTATGTGCCCTATGCGGTGCTGGGCGCCATGACCTTTCCGGCCATCCTGTTTTCCACGAGCACCCTTCCTTCGGCCATCGTGGGATTTGCGGTGGCGCTGGTGCTGGCCTTTTTTGAGCGAAGCCTTCTCACAGTGGCCCTGTCCGCCTGCGGGGCGGTGCTGCTCACCGAATGGGTGATGCGGCTGGTGGGAGGATAATTCTCCCCCAACTTGTGTAAAAGGCTATTGTTTTTGCGGGATATATGGTAGAATGAAAGCTACGTGGCAGGGGTAGGAGGGGAAACGGGTGAAGAAGGTACGGATGTCTGGGGAACGGCTTGTCAGCCGGATGGAGGAGAACCTCCTGATTATGGCGGTGCGCCGCGGGATGGTTTTGGCCATTCCCGCCATCATGGCGGGTTCCTTTGCCCTGCTTCTTTTGAGCATCCCGGTCCCTGCGTACCAAACGTTTCTGTCCGGCTTGTTCAATGGGGCGGCCGAGGATGTGCTGACGCTGGTCAAGAACGCTACCATGGGCGTCATTTCCCTGGTTTTGCTGCTCACCATCAGCTATAGCTTTGCTCAGCTGTCCGATCGGCGCTACTGCGGCATTCTCCCCGTGGTCAACCTGTGTGCCTACCTGATTTTTTCGGTGGACGTGCAGGAAGGAATCACGGTGCGTATCTTTGAAAGCGGGAGAATGTTTAACGCCCTGTTGGTGGCGGTGCTGTCCAGCGCCTTATTTTTATGGCTGGTCAAGCACACCCGGCTTCGCTCGAAAAGCTACGCCAGCGGCGCGGACGAGGCCTTCAACCGGATGACCGGCGCCATCTGGCCGGCCATCGCGGTATTGTTTTTCTTCGCTCTTCTTAATGTGACGGTTTCTCTGTTTTTAGGCCGTCCGGATTTTCAAACTGCCTTTTCTGACTTGACCGCCCGGCTCTTCTCCGACTTGGGACGAAACCTGCCGAGCGGCCTTCTCTATATCCTGCTCATGCACGTGCTGTGGTTCTTCGGCATTCACGGCAGCAACGTGCTCGACGACGCGGCCAAGGGCGTGTTCGGTGCCGGGATGGACGTGAACGCCCAGCTGATCGCCTCCGGGCAGGCACCCAGCGAGATCATGACCAAGACCTTTTTGGATACCTTTGTGCTGTTCGGCGGATGCGGGACGCTTTTGTGTCTGCTTGCGGCGATTTTTCTGTGCAGCAAACGAAAAAACGTGCACAGCCTGGCAAAGATGGCGGCGGCGCCGGCTTTATTCAACATCAACGAGTTGCTCCTCTTCGGCATCCCGGTGGTGCTCAATCCCATTTACTTTGTTCCGTTTTTGTGTACGCCGCTTCTTTTAACGGCGGTCAGCTATGGTGCGGTGGTGCTGGGGCTAGTGCCCTGCCCGGTCAATACGGTGGAATGGACGACGCCGATTTTTTTAAGCGGCTACGCGGCCACAGGCTCGTTTGCCGGGAGCCTCTTGCAGCTGTTTAATTTGGCCCTCGGCATCCTGATTTATATCCCCTTCATCCGGTTTTCCCAAAGCCATGAGCAGAAGCGGATGAACCGGCACATAGACAAGCTGACCGAAGTGGTCATGCAGTGCGAGGAAACCGGGGTAAGTCCGGTCCTGCTGGGGCGAAGTGATAAGCTCTCGGCCATGGCGCGGACCTTGGCCGGCGATATCCTCCACGCTATGAAAAAAGGAATGGTGGAGCTTTATTATCAGCCTCAGGTGCGGACGGACGGGACGGTGACCGGCGCAGAGGCATTGCTTCGTTACCGGCATGGAGTGAGCGGACGGTATCTGTACCCGCCGCTGGTGATTGCCCTAGCCCAGGAGGCAGGGTATTCACAGGAGTTGGGCCGGTATCTTCTGGAACAAGCCTGCAAGGACATGGAGAAGCTTGAGCGGGAAAGTGCGCTGCCGGTGCAGATTTCGGTAAATGTGACCTCTAGTCAGTTGGACCAGGCGGATTTTGTAGACGTCCTGCGCGGCCTTTTGGAGCACTATGCAGTGACGCCTCAAAATCTTGGGTTGGAGGTGACCGAACAAACCGCCCTGTCCAGTTCGCGGCTGATGCGCGAGCGCATCGAAGCCATCCATGGATTGGGTGTGCAGATTCTGATGGATGATTTCGGTATGGGGCATACCTCCTTGTTGTATCTGCAGGACAAACAGTTTGATGTGGTCAAGCTGGACGGTTCGCTTGTCAAAGGCCTGCTGAAGAACGAACGATGCGGGGACATCATTTCCTCGATTGTGTACCTGTCCGAGTCCCTGGGCTTTTCGATTGTGGCCGAATACGTGGAAACACCCGAGCAGCGCGATAAGCTTAGGGAACTGGGCTGTCTGAACTATCAGGGATATCTTTATAGCCCGGCAATTCCTTTTGACCAGTTTGTCGCCTATCTCAAGGACAACCGAAAAGGAAAAGAAGCAGAATAGAAAAAGCCCGGCGTATGGTAAACAAATTCATACGCCGGGCTTTTTACTGCACGGGGACACATGCGAAGGATGAAGCTGGGAGAAACTGTGCACGAAAAGCGGAGATGGAATACGCTCGTCCGTTTGCTCTAGGGGGTATTGGCACCCTGGGGATACGATAAAAAACGCCTCCGGTTTTTTACCGGAGGCGTTTTTCAGCAGAGAAACGCAAGTTTCTTACGGACTGACATAGTTGCGGGCGTCCACCGAGTAGGCGGAGGAATTGTATCCCTCACGGACCTCGAAATGCAGGTGGATGCCGGTGGCGCCGGCACACTGGCCGGTGTTGCCCATCTTGGCGATGACCTGGCCTCTGGAGACGGTATCGCCCTTTTCTACGAAAACTTGTCCCACATCCAGGTGGGCGTACATGGTGTAATTGCCGTCCGCATGACGGATGACCACCACATTCCCGCCGCCGCCGTAGCCGGTGCCGCCGTTGCAGCAGATATAGGGCTGCTTGCGGTGGGTACAGCCGGTATAGACGTATTCCACTACGCCGTCGTTGGCTGCGTATACGTCACGGGTGCCGCCGCCCAGCTGAGACAAAGACGTGCCGTTATAGCTGATGTCGGTGGCCGGGTGGCCGGAGCTGAAATTCTGCGTAATGACCGTGGGGCCTTCTGCCGGCCAGATGTAGCCGTTGGAAGGAACCGGGTCGGGTGTGGGCTGGGGCTGGGGTTCAGGCTCCGGAATATCGTAGGTCACCGCGTAGGTGGCACAGAGCCAGCCGGTAGTAGTTGCGTTGAGCCGGACCTGATACCAGCCGTTTTCTTCCGAAAGGATCTCAAAATAGGTGCCGTCCGAAAGCTTTGTAATGGACGCATAGCTCGTGCTCGGGCCGGTACGCACGTTCAGGCGGCTGCCCTCAGTGTCCACCTTACCCACGCTGTTGTGGCTGACCGGGAGCACATAGTCGCCGGAAACATAGCCGCTGACCGTGGGGGTGACGATTTGGTACCAGCCGTTTTCTTCACCGACAATTTCAAAATATGTACCGTCGGACATTCTGCCCAAAATCGAATACTCCGTGCTGGGGCCGGAGCGTACATGCAGGTTGCTTCCCTCCGTGTCAACCCTTCCGAAAGATTGTTCACTCGCAACCGTAGAAATGGACGCCACCGTTACTAACAACAGAAACGAAAGCAGTGTTGCAACAACTTTTTTCAAACAAAAACCTCCTGTTCCCAATTCCTTATCCAACTTTCAAATCCCAAACAAAAATGCGAAAAATGTCTAATTTTCTCTGCAATCCCTTCCTTTCCCGGTAATTTTTCTGCAAAAAACTGCGCGAAATTTGGTATATTGTTAAGATAGCACACATTTATAACTATTTCAACTAATTTGCATAATTGCGAACAGAAATCACGGCTTTTTGATCCTTTTCCCGTAATATATACCGCAAAACGGAAGATTGTGGGAGAAGAAGGGGCCTGTGGTTGATTTCAGGTGGGCGCCATGCTATAATTATTTCTAAATGTGCGCCGAACGCGCCAATGACATCTGCGGTAATACCGTCAGGAGGAGTAAAGATTGAGCCAGCTTGCGAAAACCTACGACCCGCGCGAGGTCGAGGATCGGATTTATGATTTTTGGCAGAAGGGGAATTATTTTCACGCGGTGGTAGATCCCGAAAAGAAGCCCTATTCCATTGTCATGCCGCCCCCCAACATCACCGGCCAGCTGCATATGGGCCACGCGCTGGACAATACCCTGCAGGACGCGCTGATCCGTTGGCGCCGGATGCAGGGGTATTCCGCTTTGTGGATGCCGGGGACCGACCATGCCTCCATCGCCACAGAGGCAAAGATCGTGGAGGCCATGAAAAAGGAAGGGCTCACGAAGGACGATTTGGGCCGGGACGGTTTCCTTGCGCGGGCTTGGGCCTGGCGGGAAAAGTTCGGCGGCCGGATTGTCGAGCAGCTCAAAAAGCTGGGCTCCTCGTGTGACTGGGAGCGGGAACGCTTTACCTTGGACGAGGGCTGTTCGAAGGCGGTGCGGGAATTTTTCTGCCGCCTCTATGATAAGGGCCTCATTTACCGGGGCGAGCGCATCATCAACTGGTGCCCCCACTGCCTCACCTCCATCTCCGACGCGGAGGTGGAATATTCCGAGCATGACGGCAGCTTCTGGCATCTGCGCTATCCGCTTTCTGACGGCTCTGGTTATCTGGAGCTGGCTACCACCCGGCCGGAAACGCTGCTGGGCGATACGGCGGTGGCGGTGCACCCGGAGGACGACCGGTACCGCCACCTGATCGGCAAAACGGTGATTTTACCGCTGGTGGGCCGGGAAATTCCGGTGGTGGCGGACGAATACGTGGAGCGGGATTTCGGTACGGGTGTCGTGAAGATCACCCCTGCCCACGATCCCAACGACTTCGAGGTGGGCCTGCGCCACAGCCTGCCGGTCATCAATGTGATGGACGAAAGCGCTGTCATCAATGAAAACGGCGGCAAATACCAGGGCTTAGACCGGTATGAGGCGAGAAAGCGCATCGTCGCCGATTTGGAAGAGGGCGGTTTCTTAGTCAAGGTGGAGCCTATGAAGCACAACGTGGGCGAATGCTACCGCTGCCACACCATTGTAGAACCGAGGATTTCGCTGCAGTGGTTTGTGAAGATGGGCCCGCTGGCTGAGCCGGCGATCCAGGCCGTGCGGGAAGGGAAGACCAAGTTCGTTCCTGAGCGGTTTGAAAAGATCTACTACCATTGGATGGAAAACATCAAGGATTGGTGCATCTCCCGTCAGCTGTGGTGGGGCCATCGGATCCCGGCCTGGTACTGCGCGGACTGCGGCGAGGTGATTGTAGCCAGGGAGGACCCGGACTGCTGCCCGAAATGCGGCTCGAAGCACGTGGAGCAGGACCCGGACACCCTGGACACCTGGTTTTCCTCCGCCCTTTGGCCTTTCTCCACCATGGGCTGGCCGGAGAAAACGCCCGAGCTTACCTATTTCTACCCCACCAACACCCTGGTTACCGCTTACGACATCATCTTTTTCTGGGTGGCTAGGATGATCTTCTCCGCCGTGGAGCTGACCGACGAGGCTCCCTTTGACACCGTGTTTATCCACGGCATCATCCGGGACGCCCAGGGCCGCAAAATGAGCAAAAGCCTTGGAAACGGCATCGACCCGCTGGAGGTCATCGAGGAGTACGGCGCCGACGCGTTGCGCTTTACCCTGGCCACCGGCAACAGTCCCGGAAACGACATGCGCTATATGAAGGAGAAGGTGGAGTCCTCCCGCAACTTTGCCAATAAGTTGTGGAACGCGGCCCGCTTTATCCTGATGAATTTGGAAGGCAAAGAGGTGGCGCCCGGCCTGCCGGAAGAACTGACGCTGGAGGAAAAATGGATCATCAGCCGGTTTAACGCGCTTGCAAAAGAAGTCACGGAGAACTTAGAGAAGTTTGAGCTGGGCATCGCGGTGGGCAAGCTTTACGATTTTAGCTGGGATATGTTCTGCGATTGGTACATTGAGCTTGCCAAGATCCGCCTGCAGGCAGACGAAGCCCAGGCGAACAACGCCCGGCGGGTTCTCGTCTTCCTCATGGACGGCATCCTGCGCCTTCTCCATCCCTTTATGCCCTTTATTACCGAGGAAATCTGGCAGTCCATCCCCCACGAAGGGGAGAGTCTGATGGTGGCCAAGTGGCCGGAATTTCACGAAGCCCTCAACTTTGCCGCTGAGGAGCGGGAGTTTGAGCGCATTATGACCGCCATCCGCGCCATCCGCAACCGCCGGGCGGAGATGAACGTGCCCCCGTCCAAAAAGGCGAAGGTGTATGTGGAGACTCCCTTTGGCGAAACCTTCGAAGCGGCCGGCGTGTTCTTCACCCGGCTGGCCTTTGCTTCCGAAGTGGCGGTCAATACCGGGTTTGACGGGGAAGGGGCGGTTTCCATCGTCACCTCCGACGCGAAGGTGTTCATCCCCCTGGGAGAACTGGTGGACTTTGCCGCCGAGCGGGCCCGGCTGAACAAGGAGCTGGCCGCCGCGCAGAAGAACCTGAGCGGCATCGAAGCAAAGCTTGCAAACGAAGCATTTACCTCCAAGGCCCCCAAGCACATTGTGGACAATCAGCGGGATCTGGCCAAGGAGCTCAAGGAGAAAATCGCCATGCTTGAGCAGAGTATCGAAAGGATTCCCCAGTAATGGCGGGGAAGAAGCAAAGCCGAGGAACGATTATTCTGATTCATGGGTTTACCGGCGTACCGGAAAACCTGTACCCATTGGCCGACCGGCTGCGGCTGGAAGGCTATGAGGCGGTGGTCCCCCGCCTGGCGGGGCACACCCGCAAAAAGAAGGATATGAAGGGCCATACCCATGAAGAATGGGTGCAGAGCATTCTTGACGCTTACGACGAACAGAAAAAGGAAGGCAAACATCCTATGCTGGTGGGATATTCCATGGGCGCCCTCATCGCCATCCAGGTGGCCCGGCGGCGGGACGTGGACGGGATGGTGCTGGTGTGCCCGCCGGTCTTTGAGCTCAGCTTCCGGAATATCTTAGGGCGTCTGCGGGAGGAATTCTGGTATGCTCTGAGCGGTTATGTGATGCTGCCCAAATGCGCCACCCGAAAGAACATCAAGGAGCTCAAAAAGCTCAGGGAAGAGTGCATCCAGGAGATGGAGGGGCTTACCTGCCGCGTTACCGTCGTCCAGTCCAAAGACGACGACTGCGCCAACCCCAAAAGCGCTTCTTACATTATGGAGCACACGCCCAAAGCGGAGAAAACGCTATGCTGGATTGAGCGGGGCCACCACGAGGTGTTTGAACCGAAGAACGCGGCCTTCGAGCATGCGGTGGGCTATGTATGCCAGGCGCTGGACGCCTATTTTACCAAAAGAATCGAGGAACCGGCTGGATGACCTACGAGGAAAGTCTTACCTATATTCACTCTCTGCTGCGCTTCGGGATGAAGCCGGGCCTGGCCCGTGTCGAAGCGCTGCTCAAACGGATGGGAAACCCTCAGAAAGAGCTTCGCTTTGTCCACGTGGCGGGGACCAACGGGAAAGGCTCGGTCTGCGCCATGCTGTCGGAGATTTTGCAGTGCGCGGGGTACAAAACGGGCCTGACCATTTCCCCGTATATCACGGATTTCTGTGAACGCATGCAGGTCAATTCCACTCCCATTTCCCATGAGGAGCTGGCAAGGCAGGTAGAACGGCTCAAGCCCTTAATGGAGGAAATTTCCAGGGAAGGGGAGCCGGTGACGGAGTTTGAGGCGATCACGGCTTTGGCCTTTCGCTGGTTTTCCGAGCAGGGATGCGACGTGGTGGTGCTGGAAACGGGCTTGGGCGGCCGGTTTGATGCCACTAATGTGATTGAAACGCCCCTGTGCTCGGTCATTACCTCCATCGGCCTTGACCATACCGATATCTTAGGAAATACCTATCGGCAGATTGCCTTTGAAAAATGCGGCATCATCAAGCCGGACGGCATCACGGTCAGTTACCCTCAACAGGAGGAAGAGGCCTTGGCGGAAATTATGCGCATGGCGGCTTTGCGGCGCAATACCCTTCGCATGGGAAACGCCGGAGCCCTGGAAGTAAACCGTATGACGGTGGAGGGCAGCGACGTGATCTATGGCCGTCTGCCCTTGCATATTCCTCTGGCGGGCGCTCATCAGCATTTTAACGCTGTCACCGCCGTGGAAGCCGCCTGGGCCCTGCGAAGCGCCGGGCTTGCCATTGAGGACGTGCATATTCAAGCGGGAATTGCGAGAACCAAATGGCCTGCCAGATTGGAGATAATTTCCAGAAATCCGTTCGTTCTCCTGGACGGAGCCCATAACCCCGACGGGATGCGGGCCTTGGTTCGGACCCTCAAGGAGACCCTTCCGGGCCGGAAAATCTTCGCGGTGACGGGGATGCTCCGGGACAAGGCGTACAAGGAAGCGGCGGCGGTGCTGGCTCCGATTCTGGAGAAAGCGGTCTGTGTGGCGGTAGACAATCCCCGTGCCCTGTCGGGAGAAGCGCTTGCAGGGGAATTGGAACGCCATGGGGTGCAGGCCCTGGCGGCAAAGGACCTGGAGGAAGCGATCTCCCTTGCAATAAAGGACGTGGGAGAGGACGGCGTGCTGCTGGTATGCGGGTCCTTGTACCTGGCGGGGCCGGCACGCAAACAGCTGCTTGCATTAAAAGAGAAAAATTAAAAAAAGCAGGATGGAGCGACAAATTGCGCGCGCCAATTGGAATAAAATCCCTTATCATAGCGATAAGGGATTTTTGCTTGAATAGAGGTGAAAAAACATGTCGGTTAAGATCGAGCACCGGGATCAGGTGATGACCGCATATCTGGAAGGGGAAATTGACCATCATTCCGCCCGCCCCATCCGCGAGCAGATCGACGACGAGGCGCAGCAGAGTAAACCGCAGACGCTGCTTTTGGATTTCGGCCGAGTTTCCTTTATGGACAGCTCCGGCATCGGCTTGGTGATGGGACGGTTTCGTCTGATGAGCGAGCTGGGAGGAACATTAAAGGTAGTCAATACCCCGCCTCACATTGCCAAGGTGATGCGCCTGGCGGGAATGGAACGACTCAACGTCTTGGAAAAGGAGAACGGAAGATGAAACCGGTCAATGAAATGAAGCTGGTGATTCCCAGCCGGTCGGCCAACGAAAGCTATGCCCGTGTGGCAGTGGCTGCTTTTGCGGCCCAGCTCGACCCGACTATTGAGGAAATCAACGACATAAAGACGGCGGTTTCCGAAGCCGTCACCAATTGTATCGTACATGCCTACCGGGACAAGATCGGCACGATCTTTCTCACCGTCAAGCTGTTTGAGGAAGGGAAGATTTCCATCAAAATCCGGGATTCCGGCTGCGGCATTGAGAACGTCGAGCAGGCCATGGAGCCTCTCTTCACCACCGCCGGCGAGGAACGGGCGGGTTTGGGTTTTGCGGTGATGGAGTCTTTTATGGACAAGCTGACCGTGCGCTCCAAGCCCGGAAAAGGAACCACCGTGTCCATGGAAAAACGTCTCAAAGCCCGTCCACTGCGGGTTTGACCGCCATGAGCGGTGAAAAATCCGTCGAAGCCCTTGTGCAGGATAATCTGGGGCTGGTCCACTCCTGTTCTCACCGGTTCAAGGGCCGCGGCATCGACTACGACGATCTGTTCCAGGCGGGCTGCATGGGGCTTGTCAAGGCAGCGAAGGCGTTCGAGCCGGAGCGGGGCAACTGCTTTTCCACCTACGCCGTCCCGGTGATTTTAGGCGAGATCAAACGTCTGTTCCGCGACGGCGGCACCGTGAAGGTGGGTCGCACCCTTAAGGAGCTGTCCATCAAAGCAGTGCGCTGCCGGGAACGGCTTTCCAATGAACTAGGGCGTGACCCTACCATCGGGGAGCTGGCCGAACGCTTGGGCGTTTCCCCCGAAGAAGCCGCCCAGGCCATTACCGCGTCTTTG
Organism: uncultured Clostridia bacterium; assembly: GCA_946491705.1. Taxonomy (GTDB): domain Bacteria; phylum Bacillota; class Clostridia; order Oscillospirales; family Acutalibacteraceae; genus Solibaculum_A; species Solibaculum_A intestinale. Next base: position 13,573 of record CAMLYM010000055.1, read on the forward strand.
CCTCCCGTGTCCCTAACTGCGGGGGAAGAGGAGGGCGGCGGACAGCTGGACATTCCGGTGGAAGCGCCGGAAGAGAAAATTTCCGACATCATTGCCCTCAAGGAAGTGGTATCCTCTCTGTCCGCCAGGGACCGCAAGCTTATCATCCTTCGGTATTTCTCCAGCATGACCCAGTCCCAGACAGCGGAAAAACTGGGGATGACTCAGGTGCAGGTATCCCGGCGGGAAAAGGTGATATTAAGCGAACTAAGAAAACAGCTCACAGGCTAGGAAGGGCCGGCGGTCTTTACGTCCGCCGGCCCTTCTTCACCTTCTGGAGCAGAAAAAGCAATCCTGATAAGGTTCATCTGATGAAAAGGCGCCCGCGGG
>CAMLYM010000056.1 GCA_946491705.1 uncultured Clostridia bacterium
GTACGCGGACGCGATCCTTGCCGGCGGCGCGGAAGCCACCATCAACCCTCTTGCCGTGGCCGGCTTTACCAACTGCATGGCCCTGAGCACGAGAAACGATCCCAAGAGCGCCTCCATCCCCTTTGACAAGCGCCGGGACGGCTTTGTCATCGGCGAGGGTGCGGGCATCCTGGTTCTGGAGGAATACGAGCACGCAAAACGCAGAGGCGCGAAGATTTACGCGGAAATCAAAGGCTACGGCAACACCTGCGACGCCTATCATGTGACCGCGCCCCACCCGGAGGCCATCGGCGGTGCCAGAGCCATCAAGCAGGCGTATGAAGAGGCAGGCATGCCGGAGGCGAAGATTTATTTCAATGCCCACGGCACCAGCACGCCTTTGAACGATAAGTCGGAAACGCTCGCCATCAAAAAGGCGCTGGGCGAGGAAAAAGCGAGAGAAGCCATGATCAGCTCCACCAAATCTATGACCGGCCATATGCTGGGGGCAGCGGGCGCTGCCGAAGCCATCGCCTGTGTGCTTTCTTTGCGCGACGGGATTCTCCCGCCCACCATCGGCTATGAAGAACCCGATCCCGATTGCGATCTCGACTACATTCCAAACGAAGCCCGCAAGGTTCAGGCGGATCTTGCCCTTTCCGTATCCCTGGGCTTTGGCGGACACAACGCCTGCATCGCGTTAGCGAAGGTGTAAAGGAGGAGGACGACGATAATGGACATCAAGCAATTGCGTTCCCTGGCCAAGATCATGGAGGACACCGGTTTGTCGGTGCTGGAAGTGACCGAGGGGGACCTGAACATCCATTTTGAGCGCCCCACGGCGGGTTTCGCCCCCATGATTCTTCCTGCGGCAGCGCCCGCTTCGGCCTCTGCCGCGCCTGCAGCCGCCCCGGCGGCTTCTTCCGAAGTGCCCGCTACCCAGCCGGTGGACTTTAACAACATTACCGAGGTCAAATCCCCCATGGTGGGCGTATTTTACGATTCCCCTTCTCCGGACGCCGAACCTTACGTGAAGGTGGGCAGTAAGGTCAAGAAGGGCGACGTGCTGTGCATCATTGAGGCGATGAAGCTGATGAACGAAATCACCGCGCAGGTGGACGGCGAGATCGTCGACGTGTGCGCGCAGAACGGCCAGGTGGTGGAATACAACCAGCCGCTCTTTAAAATCTTTTAAGAGGGCGGGGAGACAAAATGAACCGAGAAGAAATCAAGACCATCCTTCCCCATCGGGAGCCGATGCTCCTCATCGACGAGGCGAATGCCGTGGATGAGACCCACGCGGTGGGACAATATACCGTAAAGGGCGACGAATGGTTTTTGCAGGGCCATTTCCCGGGAAACCCGGTGGTGCCGGGTGTGGTGCTGTGCGAAATGATGGGGCAGGCCTGCTGCGTGATGCTGGCGGGCAAAGCCGAAGGCGCCACCCCGTATTTTACCGGGCTTAACAGCGTCAAGTTCAAGCACCCCGTAAAGCCAGGGGATACCCTGCAGATCCAGTGCTCCATTGAACGGGTCCGCGAGCCCTTTTACTTTGCCAAGGGCAAGGGGTATGTGGGCGATAAGCTGGCGGTCAGCGGAGAATTCTCTTTCGCGTTGATGAGATAGGAAAGGGGAGGAAACCGTTGTTTTCCAAAATTCTAATTGCCAACCGCGGGGAAATCGCCGTGCGCGTCATCCGCGCCTGCAAGGAAATGGGCATCTCTACGGTAGCGGTCTATTCCGAGGCCGACCGGGAGGCGCTGCACGTGAGCCTGGCGGACGAGGCCATCTGCATCGGCGGTCCCCAGGTGAAGGACAGCTACTTAAACATGACGGCCATCCTGTCGGCGGCGGTGGCGACCGGCGCCCAGGCCATCCATCCGGGCTACGGCCTTTTGTCCGAGAACGCCAAGTTCGCAAAGCTCTGCGAATCCTGCCGCATCGTGTTCATCGGCCCCTCGGCTGAGATCATCAACAAGATGGGGGACAAGGACGAAGCGCGCCGCACCATGAAGGCGGCCGGGGTGCCGGTGGTGCCTGGGTGCGACGTGATTGAGGATGTGAAGGAAGCCCATAAAAAGGCGGACGAGATTGGCTATCCGCTGCTTTGCAAGGCGAGAGCAGGCGGCGGCGGCCGGGGTATCCGCCTGGTAAACCATACCGACGAGTTTGAAAACGCGTTTCAGACCGCCTCCAACGAAGCCCTCAGCGCCTTTGGTGACGGGGCGGTGTATTTGGAGAAGTTTTTAAGCCCGGTTAAGCACATTGAAATGCAGATCATCTGCGACGACCACGGCAACGTGGTGTGCCTGGGGGAACGGGACTGCTCGGTGCAGCGCAAAAACCAGAAGCTCATCGAGGAAAGCCCCTCGCCGGTGGTCACCGAGGACATCCGTGCAAAGATGGTGGAGGTGTCCACTAAGGCGGCAAAGGCCGTGGGCTACCGGGGCGTAGGGACCATCGAGTTCCTCTTTGACCGGGATCGGAACTACTACTTCATGGAAATGAATACCCGTCTGCAGGTGGAGCATCCGGTTACCGAGATGGTCACCGGCATCGACCTGGTGAAATGGCAGATCCGGGTGGCGTCCGGTTTGCCCCTGTCCTTTACCCAGAAGGACATCAAAATCGAAGGTGCCGCCATCGAATGCCGCATCAACGCCGAGGACCCTAATAACAACTTCTGTCCCTCCTGCGGGCGCATTACCCTGCTGCACGTGCCGGGCGGCCCCTGGGTGCGGTTCGATACGGCCCTTTATCAGGACTATTTTGTTCCGCCCTTTTACGATTCCATGATGGGCAAGCTGATTGTGTACGCCAAGACGAGGGAAGAAGCCATCCGCAAAATGCAGGCGGCTTTGTGCGAGCTGGTCATCGAAGGGGTGGAGCACAACAGCGAGCTGCAGATGGATATTTTGAGCGACGAGGAATTCAAGTCCGGCCGCTATTATACCAACTTCATGTCGAAAAGAGGATAGGCCATGCTGAAAAAAAGCTTATTCAAGCGTCCGAAGAACGAGCTGGAAACCTACGACAGCAAGCATACCAAAACCACAAGCCCCACCGTGCCGGACGAAATGTGCAGCATCTGCCCGTCCTGCCGCGCTACGCTCTTTACCAGCGACTTAAGCGACAATCATCACGTCTGTCCCAAGTGCGGCCATCATTTCCGGGTAAACGCCCGCCAGCGCATCAGCATGACTGCGGACGACGGCACCTTTTCGGAGATGGACGGGGACTTGCAGTCGGAAAACCTCATCGGCTTTCCCCACTATGACGGCAAGCTCAAAAACGCCCGCCTGGAAAGTGCGGAAAAGGAAGCAGTGGTTTGCGGCACCTGTGAAATCGACGGGTTTCCCTGCGCCCTCTTTGTCATGGAACCCTATTTTATGATGGGCTCCATGGGCACGGTGGTCGGGGAAAAGATCACCCGCCTTTTTGAATACGCGGCGAAGGAAGGCCTGCCGGTGGTGGGCTTTACCGTGTCCGGCGGCGCCAGAATGCAGGAGGGCATTTTGTCCTTAATGCAGATGGCGAAAACCAGCGGAGCGGTCAAGCGCCATTCCGACGAAGGCCTCCTTTACATCACCGTCCTCACCGACCCCACCACCGGCGGCGTCACCGCCAGCTTTGCCATGGAGGGCGACATTATTATCGCCGAGCCGGGCGCGCTGGTGGGCTTTGCCGGACCCAGGGTCATCGAACAGACCATCCGCCAGAAGCTGCCCGCGGGATTCCAGCGGGCGGAGTTTTTGCAGGACAAGGGGTTTGTGGACGCGGTGGTCAGCCGGCTCGAGCAGAAGAGGTACTTGGCGAAGCTGTTGAGCCTGCACGCAAAGGAGGCGGAGTAAAGAATGGAAGCGATTGAACGCGTCAAAGCTGCCCGGGCGAAGGGCCGCCCCACCGGCACCGACTTCATCCATAAAATCTTTACCGACTTTACCGAGCTGCACGGGGACCGCCGTTACGGCGACGACAAGGCGGTAGTCTGCGGCATCGCCAGGCTCATCGACATGCCGGTAACCGTCATCGCCCTGGAACGGGGCCATGACACCACCGATAAAATCAAGCGCAACTTCGGCTGCGCTCACCCGGAAGGGTACCGCAAGGCGTTGCGGCAGATGAAACTGGCGGAGAAATTCCACCGGCCGGTCGTCTGCTTTATCGACACCTCCGGCGCTTACTGCGGCAAGTCCGCCGAGGAGCGGGGCCAGGGGGAAGCCATCGCGGAAAACCTCATGGAAATGATGACGCTCAAAACCCCCGTTATCTCCGTGCTCATCGGGGAAGGGGGCAGCGGCGGGGCTTTGGGTCTGGCGGTGGCCGACGAAGTCTGGATGCTGGAAAACGCGGTCTATTCGGTCATTTCGCCCGAAGGCTGCGCAAGCATCCTGTGGAAAGACCCCAGCAAGACCGCCGAAGCGGCGGAATGCCTCAAGCTCACCGCGGGCGATCTTCTGTCCCTGCGGGTGATCGAACGAGTGTTCAAAGAGCCGGGCGAAGACTTTACCGAGCTTTATGAAACCATCCGCGCCGAGCTTTACAGCACCATCCAGAAAAACAAAGCGCTGCCTACCGAGCAGCTTTTGGACCACCGGTACCACCGGTTTCGCAGAATCGGGTGGGACGGCCGATGATTACCATTGTCACCGATTCCACCGCGTACCTGACCAAAGGCCAGGCCCACAAGCTGGGCGTCCGCCTGGTCCCGGTGAGCTTCACCATCGACGGCCGGTCCTTCAGCGAAAGCTTTGCCGACCAGAAGGGCCGGTATGAGGCGCAGGTGGGGGAGCACATCTTTCAGTGCACCACCGCCCATCCGCCCATCTCCACCTTTGTGGCGGCCTTTGAACAGGAGCTTGAGGCGGGCAACGAGGTGCTGTGTATCGTTATGTCCTCCCGGTTGAGCGGCACCTATTCCAGCGCCACCCTGGCGGCCCAGGAGTTAAATGACCAGCGCATTGCGGTGGTGGATTCCCTTTCCACCGCCGGCGGGCAGTACCTGCTTGTTCAGAAAGCCCGGGAGCTGATAGACGCGGGTATGGGGCTTTACGAGGTGGCTGCCCAGCTCGAGCAGATCAAAAAGCAGGTGGGGACCGCTTTTTCCGTGGACAATATGGACGCATTGCGCCGCAGCGGCCGGCTGGGGCTGGTGCGCCAGTCGGTGTCCGCCATTCTCAACATACGCCCCCTGCTTACCCTCAAGGACGGGGCGATCGTGGCCGACGGCATGGCAAGAGGCCGCACCGAGCAGATCAAAGCCTTGATCGCCAAGGTTCCGCCCCAAGCGGGCCGGGTGGTGGTCGAGTACTTCGGCCCCGGCGTAGAGCCGAAAAAAATTACCGCCGCCTTAAAGCAGGCGGGAGTGGGGGCGGATATCACCGTTTCCCGGATCGGGCCGGTGCTGGGCATCCATCTGGGCCTGGGCGTCGTGGGCCTCGCATGGCTGTGCGACTAGGTTTTAAGCGGGTCTTTGGTGCTTCCTGCCCAGATCGAAAAAAAGACATTGTGGTTTCTTTGTGAGAATGCCGAAAATAGCTTGACAGGCGCCGGTGAAATCATGTATAATATGATTTGTTATAGGCTCACAAGGTCTAATACCCCTGTCGCAAGACGGAGGGGAGGGAATTGCAGAATGCCGGAAGTCCGTGTCAAGGAAAATGAATCTTTGGATAGCGCGCTCAGACGCTTTAAGAGACAGTGTCAGAGAGACAGCGTGATTGCCGAGGTGCGTAAGCGTGAGGCGTATGAAAAGCCTTCCGTTCGGCGCAAGAAGAAGTCCGAAGCCGCCCGCAAGCGTAAGTTCCGCTAAGGAAAGGGCCGGTTGCGGTACAGTTGTATGCAAAAGCGGGCAGTGATGCCCGCTTTTTTCATGTTTGGTCCAGAATCGGATTTGTTCACAGATTTTCTCTTGCATTTGAACGAAGAAATCCGTATCCTGTTGCATAAGGAAGTGAGCGTTATGCCAAAACTGATTCCGGAGCTCATGCGTAAACGGGTGACGCAGATCACCTTGGAAGACCTGCGCGCCCTTTCGGTGAAAGGGCTTTTGCTGGATGTGGACAATACCCTTGCGTCCCACGGCCATCCGGACCCCCTTGACGGGGTGATCGAATGGCTCGCCTTGATGCGGAAAAACGGCATTGCGCTCCTTTTGATTTCCAATAACCGGGAAAAACGGGTGCGCGATTTTGCCGCTCGTCTGCACCTGCCCTTTGTGGCAAACGCTTGTAAGCCCCTGCCCTTTCGCATCCGGCAGGCGGCAAAAAGAATGAATCTGCCGGTATCCGCCATTGCCGTGGTGGGCGACCAGGTTTATACCGATGTGCTGGGCGGCCACGGTGCGGGAATGAAGGCGATTTTGGTGGAGCGGGTGGACGAAGCGGAAAGCCTGTCCTTTCGCATCCGCCGCCGAATGGAAGAAAAGGTGGTACAAAAGTACCAGGAGCAGGAAAAGACCGAGAACAGGAGGGATGACCGTGACGGCACGGTTCGGACCGGCGGGAAATTGTGAGGATTTCTACGAGGCCGGCTATAAAGCGACCATCCAGGCCCCCCAGTATGTAAAGGAAAAGGGGCTTGACGCCTATGAAATTCAGTTTGGACGCGGCGTGCGCATGTCCCAGCCCACTGCTGAGACCCTGGGAGAAAACGCAAGGCAGCAGGGCGTTTCCCTGTCCATCCACGCCCCTTATTATATCTCGCTGGCCTCTCCGGAGGAGTCAAAACGAGACAATTCCGTGGAGTATATCCTGCAAAGCGCCAGGGTGGCCAGGTGGTGCGGGGCGAAGCGGATCGTGGTGCATCCGGGAGGGCTTGGCAAGCTGTCCCGGGCGGACGCCACCGCCCTTGCATCGGTGACCCTCAAGAAAGCGCTGGACGCCATGGACGAAGAAGGCCTGGGGGACATTCATCTCTGCCCGGAAACCATGGGTAAGATCAACCAACTGGGGGACCTGTCCGAGGTCATTGCCCTTTGCGGGATCGACGAGCGTCTGCTCCCCACGATTGACTTCGGGCACCTGAACGCCCGCACCCACGGCGGCCTTGGCTGTGAAGAGGCCATTGAAAAAGTGTTCGAGGAAATTGAGAACGGCTTGGGCCGGGACCGGATGCAGCGCATCCACTCCCATTTTTCCAAGATCGAATATTCCAAGGGCGGCGAGGTGCGCCATCTGACCTTTGTGGACGAGGAGTTCGGCCCTTCCTTTGAAGAGGTGCTCAACGTCACCGTGCGCAAAAACGCGGCGCCGGTATTCATCTGCGAATCGGCCGGCACCCAGGCGCCCGATGCCCTTTTGATGAAGCAGTATTACGACCGTATCCGGTCGAAGTAAGAAAAAAGGACGGCGAAATACCATGAAGAAGATTCTGGTCATCCACGGCCCCAACCTGAATCTGCTGGGGGAGCGGGAAACGAACATCTACGGCAGGGAAACCTTGGGCTCCATCAACCTGCAAATCGCCCAGAAGGCGGAAAGCCGGGGAATAAACTGCGAGATTTTCCAGTCCAATTCCGAGGGCGCGCTGATTGACAAGCTGCACGAGGCGCGCAAAACCTGCGACGGCGTCATCATCAATGCAGGCGCCTACACCCACTACAGCTATGCCATCCGGGACGCCATCTCTTCCATTAAGATCCCGGTGGTGGAGGTGCACTGTTCCAACATCCACGCTAGGGAGGAATTCCGGCACAATTCGGTGATTGCGCCGGTGTGCGCGGGCAGCGTCATCGGCTTTGGGAAGAACAGCTACCTGCTGGCCATCGACGCCATCAAGGACCTGATTTAACGGAAAACAGGAGGCGTTTTGCCATGCAAGGGAGAAGAAAAGCCCTGCTCGACGCCATCGACTGGCGGGCGGACGGGGTGCTGATTTTGTCGCCGGTAAACCGGCGGTATTTTACCGGCTTTGACGCCAGCGACGGCGCGCTGCTGCTCACCCGCCGCGGGTCGGTGTTCCTGACCGACTTTCGCTACATCGAGGCGGCCAAGGCAAAAATCAAGGATTTGGAATGCTTGTGCTACGACCGGTTTTATGACTGCTTGCTAGCCCAGCTGGACCGCTTTGGGGTAGGCCGTCTGCTCATCGAGGAGGAGTACGTCACCGTGCGTCAGGAGCAGAGCCTGCGGGAGCTGCTGGAGGGAAAGGTAAAGCTGGCGGGCGGGGCGGACCAGCCCATTTTCGCTTTGCGCTCGGTCAAGTCCGCTCAGGAAATCCGGTGGATGCAGCAGGCGCAGGCCATCACCGACCAAACCTTTACCCACATGCTTTCCTTTATAGGGGAAGGGGTCAGCGAACGGGAAATCGCTTTAGAGCTGGAGTTTTTCATGCGCAGGCTGGGATCGGAGGGCGTGGCCTTTGAGACCATCGCCGCCTCCGGGCCCAACACTTCTCTGCCTCACGCCGTCCCCACCGACCGCAAGGTAAGGAAAGGGGACTTTGTCACCATGGATTTTGGCGCGGTGGTAAACGGTTACTGTGCGGATATGACCCGTACGGTGGCGGTCGGTGAGGTAAGCGAGGAGCAAAGAGCGGTTTACGAGGTGGTGCTCAAAGCCCAGCAGACAGCCCTTTCCACGCTCGGCCCGGACGTTCTTTGCAGCGACGGGGACGCGGCCGCACGGGATGTGATCGAGGCCGCCGGGTACGGCAAGGATTTCGGCCACGCCACCGGTCACAGCGTGGGGCTTCAAATTCACGAGGACCCGCGGCTCTCACCCAAATGCCAGGCGATGCTTGTCCCGGGAACTACCATGACGGTGGAACCCGGCATTTACCTGGAGGGCCGGTTCGGTGTGCGCATCGAAGATCTGGTGGTCATCACTGAGCAGGGCTTTAAAAACTTGACGAAGTCGGAAAAATCCCTTATAATATTATGACGGCAAGTTTTTCTTGTAATTGGCCTTTGTATCCGGTAAAATGAGAATAATCTTACGTTTTGGGGGTAAAACCAATGGTATCAGCAGGAGATTTTCGCAACGGCGTGACCTTTGAGATGGACGGCAACGTCTATCAGATCATCGAATTTCAGCATGTCAAGCCCGGCAAGGGCGCGGCATTTGTCCGCACGAAGATCCGCAATGTGATTGCGGGCTCTGTGGTAGAAAAAACGTTCAACCCCAGCGATAAGTTCCCGACCGCCTACATCGAGCGCAAGCCGATGCAGTATCTGTACAGCGACGGCGATCTGTATTATTTTATGGATACCGAGACCTACGAGCAGCTGCCGATCAACGCTTCCATTCTGGACGACAATTTTAAGTTCGTTCAGGAGAACATGGAGTGCACCGTTCTCTCTTATAAGGGCAACGTCTTTGGCGTGCAGCCGCCGAACTTTGTGGAGCTGACGGTCACAAAGACCGATCCGGGCTTTAGAGGCGATACCGCCACCAATGTGACCAAGCCCGCCACCCTGGAAACAGGCGCGGAAATCCGCGTGCCGCTTTTCATCGACGAGGGGGAAAAGATTCGCATTGATACCCGCACGGGCGAGTACATGGAGCGCGCCTAATTGGCAAAGAAAACGGACGTGTTTCATCAGACCCATTTGAATAAAGGAGGAGCAGCCATGACTGTGACGGAAAAGGTAGCATATCTCAGAGGGATTCTCGACGCTTCGGAATTGAGTGAGGATGCAAAGGAAACCCGTATTTTTAAGGCAATCGCGGATGTGCTGGATGACTTGGCTATGACGGTGTCCGATCTGGAGGATGGCTTCTCCGAGCTTTCCGAGCAGATTGACGCAGTGGACGAGGACCTGGATGCCCTCGAGCAGGACTACTATGACGATGAGGAGTATGAGGACGAGGACGACGATGAGTTTGTCGAGGTCAAGTGCCCCAACTGCGGCGACACCATCTGTCTGGATGAGGAAACGCTGCTGGCGGGCGAGGTGGACTGCCCCAACTGCGGCGAGACGCTGGAATTCGATCTGCAGTATGCCGACGAGTGCGGCTGTGAGGACGATTCCTGCGCCTGCGAGGAATGCGGCCACGACGTGGAGGAAGAGGATAAATAACTCTTTTTTACCAGGATGATGGCAAGGCCGCCGGACTATTTTTGTCCGGCGGCCTTTTTGCGTCTCATTGTAGGATCAATTTGATAAAATGGAGGTTTCTATTCTTTTCTTGAATTTTATTGTAAAACAATGGTTATTTTGCTTCTTATATGCTATTATTTAAGAAATAGATAATCGTTACAATGGATAAAGAGAGGGAAAATTGATGAAACAACGAGGAATCGCTCTTTTTTGGCGGTAGTGATTGCATTGTTTGGTTCCGGCTGCATTCGGCTCAAATTTTGGAGTAATGTCAAAGATAGCAATATCCAAGAGACGAAAGATACCAATTCCGAAAATCAGTTTGGCAAGACCCACGATTTGTTTACCGGCACCTATAGAGAAATGATAACAGTTGATCGACCTGTGGACTTGTACGGCATGGTGGAAACATTTCATGGAGAAATACGCATCGGGATAACCGACGGGAATGGGAATACTTATTTGAAGAGGGAAAAGGTCCCTTCTACCTCCTTTGTTGTCCACCTGGACCATGCAGGGAACTACTTCATTTTAGTTGATGCGAAGAAGCATATGGGACAATTTCAGTTCGATTGGAATGAGGATGATCCCGATCGAACCCTGCCATCTGTGTCATAAAAAAGTCCGCAAAAGTCGGTATCACCAAGCCGATTCACAGAAAAAGGCCGGAGCGAATCATACGCTCCGGCTTCTCTTATCGTATTTAATCATCTAGTACCATCTGCTGGATGACGCTTTGCCGCAGCGATTCGGCGGCATCGAAATCCATGGCGGAAATGTAGAAATTCTCCAGCTCGTCGTGAATGGCCTTGGCTTCCAGCATCCGGGCGGAGGCCTCGGAAATCAGGTCGCGGCTGGCGCGGCGATTGAAGGAAAGGCGTTGACGGCGCTGGCGCAGCAGCTCGTTGGAGGTAAAGCGCTGCATGTGGATGCGGCGGAAGGGCGAGAGCTTTACTTGGTACCAGCTGTTGGAGGTGACAAACCCGATCCCCAGATCTGGAATCAACAGGTGGTCCAGCTTATCGAGAGGGGACATGGGGCAGTAGCAGGAGATCACATCGTGGCCGCAGGTGAGCGCGTGGGTACGCAGGTGAGCCAGCAGCAGCCGGGAAGAGGCGCCGTATTCGTCCTCAATGACGAAGACCCTGGAACAAAGTTTCTCCACCGTCTCCTCAAAGAAGAGCACCCCGTGGGGCGTGACGGCCGAAAGCAATCGGATTTCCTCGTGCCCCAGGTTTTCTTTGGGCTGGCCGAATTCCCGACGGGAAAGGCGGGAGGCATAGCGGGCTACTTTTGCCGTGTCGGTGCAGTCCAGGGCGAAACGATAACTGTCGGATAAAAGGCTTCCCGCCGCCGCCAGATACCGGGTGGCCCGAGCGTGCTGGGCCGAGCAGGCGGCCGACGTTTTCATAATTTCGTCCCGGTTTTCCTGTAAAATATCTTTATCCCAGTAAGCGCCGATGTTGACGATGGTCTCGCAGGCGCCGGGGAAGGAAGGTTCGAGCACATGAGGCGAGGTGGCGTCCAGAATGCAGCATTTGCGTTTGGGAATCACCACGCCGTCCAATGAATTGGGGTCGGACGAGCAGAAAATCAGCTCAACCTCATACCCGTTTGCTTCCGCCGCCTGGGCAATGCTTTTCATAAAGGTGGATTTTCCCGTACCGGGTCCCCCTTTGAGTAAGTATGCCTGCCACCCGTCATGAGGGTCGTACACGCGGTCAAATTTTGATACAAAGCCTATCGGCGAATTGGAACCTAGAAAAAAGCGGGTGCGCAGCATATCATCTGCCATAAAATCTCCTCCGTTTCCGTTTGATCAGCCTAAGGAATCGGAACTATGAACACCATAGAACCGGCTGTTTCCAAAGCATTGATACAGTTTCATACTATGTCGGCAAAAGGAGGAGGTGACAGTTTTCGAGGAGGAAGGGACGGAAATTACCGCTTTTTTCAGAAAAGCGGAGAGGCCGTGATTAGCCGGATGGGTTTTGCGCATTGTACCAAAAATAAAAATATGGTATAATTCTTTTAACCAGACGCGTCAAAGCGTTTTGACCGGCTGGCGGGACGCTCCGGATCGGCAAACGCCTTTTCCCGTCCCCACTTGGTTGACCGGAGGATCGTATTCATGCAGACAGATCGTTTTGTTTCCCGTTCGCCCGAAGACACCGAGCAGTTTGCCCAAAAGCTTGCGAAAACCCTTTTGCCCGGCGACGTGCTTGCGCTGTATGGAGGGCTGGGAATGGGGAAAACCGCTTTTGTCCGCGGCCTTGCCAAAGGGCTCGGGGTCGGGGGAGAGGTGTCCAGCCCCACCTTTGCCTTAGTGCATGAGCACCCGGGAGATTTGGAGCTCTATCACTTCGATATGTACCGAGTGGAGGGCTGGGATGACCTGGAATCCACTGGCTTTTTCGAGTATCTGGCCCGGGGCGGCGTGCTGGCCGTGGAGTGGAGCGAGAACATTGAGGGCGCTTTGCCGGCAAATGTCATCCGCGTGGCCATCGAGCCGGGGCAAAACGAGTATGAACGCGTTATCACGGTGGAAAGAGGCGAAGACTCATGCGCATCTTAGCGATGGATTCCTCCGCGGTTTCCGCCTCCTGCGCCCTGCTGGAGGACGAGAAGCTGATTGGAGAACAATATTTGAACGTGGGGCTTACCCACAGCCAGACCCTCATGCAGCTGGTGGAACACCTTCTGGCTGCGGCGCATGTAAAACCGGCCCAGGTGGACGGCTTTGCCGTAAACAGCGGTCCTGGTTCCTTTACAGGAATTCGCATCGGGGTGGCGGCAGTAAAGGGAATGGCCTTCGCGCAGGGGAAGCCCTGTGTTGGAATTTCTACCCTGGAATCTATGGCCTATCTTTTCGAGGGTTTTGACGGGGTGGTGTGCGGGGCGATGGACGCCAGGTGCCAGCAGGTGTATCAGGCGCTGTTCGAGGTTCGGAATGGGCAGGTCATCCGCCTGTGCGAAGACCGGGCTTTGACCATTGCCGAACTGACAGCCGAACTAAAGTGCTTGGGAAAACAGGTGCTTTTGACCGGGGACGGCGCCCATGTTTGTGAGAAAGCCTTTGCCGAGCAGGGGATTCCCTTCCGCCTGGCCCCGCTTCACCTGCGCTACCAGCGCGCCTACGGGGTTGCCCGGGCGGCACAGCAGGCATTTGCCCAGGGAAAGGGCGTGGACGCGTCTGCCCTGCTGCCCTCCTACCTGCGCCTGCCTCAGGCCCAGCGGGAACTCAAACGCCGGCAGGCGGCGGGAAAATAATCGAGTGGAAAAGCCGCCGCGTCTTAACCTGGGAGCGCAGACAGGCGGACCGAATAAATAAGAAGAAATACGGAGGAAAAACAAATGATTGCATTGGGATCGGACCATGCGGGCTTCCCGCTCAAGGAAGAAATCCGCGCGTATTTGGACAGCAAGGGCATTGCTTACAAGGACTATGGAACTTATAGCTGCGACTCGGTGAACTACGCCCTCTTCGGAGCAAAAGTAGGCAAAGCAGTGGCTGTCGGCGAGTGCGAGAAGGGCATTCTCTGCTGCGGAACCGGTATCGGGATCTCCATCGCCGCCAACAAAGTCCCCGGCGTGCGTGCTGCCTGTTGCTCGGACTATTTCAGTGCCAAGTACACCCGCCTTCACAACGATGCAAACATCCTGTGCATGGGCGCCAGGGTGGTGGGCGCGGGCCTCGCTTTGGAGCTGGTGGACGTGTTTTTGAACACGGCTTTTGAAGGCGGCCGGCACGCTGACCGCATCGCTGTCTTCGAGCAGATCGAAAAGGGCGAGCTATAAGCGATAGGCGAGACGAGAAAGGCGCGGCGGGAAGGATTCTTTTCGCCGGGCCTTTCTGGTTTGGAGGCCGGTTTTTACTATTTAA
>CAMLYM010000057.1 GCA_946491705.1 uncultured Clostridia bacterium
CAACGACAGCGTCAAGGCTCTGAAGGTGGACGGCGTGGAAGCCACCGAGGAAAATGTGAAAAACGGCACCTATAAGGTATCCCGTCCCTTCATCATCGCCTCCAAGGGGGAGGCCAGCGGTATCGCGGCGGACTTCATCCAGTACGCCACCTCCACCCAGGGCCAGGAAATCGTCAAATCCCTGGGCTTCGTGACCATCGACGGCGCCAAGGAATACACCGCCCCCTCCACCGCACTGTCCGGCAAGCTTACTCTCAGCGGCTCCACCTCCACCGAGAAGGTCATTGAGAAGCTCAGAGAAGAATACGTCAAGCTTAACCCCGGCGTGAGCATTGAGGTCACCTATAACGGATCCGGCGCCGGCATCAAGGATGCCCAGGAAGGAAAATCTCAGCTGGCGCTCTCCTCCCGTGAGCTTAAGGACGAGGAAAAAGCCGCTCTGACTCCCACCGTCTTCGCCAACGACGGCATCGCGGTCATCGTCAACAAGGACAACACCACCACCGAGATGACCACCGAGCAGATCAAGAAGATTTTCACCGGCGAAACCCGCACCTGGGATAAGGTGTAAAAAGCAAACGGTCAACAAACCTTCTGCAAAAATACTCCCAAAGGGACGGACACGCAAAGTGTCCGCCCCTTTGCGGCGGATCGAGACAGGGGATACCAAATATGAGAAAAAAGGCAATCCTGGAGAAAGGGTCGAAGCTCTTTTTCTTTTTGTGCGCGCTCTTTTCCATCGGCGCGGTACTGTTTATCTGTTACTTTATCTTTGCAAACGCCATTCCCGCCATTCAGCAGGTGGGACTGTGGGAATTTCTATCCGGAAACTCTTGGCAGCCCAACAACGTCCCTCAGGAGTTCGGCATTTTCAATATGATCGTGGGCAGTGTCTACGTGACCGCCGGCGCCATTATCATCGGCGTGCCCATCGGGCTTTTGGGCGCCATTTACCTGGCAAAGTTCTGTCCGAAACGGATCTATCCGGCGCTCAAGCAGGCGGTGTCCTTACTCGCCGGAATCCCTTCCATCATCTACGGCTTTTTCGGCATGATGGTGATCGTCCCCTTTATTCTGGAGAATTTTGAGGGAAACGGCAACAGCGTGCTGGCGGCCTCTATTGTGCTGGGTATTATGATTCTTCCTACCATCATCTCCATCAGCGAAACCTCTCTTCGTGCGGTCCCCAAGAGCTACGAGGAGGGGGCCTTGGCGCTTGGGGCCACCCGGGAAGAATCCGCCTTCAAGGTCATCTTGCCCGCGGCCAAATCCGGCGTGGTCACCTCCATTGTCCTTGGCATCGGCCGGGCCATCGGCGAAACCATGGCGGTGGTTATGGTGGCCGGGAACTCGAACATACTCCCCTCCTCCATTTTCAAATCGGTGCGCACCCTGACGGCCAACATCGTGCTGGAGATGAGCTATGCGTCGGGTCTGCATTACGACGCCCTCATCGCCACCGGCGCAGTGCTCTTTGTGTTTATCCTGCTTTTGAATATGGCGCTGGGGCTCTTGACCAGTAAAAAACGGGCGTAGGGGGCGATTGTATGAAACTGGCTGTCAAGCACTTTAAGGATCAGCTTCGCATCTACCGCAGAAAGCCTCTTTCGCTGGCGCTTTTTCTGCTGGTGAACCTGGCCATGCTGCTGACCATCGCGTCGCTGATTTTCGTCATCGGCTATATCTTTGTAAACGGCGTTTCCCATCTTACTCCGGAATTGGTATTCGGCGCGTACTCGTCGGACAATCCGTCCATGTCCTTCGCCATCGTCACCACCATCATCCTGGTGATCGTAGCACTGCTGCTGGCGGCGCCCTTGAGCATTTTCTGCGCCATTTACCTGACTGAATACGCAAAACGGGGCAACAAGATCGTTAAGCTCATCCGCCTGGCGACCGAGACGCTGGCGGGCATCCCCTCCATTGTTTACGGCCTGTTCGGCTCCATCTTTTTCGGAACAGTGCTCGGCTGGGGCTATTCCATTCTCACGGGCGCTTGTACGGTGGCCATTATGGTGCTGCCGGTCATCATCCGTTCCACCGAGGAATCCATTCTCTCGGTCCCGGACAGTTACCGGGAAGGCAGCTACGGCCTGGGCGCCTCTAAACTGCGCACCGTTTTTAAAATCGTGCTGCCCAGCGCCATGCCGGGCATCCTTTCCGCCGTTATTTTGAGCGTGGGACGCATTGTGGGCGAGACGGCGGCCCTCATCTTCACCCTAGGGTCGGTGGCCAAAATGCCGGGGAGCCTGTTGGACTCCAGCCGTACCCTGGCGGTACACATGTATATTTCCACCCGGGACGGGGGCATGGCGGGGCGTAACACCGCCTTCGCCACCGGAGTGATCCTAGTGAGCATCGTGCTGGTCATCAACCTGCTCGCATCCTATCTTGCCAAGAAAGTAAGCGGAGGAAACACAGATGGAGAGTAAAATCAGCATCCGCAATATGGATTTGTATTACGGGGACTTCCAGGCATTAAAAAACGTCAATCTGGAAATCCTGCCCAATGAGATCACCGCCTTTATCGGCCCGTCCGGCTGCGGCAAATCCACCCTGCTAAAGTCGCTAAACCGCATGAACGACTTGGTAGAGGGCTGCAAAATCACCGGGCAGATCACCCTGGACGGGGAGGATATTTACGGGAACATGGACGTCTCCCTTTTGCGCAAGCGGGTGGGCATGGTGTTTCAAAAGCCCAACCCCTTTCCCATGAGCGTCTATGACAACATCGCCTTCGGCCCGCGCACCCACGGCATCAAAAAGCACCACGTGCTCGATGAGATCGTGGAGGAATCCCTGCGCAACGCCGCCATCTGGGACGAGGTGAAAGACCGGCTCAAAAAGCCTGCCCTGGCTTTGTCGGGTGGCCAGCAGCAGCGTCTTTGCATCGCCCGGGCTCTTGCCGTGCAGCCCGAAGTACTCTTGATGGACGAACCCACCAGTGCGCTCGATCCCATCTCCACCACCAAAATCGAGGACCTGGCGACGGTTCTCAAGGAGAAGTATACCATCGTCATTGTGACGCATAATATGCAGCAGGCAACCCGGATTTCCGACAAGACGGCTTTCTTCCTGCATGGGGAAATCGTCGAGTCCGGGGATACCATCTCCCTGTTCTCCCACCCCAAGGAGAAGAAAACCGAGGATTACATCACCGGCCGGTTCGGTTAAAAGAAAAAGCAGGAGGAATTGCATTGAGAAATAAATTCGAGCAGGAATTGGACGAATTAAACCGCGATCTGGTCAAAATGGGCGGCCTGATTGAAACTGCCATCTCCAAGGCTATGACGGCGCTCAAGGAAAGAAACATTGCCCTTGCCAAAGAGGTCATTCGCAGCGACAACGTGGTGGACGAGCTGGAAAGCGCCATCGAACGCAAGTCCCTGCGCATCCTTTTGTCCGAGCAGCCGGTGGCCAGGGACTTGCGCTCCATTTCCACGGCCCTCAAAATGATCACCGACATGGAGCGCATCTGCGACCAGGCGGCGGACATTGCGGAGATCATCGTGCAGTTTGAAAAGCGGGAATATGAAGATATCCCGGCACAAATTTCGCAAATGGCGCAAAAATGTGTTACAATGGTCTCGAAAAGCATCGACGCGTTCATCACCTCCGACCTGGACCTGGCAAACGCTGTCATCGCGTCGGACGACGAGGTGGACGCCCTGTTTGACTCCTTTAAGGAGCGGCTCATTTCTCTGATCCAGCAGGACGCCAGCAAAGGCGAAGAAGCGGTGGATCTCTTAATGATCGCCAAGTATCTCGAACGCATCGGCGATCATGCCACCAACATCGCCGAGTGGGTGGTCTTCAACATTACGGGCAAGCACAAGGGCGCGCGCATCCTATAACGCGCGCCTGCAACGAAGAAATGCAGGTGAAACGATTTGGCAACGGCAATCTGGGTGGTGGAAGACGACGAGAACATCGCCGAACTGATTAAAACGGCGCTTTTGTCCGCCAGCTACGAGGTGCGCGTGTTTGACTCCGGTGCGGCCCTCTTCGAACGGGGGGACACGCAGGTGCCGGACCTGATTCTGCTGGACATTATGCTGCCCGGTATGAGCGGGTACGACATCCTAAAAAGGCTGCGCGCTTCTAAGGACATGCCCGATGTCCCAGTCATCTTCCTCACCGCCAAGGGCACCGAGTTCGACAAGGCCATGGGGCTGGAGCTGGGGGCGGACGACTATATTCCAAAGCCCTTCGGCGTGCTTGAGCTGCTTGCGCGCATCAAGGCGGTGCTGCGCCGGTACACGAAAGGCCGGTCAGTATCGGCCGGACCGAAGGAAAGCGGCGGATGCCGGTATAAGGACCTGGAGATCGATGCGGCGAGCCGGGAAATCCGTAAGGACGGGGTCCCGGTGAAGTTCACCTTCAAGGAATTTGAGCTTTTCCTATATATGTATCAAAACCGCGGGGTGGTTTTGAACCGGGACAACCTGCTTGAAAAGGTATGGGGGTATGAATACGCGGGGGACACCACCCGCACGGTGGATATGCACATCAAGTCCATCCGCCAGAAGCTCTCAGACAGCCCGGACGCGCCCAAATACATAGAGACCATCCGCGGCTACGGCTACAAGTTCTTAAAGGAATCGTAAGATGAAGAAACGGCTGAGAATTATTCTGACGGTGCTCACCCTGCTCGCCATGGTCTGCGTGCTGGCCATCTGCTTTGTGTGGATGTCCCAGTTTCGGGTGCAGGACCTGCGAAGGGACCTTTCCAATGTGATGAATACCGCCTCCTACCTGACAAACGTGGGGGACACCAGCGATTACGACGCCTACGCCAAGCGCCTGGCCCGGGACCTGCATGGGGACATCCGCGTGACCATTGTGGCAGTGGACGGGAAGGTGTTGGGGGACTCGTATGCGGATTATTCGGCCATGGCCAATCACCTGGACCGGCCCGAGATGATAGAGGCCATACGCGACGGGTATGGGGAAGACGTGCGCAAAAGTGAGACCACCGGGGAGGACAATTTCTACGCCGCCATGATTTTGACCGACGGGATCTATATCCGGGTATCGGCGCCGGTTGCGGTGGCCTACAGCTTTATTCTCCAGGTGCTTCCGCCTGTGCTTCTTTTGTGCGTGGCGGTCTTTTTGGTAATTCTCTTCCTCTCTCGCCGGGTATCCGCCCGTTTTACCAGGCCCTTTGAGGAACTATCCGGAGCAGTGGAAGGTCTCATCATCGACGGCAAGCCCGGCGAAATCTCCGCGCCTCCCTATGACGAGCTGGTTCCCGTCGTGCGCAACATCCGGGATCTGAGCGGCCGGCTTCAAATGTACATTGCGGAAATCAAGCAGAAATCCGCGGAAATTGAGGACATCATTTCCGCCACCGACGACGGGGTGGTGGTGCTCGACGGGTCCATGCACATCATCACCATCAACGAGCGGGCCAAGGAACTGTTCGGCGGCGCCGGCGACGCGAAAAGCTTTGAAATGGTCTGCCGGGACATAGCGCTTCTGGAAAAAATCAAAAAGACCTTCCGCAGCGGAAAGGAATCCCACGCGGAGCTGGACATGCGCAACAAAAACGGCCGCGTTTACCGCTGCATCGTCAGCCCCGCCAAAAGCAAGGAGGGGCTGACCACAGGGGCCGTCCTCTTTTTGTCCGACGTGACCGAGATCATTCGCCTCGAGCGGGTGCGTTCCGACTTTGCCGCCAATGTTTCCCATGAGCTGAAAACTCCTCTGACCGCCATCAAGGGCTTTTCAGAGCTTATGGACGCGGGGCTTGTGGCCGACGACGAGAAAAAGCGGGAGTACATCCGTCTGATTATGAAGGAAAGCGACCGGTTGATGGGGCTCATCAATGATATCCTCAAGCTGGCCGAGCTGGAAAACGCCACGGAAGAGCCCCAGCGGCTGGAAATCGTGTCATTAGGGAACATTGTCAAAGAAGTGCAGGTGGTACTGGAGGGCAAGGCGAGGGAGCGGCAGGTAACGCTGTCGGCCTGTGGGGACGGTTCGATCCGCGCCGACCAGGAGCGCATCCGGGAAATGGTTATCAACCTGGTGGACAATGCTGTCAAATACAACCGCCCCGGCGGGCGGGTGGACGTATCAGTGAGACAAATGGACGGCAAGGTGATCCTGACAGTGGCGGACACCGGCATCGGCATCCCGCTCGAACACCAGGAGCGAGTATTTGAGCGGTTCTATCGAGTGGATAAAGGGCGCAGCCGCAAGTCTGGCGGAACGGGATTGGGCCTCTCCATCGTCCGGCATACTGCCGAACATTACGGCGGTGTGGTTGCCCTGGAAAGCGAGGAACAGGTGGGGACCCGGATCACCGTCACCTTCCCCAAGGCTTGAATACAAAGAGGCCGCAGCGGGGCCCAAACCCGCTGGGATCCGCTGCGGCCCTTTTGTTTTGCGGCCTAACCCCGGGGGACGTCCAGGATCATCATGACCAGGAAGCCCATTACGATCCCTAAGACGCTCAGGTTTTTGTTGGAGTTGATGGATTCCGGGATGAGTTCCGCAGATACCACGCTGATCATGGCGCCGGCGGAGAAGGAAAGAAGGAAGGGCAGGATTTCCCGCATGGCCATGGCCGCGACGACGCCGATCACGGCGGCGATGGGTTCCACCAGACCCGACGCCTGGCCGTACAGGAAGCTTTTGAGGCGGCTGTACCCCTCTCTTCGCAGGGGCAGAGCCACGCTGGCGCCTTCCGGAAAGTTTTGCAGCCCGATTCCCACCGCCAGGATACCGGCGCCCATCAGGGTTGAACCGGGTACGCCCATGGCGGCCCCGCCGAAGGCGACCCCTACCGCCATGCCTTCGGGGATGTTATGAAGGGTGACGGCGCTGACCAGCAGGATGCTGCGCTTGAGAGACGCGCTTTTGCCGGCCGCGGCGGTGACGAAGCTGGATTTATCCAGCAGCTTATCGGCTACAATCATAAAGAGCCCGCCGGTTACAAAGCCCAAGGCCGGCAGAACCCATTGGGATTTTCCCAGTTCCCCGCATAGCTCGATGGCCGGTGCCAGAAGAGACCAGAAGCTGGCGGCGATCATCACGCCGGCGCCGAAGCCCAGCATGATGTTGAGCACCTTTTTGTTCACGTCGCGGAAGAAAAAGACGACCGCCGCGCCCAGGGCGGTGATGGCCCAGGTAAAGAGGGTGGCGAGAAGTCCTTGCACCACCGGGTTTATGTTTTCAAAGAATTCCACTGTATTCCCCCCGAATCAATTTTTTCAGGGTGCCGTTAGGGTGGGGCCTATGCGGATGACACCCCATATTCAGGGTATGCGGACAGAGTGAATGGGTGACGCGGACGCGAACCGGCTGGAAGAAAGGGCGTGGACACAGCGATGGAGAACCGGAGAAAAGGAAGCAAAACAGCATGTCTTTTTTTATAAAAGAAATTGCAAAGTTTTCCCGAAAAAGTGATTGACAAGAACAAGGGAATACGATATAATAGCCTTCGTTGCAGCAAATGTGACAACAATCTGGGGCATTAGCTCAGCTGGGAGAGCGCTACACTGGCAGTGTAGAGGTCAGCGGTTCGATCCCGCTATGCTCCACCAAGGTCAGGAACCAAAGTCGTATGATTTTGGTTCCTTTTTTCATCTGGAATGCTCGATATAGGTCAATCGCTTTATGGACTAGAACATTTATGCGCGCCGCTTATTGAAATTAACGCTTATAAGGAAAGAAAAAGGGACAGGGAGAAGATTCTTCTCCCTGTCCCTTTTTGTGCATAAATCCGGCATCATGGCTGCGGCTGTTTCCTGTACGCCGGGATGCAAAAGAAGGCTGCCCGATTGCCTGCGTTTCTTCGTCCATCTGCAACGGTTATAGAGAATACCAAAAATTACTGTATACAAATAAAATTTGAAAATATAATAATTAAACAAAATGCGGCATAATTATGTTAAAAATTAGAAATTCTCTTCAAAAAAATAGAGATGATGATTGAAAAATATTTATATTATGTTAGAATTTTATATAATTAGTACATAAAATATGAAAAGAGAAGGATTCCAATGGGCCATACAGCAGGACGGTTTCGTCAATTAGATGGAAGGAAATACAAATGAAACAGGAAAGGGGTATTTCTATGCGCAAATTGGTAAAAGTCATCAGCTTCCTCTTGGTGGTTACGTTGTTGTCCGTCCTGTTCGTTCTTCCGGCTTCAGCTGCACAGATTCAAACAAGTAAAAACATTCATGTCGGTCTTGGAGTTATAGGCGTTATTCCGGAACGTAGCTGGCCTTATGCATATCAGTCTTCCTACTTTGATTCGTGCGTGATTCAGGCTGGACATACGAGCACGCCTGCAAATGTTCAATGTGTGGTGGGGACAGAAGTAAATAACACGGTATACTGTGAATACAATATGACTGCAAGCATTGTCCCAACCTCTTCTAGTGTATATTACGCAGGACCATACTATTTTCGTGTCAGTTTTAATGCGGTAGGCCAGTCTTATGATACCACAGCATTCCAGGTTTGTTCCGACACGACCAATCCATACCGTCCCGATGGATGGCAAGGCGCCGGCTACGGCAGATCAGCGTAACATTCAACGCGACAATGTAAAAAACCAAGCATAAACCATTACCGGCAGGGTGCGCCGGAGCAGTTCCGGCGTACCCTGCTTACAACTGGGAGGGAACGACAGATGCAAGACACCGTGATCGAAGCGAGAGACCTTGTGAAAACCTTCCGAAAGACCTTTCATGCGGTGGACGGGGTATCCCTTGCCCTTGAGCGGGGGAAATTCTATGCGGTCATGGGGCATTCCGGGTCGGGAAAAACCACGCTTCTGCAGATCCTCGGCCTGCTGGACGACGCATCCTCCGGCAGCATCTTGGTAAACGGAGCGGACGCCTCCCATCTCAAGGAGAAAGAAAAAGCACAGATCCGGCGGGATACCATCGGGTTTGTCTTTCAGGCATATTATCTTAATCCCAAGCTTAAGGCCTATGAAAACGTAATGCTGCCCATGTACATCAATCCACAGATTGGGAAAGAGGCAAAGGAACGGGCAAAGGAACTATTGGCCGGGCTGGGGCTCGAAGACCGGACGAACCACTATCCCAAGCAGATGTCCGGCGGGGAGCAGCAGCGAGTGGCCATTGCCCGGGCGCTGGCCAACGACCCGGACTGCATCTTTGCTGACGAACCCACGGGCAACCTGGATGAGGAAAACGAACGGCTGGTGTTCGATACGCTCAAAGGGCTTGCAAAGTCCGGCAAATGTGTGCTGGTGGTCAGCCATAACGAGGTGGTCAGGGAATATGCCGATTGCTTGCTTTTAATGGAAAAGGGAAAGCTCAAGGAGGCGGATGACCGTGAAGCTTAGCCGATACCTGTCTCTTTCCTATGTCAATCTCACCCGGCGCAAGGGCGGTGCAGCACTGTTTATATTGACCCTGACTTTGACTCTGGCCGCGCTGATGACTACCCTATCCCTGACAGAGGGCTGGGGGGACTACTACCAACGCAACTATACTGACAATCTTGCCTACCGGCGCATGTTTATTAAGTATTATGGAACCCGGTATACCGACGAGGAGCGGCTGGCTCTGGTAAAAGCACAGGAGCACGTGCTTTCCGCATCGTTTGGAAATGGGGTCTTTACGCTTGCTTTGCCAGAGCTAACTGGATTTGGCAATGAGCAAAGCGGACAGCTTATGTTTTGGGAGGTGGAAAATACAGTCCTCCCAGAAGTGATGGCAGGGCGGCCCTATGAAGAAGGGGAAACAAACGCCATCGTCATCCCCAAGTATTTGAGCACAAAGGTGATGGCGGATACCGATGGGGCCATCCCGGAGGAGGAAATCATTGACGGAGAGCAATTTTTGGGTCAAGTAAAGGAATTCGAATACTATGGAACCAATCCGCAAACAGAGGAATATGAGGTTTTGGAAACTTTATCCTTGAAGGTCGTGGGCGTGTACGACAATTATAAGTATTTCACTCTGGCAAACGAATGCTATGCGGCCCCGGGAACCGTCACCGACCTTTTGCTCCAGCAGCATAAGGAGGCGGAAGAGGCCAACGCAGATCAGCCGGGATATTGGCCGCAAAACATCCGGATCCTTGCGTATTCGGATAGTGTTGAAAACAATATGGCCATCCGAAACGCCCTGGGAGAGGTCGGCTTGGAGGTTGGCTGGGGGGTCCAGTATGACCAAACCGGCGTGGACATGAGAAAGGTAATTGGGCATTACGGAATGCTTTTTTTCTGGATTTTGTTTGCCGTAACCGTGCTGGCCTCCTCCATGACCATGTTTTTATCGGTGCGATCCCGCCGGGGCGAGCTGGGGCTTTTAAAAGCGGTGGGGTATCGAAACCGAAATATCTGGGGAATGGTGGTAACCGAAGGAATTCTCCAATGCCTTGTCAGCCTGGCGCTGGCTGTATTGCTTACCGTCGCAGCCTTAGCGGTGACTCATTGGCTGGTGGTGGTTCCAAACCAATTTTTGAACCACCGGCTGTTTTTATCCTTGAGCGGACAAAGCGTTCTTGTGGCGTTGGCCGTGAGTTTTGGTGCCCCTCTGCTGGGAATTGTGGCGTCGGTTGTAGAGGCGGTTCGGATTCCGCCCACCGAGGCGCTGAAAGAAGACGGATAAAGTTTAGCTTTTATTGCGAGAGGAGAGGGTGCTCAATGAAAAAAGCAAATGGGTGGCTGGCATTGCTGTTGGCGGTTTGCCTGGCGGCGGGTTGTGCTACCTCCTGCAATTCCAAGGGGGACTATGGCGCCGCTCTGGCAGCGCTGGACAAAACCTTGGCGCTGGAAACCTTCCAAGTAGACGGAATTATCGACTCCTGGTTTGAAGGAGACGAATTTGGAATGGACCCGGGAGAAATCGGCATGGAAGATGCAAACTCACATGGGATCATTGAATTTACCGAATCCTTTCTTACGGAGCAGGGAGAAACCAGATATTACGTCGAGAGTCTCCTTAAATATGAAAGCCCGGTTTGGGCACAAACCAAAACACGTTATTGGTATGAGGATGGTTTTGTGTATGTCATTGCAGACCCCACGCAGTTTCGTGACGGGGAATTCAGCGCAACAAAAACGACCGCGACAAAATTTGAGCGAACCCTGGAAGAAGTGCTTGTTTCCTTTGATTTTCGTCAGTTGATCGCTCGGTTTGACGAAACGCAGATTATTCAGGGGAGCTTTACCGAGCAGGAGGACGGCAGCGCGGTCTACACGGCCACCCTGAAAGGAGAATCTCTTCTGCCGGATAGCATGGATTGGAGTCTCGGAGGGCAAGAGTGCGAGGATACACAAGCGGTGATTAAAATTGTGGATGGTTATGCTACAGAGCTTACCTTCCACTATGTCTTCAATAATGAAGAGCAGGGAACCAAATCGAATATGAAGGTTCAATTTGATTTCAGCAAGCTAGGTTCCGGTGTGGAAATTCCAGAAAGGCCTCAGGAGAATTATGTGATGGATAAAGACCATCCCACCGGACGCTTTGAGCTGTTTTGACGCCGTTGCACAAGCGCGTGAAAAATTCGATCGGGATACTGCGCGCAGGGAGTAAACAAAGCCGTGTAATCCAGCGGTTTAAGGAGGCGGTAGCATGACGGTTGGACGCATGATAGGTATTTCTGGAAGGAGCGTCATACGCAGCCGCGTAAATTCCGTGATATTCATACTGATCCTTGCTGTTTACACGTGTGCGGTAGACATTTCCTTCGGAAGCCTTTCCATTCTGCAAAACCAGCAGCAGGCGCTGAGTCGTCTCCTGATTAATTTGGAGCTGCTGGTGGAAGTGGCGGAAGGAGAAAACGCAGCTAAAGGGACCAATGAGACGTACTTGGATCGGTTATCCGCTCTTCCCTATGTAGCCATGGCATATGATGCGGCTGACGACCTTTCCGTTGCGGGAGAGGACCGGGAAAAGTTTGCACCAAGGGAGGTAGTGCTCACCAGCGCGCCGAAAGGGTTTGTCCCAAAGGCAGTGGAGGGAAGCGGCATTTCCAACGAAGATTCCCAGGTAGCGCTGGTACCCGACCGGGTGGAATATACCAGCGGGTTCATGGCCAGACAAGTATGG
Organism: uncultured Clostridia bacterium; assembly: GCA_946491705.1. Classification (GTDB taxonomy): domain Bacteria; phylum Bacillota; class Clostridia; order Oscillospirales; family Acutalibacteraceae; genus Solibaculum_A; species Solibaculum_A intestinale. Next base: position 12,051 of record CAMLYM010000057.1, read on the forward strand.
AAGGGCGCCGACCTGATCGGCCAGACGCTTACCTTCCAGGTCGGCGAAGAAATCTACCGCTGCCGGGTTGTGGGAACTTATGAAAACAAGGAATCCACCACACAGATCTATATTCCCCAGCGAGAACTGCTGGAGCTCCAGCCCAGGAAAAATGGAGACGGATATTACCGGTTCGGCGTAGTAGCGGAGGAACAAAAATGGATAGCGGCAGTTGAGGAGGAGATAGACGCCTTAAGTTCAGAAGGATTCAGCGTCCAGCTGCGGGACACTTCCGGCCAAGGCGAACTGCGTTCCATTGCTTCCATGACTCTGATCTACCAGATTGCCGTGGCTATTTTATCGGCGGTGGCGTTTTTCCTGGTATTCGCCCTGATTGCCGCGAAGCTTTCCAGCCAAAGAAAGCAAACGGCGCTGATGAAGGTATTCGGATACCGCAATTCTCACCTATTTTTCCTCAACTGGATGGAGACGGGGATCGTTGCCTTAGCTGGCTTTGTGATTGGCGAAGCGGTGTCGCTGCTCTTGTTTCATCAGTTTGTCTTTTCCTTTTTATCTACACAATTTCGCGCCTCCAGCGTGGGAGAAATTGTGGTCCCGCTCTTTTCCATGCGGCAGGTGGAAACCTTCCTGTGCTTATTTGGAATTGTGTTGGTATCCAATTTGTTTTTAGCCTTAAAAACCTGGAAAATCTATCCGGTGAGCATTTTAAAGGACCGCTGATCGAAAATGGAAAAGAGCCGGGCCTTGTACCAAGAAAGGTACAAGGCCCGGCTCTTTAATAGGAAAGGAAGCTATTGCTCATGCATCTGGCTTCCCGGTTTTTTTCGTTTGACCTTCGGAAAGAGTTCACGAAAGCCGATGAAGAGAAGCCCTACGGCGAAAATCTTTTGTAGCACATCCCCGTCGATCCAGCCGGAAAGAATGGTGCCGGCAGCGGCACCCGCCAGCCCCAGCAGGGCGATGGCAATGGCATCCTTCCAGGCAATCAGGCCATTTCGTCCGTGCAGCACCAAGGCTAAGACCGCAATGGGCAGAAAGAAAATCAGGTTGATTCCCTGGGCCGTCAGCTGGTCTACGCCGGCGAACAGGGTCAGGTATAAAAGGAGCACCGTTCCGCCGCCCAGTCCCATCGACCCCGCCATTCCCGACAGAATACCGGCCAGCGCGATCCCAAACCACCCGTTCATCGCAGTAGCAGCCGGATGGCCGCCCACAGGATGAAGATTCCGAACACCCTACGCAGAAGTCCGGACGGAATGCGGGGAAGAAGCCAGGAGCCCAGCAGCGCACCGCCCAGTCCCCAGGGAAGATAAACAGCCGCGTCCCAGAAATTGACGCGTCCGTCCGCCAGGTAAAGAGCGGCAGAAAAGGCGGAGAGGGGGAAGATGACGGCGATGGAGGTGGCGTGGGCTTTTTGGGTGGGAAGGCCGGAGGCGGAGAGGAGAGGGACCGCCAGCATTCCGCCGCCCGCGCCCAGCAGGCCGTTGATAAACCCGACGATAACGCCGCCGATGCGGGAAAACAGCTTTTTCATATGTCCCCTCCTTATTTGTGTTCGGCGCGCAAGCCGCATGTTCCTAGCTTTCCACAAAGGAGAGGAAATTATTCGAAAAGTGAGAAAATAAGAAAAGGCATCCTGGCCGGAAACTCCGGTCGGAATGCCTTTTTTCTTAAAAAAGCCCCGCTTTGCCGTAATATGATTTGTATAACCTGCCTACGAAAAAGCAGGTGGGTGCCCGCCTGCCGGTTTCACGCTCCCTTCATCCAATCCTACACAAAGGCAGGACCGGGAGGTCTGCA
>CAMLYM010000058.1 GCA_946491705.1 uncultured Clostridia bacterium
GCGCCACCTTGCCAAGGTGGAGGTAGCGAGTTCGAGCCTCGTAGTCCGCTCCAAATGAATGGACGCTTCTGGAATTCAAGATGTGGATGAGAAGCGTCCATTCCTATACGGCGCCATAGCCAAGTGGTAAGGCACGGGTCTGCAAAACCCTGATTCCCCAGTTCAAGTCTGGGTGGCGCCTCCAGTGAGATCCCCGGTACGCATTGCGTGCCGGGGATTTTTTCGCGGCAAACGTAAAAATATTCCGGGTCTTTGCGCTGGGCCAGGGAAGTGGTATACTAGGAAGCAAGGCGACGAAACCGTCGTATGCAGAAAACAGAGACCGTAAAAACAGACAGGGACTATGGACGTATTTTATGAATGGAAGGGAAGGAACCAGTATGACGGTCCAGGAATGGCTGGGAGAACACAATCAATTGGGAATCGATATCTGGCAGAGCAAGTACTGCTACCGGCAGGAAAGCTTTGAAGAATGGCTTGACCGGGTCAGCGGCGGGGACGGGGAGGTGCGCAGCCTCATCGCGCAGAAGAAATTCCTGTTTGGAGGGCGTATCCTCTCCAACCGCGGTTTATATAAGGACGGCGTCAAGGTGACCTACAGCAACTGCTATGTGCTCACTCCGCCTGAGGACAGCTTGGAATCCATCTTTGACTGCGCCAAAAAGCTTGCCCGCACCTTCAGTTTCGGCGGCGGCTGCGGCATTGATATTTCCGGCCTGGCCCCCCGAGGTGCTATGGTCAACAATACCGCGAAAGCTACCTCCGGCTCGGTTTCCTTTATGGACCTGTATTCCATGGTCACCGGCCTTATCGGGCAAAACGGCCGGCGGGGCGCTTTGATGATTTCCATTGACTGCGCCCATCCGGACCTGGAAGAGTTCATCCATGTCAAGTCCGACTTAACCCGGGTGACCAAAGCCAACATTTCCGTGCGCATTTCCGACGCCTTTATGCAGGCGGTGAAGGAAGACGCGGATTTCACCCTGCATTTTACCCGTAAGGCCACCGGCGAAACCATCACGAAAACCGTGCGTGCCCGGGAAGTTTTCAACGAGATTGCCCGGATGAACTGGGACTTCGCAGAGCCGGGCGCTCTGTTTTGGGATCGTATCTGCAGCTGGAACCTGCTGAGCAATACCAAGGAATTCGTCTTTGCCGGCACGAATCCCTGCGCCGAGGAACCCCTTCCGGCCGGCGGCAGCTGTCTGCTTGGCAGCCTGAACTTGGCCGCCTTTGTCAAAGACAAGCAGTTCGACGAGGAAGCTTTTTGCCAGGCGGTAGCGGTTTCAGTCAAGGCGCTCAACGATGTGCTCGACGAGGGACTGCCGTTGCACCCGCTTCAGGAACAGAAGGACAGCGTCCGCGACTGGCGCCAGATCGGCCTTGGAGTCATGGGAATCGCAGATATGCTGATTGATCTGGAGCTTCCCTATGGTTCGCCTGAGTCGGTGGAGTTATGCGACCGGATCGGCCGCCTTATGAGCAACGCAGCCATGGCCGCCTCCGCCCTCCTTGCCAAAGAAGAAGGGGCGTACCCCAAATGCAACGTGACTCAAATTATGGAAACTCCTTACTTCCAGGAAAACGCCGACAAGGAAACGGCAGAACTCGTCTCCCGGTACGGTCTGCGCAATTCTCAGCTTCTGACCATCGCTCCCACCGGTACCTTGTCCACCATGCTGGGTATTTCCGGGGGAATAGAACCGGTCTTTGCCAATTACTATGAGCGAAAGACCGAGTCTCTGCACGGCAAGGACGTTTATTATAAGGTATATACCCCCATTGTGCAGCAGTACCGCACCGCCCATGGAATAGTGGATGACGAGGAGCTGCCCGCATGGTTCGTTACCGCCCAGACCATTGACTACCGGGATCGTATCGCTATGCAGGCGGTGTGGCAGCGTCACATTGACGCCTCCATCAGCTCTACGGTCAACGTGCCCAATTCCTTTACCGAGGAAGAAACTCAGGCCCTTTACCAGCTCGCCTGGGAAAAAGGGCTCAAGGGCGTCACCATCTTCCGGGACGGCTGCCGCCGCACCGGAATTTTGACGGTGGACGAGAAAAAAGCCGACCGGGAGCCCTCCGGCCTGCGCCGGGGCGAGATCGTCCAGGTCAGCAACAACGTGGTGGGCAAAAAGCGCAAGCTGATGACCGGCTGCGGCAGCCTGCACTGTACGGCTTTCTTTGACCCGCAGACCGGCGCGCTGCTGGAAACCTATCTCAACAAAGGTTCCACCGGCGGCTGCAACAACTTTATGATCGGCCTTTCTCGGATGATCTCCCTATCCGCCCGCAGCGGGTGCGACATTCATACCATCGTCGACCAGCTTTACAGCTGCGGCTCCTGTCCTTCCTACGCGGTGCGTACCGCCACCAAGCATGATACCTCCAAAGGGGCATGCTGCCCCATCGCGGTGGGCAACGCCCTGCTTGATATGTGGAAGGAGCTTCAGGAGGAGCTGGGCCTGACGGAAGAAAAGAAGGAGCCTGAAACGGACGCGGAGAATCCCTGCCCTCAGTGCGGGGAAGAGCTGGTGTTTGAAGGAGGCTGTTCCATCTGCAAATCCTGCGGCTGGAGCGGCTGTTCCTGAAAAAAGGCAGAGAAAAAGGAAAAAGGAGCAAAGCGTTTCGCTTTGCTCCTTTTTGTGCAGGCAAATAGATTTTGCACAGGATTAATCGTTGAGAAGCGCCAGGTTTCCCTGAGTGATCGCGGAAAGGTTTTTTTGGATTTTTTCCGCCGGCCAATCCCACCACCGAAGGGTAAGCAGCCGCCGGACCGTTTCCTCGTCAAAGCGCAGCTTGATCTTTTTGGCCGGAACTCCGCCTACCACCGTGTAAGGCGCCACGTCCTTGGTTACGACTGCCCGGGCACCGATAACAGCGCCGTCGCCGATGTGCACCCCGGACAGGATGACCGCCTCATATCCAATCCAAACGTCGTTGCCAATGACGATATCGCCCTTGTTGTCCCATGCGGACGTGACCTGTTCCTTCTCCAGGCCCCATTCTTCAAAGAAGATGGGAAAGGGATAGGTGGACAGGGATGTTTGGGCATGGTTCGCGCTGGTAAAGAGAAACCTGGCGCCGCAGGCGATGGAACAAAACTTTCCGATGAGCAGCCGGTCCTTGTTGACTGGATAATGATAGAGTACATTATTTGTTTCAAACTGGGCAGGATCGCGGACAAAATCGTTATAAAAGGTATAGTCCCCCACCTGAATGTTAGGGTTGGTAACCACCCGGTTTAAATAGACTGTATCCCGGTCATTGGCGCGCGGATATTTGTTTTCTGGAATAGTCATGGGAATCCTCCTGTTTTATTTGTTATCCACTATTCCAGACTCGACTATGCAGCGTTTCACGTCATCACCTTCCAAATGCCGCTTGTTTTCCCAGCGGCTTTCTTTTATCATACTACGGCCGCCGTCAAAAAGCCATACTTGCTAGAAAGTTCCAGAGTCTACTTTTGTCGCTTTTGTTTTCCATAAAGAGGTACCCTTTTGCCGTCATTCCTTCTTATTGTACGCGCAAGGAGGTGTTTGTGGAAACCCCATACGCATCCTGCGCGGCATTTGTCCGCACAATTACATGAAACTGGGAAAAGCCACGTCATTTTTATCGTATATTTTCTATAAGTGGAAAATACAAGAAATAAAATTGCAGTGAAACCTGGATATCCGGAAAAATATTGCATTCCGGGAAAAAACACAAGAAATCTTGTACGGAAAATGTATGTAATAAATGTTGCATAAATATGAAATTATGCGCGGGATATGGACGGATTTATCCCAGAACCGGGAGAAAACGTGCTCCGCTCTGAGAAATGCTCGTTCCAACAAAAAACCGTTTAAAAAACCGTTTTTTTCTTCTAAAAATTTAGCTTTATTCTCAATTGAAGATGTAGTACACTAAAAACATATGGGAAACCTCATCAAATTCCGTTGATAGAAAGGATGAATTTGTGCAAATTTTTTTCGGGCGCATCCGATGGGGCTACCATTTGCGTATTGCGGCTGCTACATGTAAAAATGTTGCTTTTTAGGGCAAGAGACGGCTGCAATGAGAAAAGAAAGTGAAAGGGGATCAAACATGAAACTCAAAAAGCTGTTGTCTGTGGTTCTGGCTGTTATGATGATCGTGAGCATGATGAGCTTCGGATCGGTCATGGCTTTCGCGGCGGATTCTTATACCGCCAGCGCCGACCGGGAGGTTTACGGAATTGCGGATCCGATCGTCGTGACCGTCAAGGCCCCTGCGTCGGCGGCAAAGGTATACTTAGCCAACGAATCCGGCGCGGGTCTGGTATCCGACCGTGTCTCTACCCCCAATGGAGACGGCACCAACACCTGGACCATCACTCTCAACGTAGCCACTATGGGTGAGCGCACCCTGAAGGTTATGGCGGACGGCGTGGATACCGGCGTTACCGTTTCCTTCAAGATCGTGCAGAAGTATGAGCCGGACGTCCCGGACTATGAGGAGCCGACCTTTATCAGCGCCAACGGCCCCACTTCCGCGGCGGTCAACGAGCTGTTCCCGGTGACTGTGGTAACCGGCAAAGGCACCACCCAGGTCGCGCTCTTTAACGAGTACGGCAACGGTATGGTCAGCACCCGCCTTTACTCGGAGAACGACGACGGCACCCGCAGCTGGGTTTTGATGACCAGCGTGGGCAGCCGCGGCATCCGTAATTTTACGGTGAAGTATGCGGACGACTCCAAGAGATGGATCGACTCCGGGGAAACCTTCACCGTCAGTGTGGGTGCCTACCAGCCGGAAGAGTTTGACCCGGCCGATTCCAAGAGCCGTTCTTCCGTGCATGACCCGTCCATCGTCAAGGATAAGGACACGGGCGAGTACTACATCTTCGGTTCCAATCAGGGCGTGGCCAAGTCCTCTGACCTGATTAACTGGACTGGCGTGCGCACGAGTCTCTACGGCTCCGATATCGCTTCCAATCTGGACCTGTCCTTCGCAGGCTATAAGGATGGTTCCACCAACGCCGGCAACGGCACCGCCATTTGGGCGCCTTGCGTCATCTATAATAAGGATTTCGTCAATAAGGACGGCACCAAGGGCGCTTACATGATCTACTATCCGGCGTCTTCCAACTATAAGCGTGGCGTTATTGGCTTTGCTACTTCCCAGTCCATCACTGGCCCGTATACCTTCGGCGCCAACGTGGTCTACTCCGGCTTCACCACCTGCGGCGGCCCGGACGAGCCCGGTGTCACGGTGGACACCATCTACACCAACACCCATCTGGATGAGCTGATCGCAGCCGGCACCCTGGAAGGCTTCAACAACGACTGGGTTCTGGCGGACGGCACCTACAACGTGGCCGAATATCCCCAGTGCATCGACCCCGCTGTCTTTACTGACAAGGACGGCAAGATGTGGATGGTATACGGTTCTCACGCGGGCGGCATCTGGCTGCTGGAGCTTGACGCGGCCACCGGCATGCCCAAATACCCGGGCAAGGACGGCACCACCGAGGCCGGTCTGCAGATCGACCGTTACTTTGGTATCCGCATCCAGAGCGGCTACTCTCTGGGCGGCGAAGGTCCGTACATTGTGTACGACCCGGTTTCCGATTACTACTACCTTGACGTGACCTACGGCCAGATCACCGAAGGTTACAACCAGCGCCTTTTCCGTTCCAAGGACGTCACCGGCCCTTATGTGGACATCACCGGTAAGAACGGTGCGGTCGGCGAGGATGTGACCAATCTGGACGAATACGGCGTCAAGATCATGGGCAACTATGACTTCTCCAACCTTAGCAAAGGCTACAAGCACGGCGGCCACGATTCCATGATCGTGGTGGACGGCCAGCTTTACAACATCTATCACCAGCGGTTTGAAACCGGCGGTAACCATCAGAACCGCATCCATCAGATGTTCCGCAACGAAGAGGGATGGCCGGTCATGGCTGTCTATGAGAATGCCGGCGATCAGATTTCTGAAACCGGCTATGCGCTCGACGAAATCGTGGGCGACTACGAGTTCGTCGACCACGGCACTCTCACCAGCTCCTACATGCAGGATACCCTGCTTGTCACGCTCAATGCCGACGGCACCATCACCGGCGACATCGAAGGCACCTGGAGCATGACCGAGGGCACCTATTATATGAACGCGGTCATCAACGGTGTGACCTATAAAGGCGTTTTCTATAAGCAGCAGGATGAATCCGGCCTTAAGCGCCAGGTTATGACCTTCTCTGCTTACGGCAGCAACAACACCGCCATCTGGGGTTCCCGCCTGTCCACCAGCGACAGCGATTTTGAAGCGGTTAACGCCGCGGCGGCTAAGCTGAGCGTGCCCTCCTCCACTTCTGTGGATCTGCCGCTGCGCAGCACCGGCGATTTCGGTACCACCGTGTTCTGGGCCACCAGCGACGCATCCGTCATCAAGGCCTGCGGTGAAATCACCCGTGCCGACGAAAACAAGACCGCGACTCTGACTGCAGTTGTCATGAGAAACGGCGCTTTGACCATCAAGGAATTCAATGTCCGGGTCAATAAGGCTGCCGAGGATACGGAAGCTTACAGCGGTACCCCGCTTTACAACTATAACTTCGGTACCAACGACGGCTTCTATACCAAGAACTCCGGCAGTCTTGTGGGCATCGGCACCATGGTCGGTTCCGCGTCTGCTTATAACGACGCCGATAAGAGCATGGTTCTGTCTGTCACCAACGAAAACGATTCCAAAGAAAACTACCTGAAGCTGCCGTCCGATACCTTCCAGGGCATCACCGAGGGCTTCAGCATCGGCATGTGGGTCAAGACCACCGGTTCCACCTCCCTCTTTGAGGCAAACATTGAAGGAGAGCCGTTCCTCACGATTCCTTCCGAGTTTATTCCCTCCAATCAGTGGTCCTATTTCATGTTCACCACCAGTAAAGACGGCATTGCCGTTTACGTGGACGGCGAGCAGGTCTACTCTTTGCCGGAAGACATGTCCTTTGTCTTTGAATTTCTCTCCAACCTGGACGTCCGCGTAGGCGCAGGCAAGGGCACCGTCTATGTGGACGATCTGACCATCTACGGCACCGCGCTGACCGCTTCCGAGGCCAAGTCCCTGGTCGACCCGAACTCGGCCTGGCAGACCTCCTGGAAGATCGACTTCGGCACCGAAACTTCTCCGGTTCAGGGCGGCTTCACCCAGATGACCGAGAAGACCGTCTACAACAAGAAGCTGGAACTTCTCCAGGCGTACGGTTTTGACCGCGAGATCAATTCCTATAAGACCGCGGCGGGCGGCGCGAAGATCTGCGACTTTGTGTACGCGGAAGGCGGCGCGGAATATAAGTTCATGGTAGACCTGCCCAACGGCACCTATCGTGTCTTTATGTACACCGGCGCGAAGGATTCCATCAACACCACCCACTTCTACTTCCAGGACAACAAGGACGACATACATACCCAAGTTACGCCCGAAGGCGTTGCTTCGGATAACTACGGCGGCCCGAACACCTATAACGTGGAAGTGACCGACGGCAAGCTGACGATCACCATCTGGGGCGACGCTGAGGAAGCGGCGGCTTATGCCCAGGCTTATGGCGGATCGGCTATGAGCGGCCGTATCGGCTCCATTGAGATCACCAAGATCGGCTAAGCAAAATTCCAACGCTTATTGGAGTAAGCGGCAAAAGGGCGGGAGAAATCCCGCCCTTTTCGTTTGTATGCCCCAAGCAAACCGGTCAAACGCGCCGCCGTAAGCAAGCCAAACGGCCAGTTCTGCACGTTTGCGCCCTAAAACAGGAAAAAGGCATCGCCCGTTTCACACAGACGGCATTTACGAAGGACCGCCGGCGTAATGGAAAACGCCGGCGGTCCTGCTGGTTGTTCTATTTTGAGCCTTTGCCGCGCGAACAGACGGCCAATCCTTCCTATAAAAGGGCGTTTCGGCCCTGTTCCAGACAAACACGCCCTCAGCCAAAGCTGCTCAAAGCGCCTTTTGTTTCCATCGCCCGCACAGAAAGTAGATCCCGCCCATCACAGCGGGAAGGACAGAGGAAAGCGCCTGCCCCCAATAGATGCCTTCCACGCCTAGGCTCAGCCAGAAGCCCAGCAGCCAGCAAAGCAAAAGCCGCATGCCGACGGCGTCCAGACAGGCGTTGGCAAAGGCAAGCCCCGCGCTGCCCGCCCCGGTGGCGAAGGAGTCGAATACGTACATGGCCCCATAAAAAAGCGCGTTAAAGGAACAGCAGATGCGAAGATACCGCACTCCTTCCTCGATCACCGCCGGGTCCGAATCGAATATGCCCAGCAGAGGACGGGCCGTTAGGTTCACCAGGAGTGCTACCAAAGCAGTAGCTCCCATCGCCAGGAGAAGTCCGCTTTTACAGGCCTTCTCCGCTCGCTCCGTTTTTTTCGCTCCCAGATTTTGACTGACCATGGTGGTCACCGCCGACCCCACCGCCCAGCTGAACATGCCCGCGAAGGTATTGATTTTCAGCCCCGCGCCTGCCGCCGCAGCGACCGTCACATCAAACTGGTTTAACATGCCGGTAACCAGCAGGTAGGACAGATTGACCACCGCCGTCTGTGCGGCGCTGGGAAGCCCGACGCGCAATATGGTCAGAGCCTCCTGTCTGCCGATGCGGATTCGCTTGACGCGAAAATTAAACAGATCCCCTTCCTGCCTGCGCAGGTAACCCGCAGCCGCCAGAAAGGATACTGCCTGAGAGGCAATGGTGGCCGCCGCCGCGCCCGGGGTTCCCAGATGCAGCCCGCCCACTAGCAGAAGGTCCAGCACGATGTTGAGAACGGAAGCCAGCAGGACGAAGTAAAGCGGGCGTTTGGCGTCTCCCAGCCCCCGCTGGACCGCCACCACCATATTGTAGCCGAAGACGAAGACCGTTCCCGCGCAGAGAATTTCCATGTAAGCGTCGGCGTCCTGCATAGCGGGCTGGGGAACGCCCAGCAGGGAGAAGGCCTGCCGGTAGAAGAGAAGGCTGAGGACCGTCATCACAAGGGCGGCCGCCATCGTCATGGCGAATAAGGTTTCGACGGCGCGTTTTTGCCCCGGTACGTCCCCGGCGCCCTTGCATCGCGCAACCAGAACTGTTCCGCCCATGGTGATTCCCATGCCCACGGCATTGATAACAAAGCTCAGCTGAGCGGCGTTGCTCACCGCGGCAAGCCCCGCGCTGCCCACGAACTGGCCCACCACCGCCATGTCCACCATGCTGTAAAATCCCTGCAACAGGTTCGATAACAGCAGCGGGATGGTAAAGCGAATGAGCTGCTTTGGCACGCTGCCGCTGGTTAGGTCCAAAACGGCGCAAGACACATCCTTGTCCGTTTTTTTTCGTTCCTTTTTGAAGAAACCAAACGGGCGCTTTGGCTGCTGCCCGTTGGAATGGATTTGATTTCGATGGATTGATTTCATAGTTGACTCTGCTCCTTTTGATTGGGATGGTCAAAGGCAGAGTCTGAAGCATTCAGGCGGCCGTTTTGGTTTCTCCATGCAGTTGGCCGCCTTGTTCAGGCCCTGCATGGAGCACATCAATGGGTAGTTTCATCTGGATTCCTTCCTCTCTGATTGCCGTTTCCAAGTTTGCCGGCACGCTTTTGCACTTAGCGGAAAAATTCGACCTTGTTCGTTGCCCGCCATGCGCCTCCGTCGGACACGTGGATAGGTCCCTCTTTGGCGGAAGTTACGCGGCCGTTAAACCGGGTTTTTCTTTAGTATAGCAGAACTTTGCTTTCTTTCCTACCATGCGCAAAAATTTTTGGGATCCCGTACCCAATGGCCCGGAAAACGAAAGAAGACCGCACAGCAAACGGCATAGCCGGGTCTCATTACTGGCGGCTGGCTGCGAACGCGATGCGGCGCCTTACACGGACCAAAATGAAAGAAAGGGGCCTTCCGGGGGAAATCCGGAAGGCCCGAAGTTTACTGGAAATTCGCTTGGCTTGGAAGATAGAAGGACGGATAAAAAGAAGAAGCGTTCTGATACATAGCTGACCCCTGGGGGATCAGCCGGCCGCCGCTTTGATTGAGAATCAGCATAGAAGCCCTCGCGGGATTTTGCATCCAGCCCGGAATGGGATTCTCCTGCGGATTGTTGCAATGAATGATGTTCAAGGAAACAAACCTCCCCTCATTGAAACTTGTACCGGAGGGTACGAAAAAGACCATTACCAGCCTATGCGCGAAAAGGAAAATGAGTGACAAGCATAGGGGAAAGATAGAGAAAGGCCAGGGCGGCGTTTCTGGCGGCTGCCCCTTAAAAAGGCAGACCGCAAACAAACGGTCCGCCCGAAAGAAACAATCTATTTTTCCAGCATGTCGAACAATAAGGACAAGATACGTAGCACTTCGTTCTGTTGCTCAAGGGGCAATCTCTCCAGCCTTCTCTGAAACCAGGCCCACTGCAAATTCGACGAATTATGGATAGAAGCATTGGTATGATTGAAAAGATCCTGGATTTCAACCTGAAGCCCACCCGCGATTTTACTGAGGGTTTCCAAAGTTGGATTCTGTTCGCCCCGCTCAATGTGCCCCAAATGCGCGCTGGTCAGCTTAGATTGGTATGCCAATTCTTCTTGACTCCATCCACGCTGCATGCGAAGTTTTCGGATATGTTTTCCAACGGAAAGGTTGATGTCCGTATTCGACATGATATCACCACCTGGAGTCATCATACGCTATATTCTGATATTTCACAAAGTATTATAGTATAAGCGACAAAATAAAAAATACTCTTGCGCCTAAAAAGAACGCCAATCGTAATTTTTATGAAATACAATCGTTTTTAAAGAAAGAAGAAAAGAAAAAAGGGATGTTTTTACATGAAAATCAGTTTCAAATCTTTTATAATTTTATTTGGAATTATTAGTAAAAAATATTGTATTTTGCAAATTACAGGTCTATAATGTTCCGGGGGGAATTTAGCAAGGAGGAATCAAATAAGATGCACAGGTACACCGTATGTGAAAACGAGATGACTTCGGAGGAATTGGGAACATATCGGTCCTATGGGCTTGCCTACCGGGAAGAGGACGGAAGGCAGACAAGGATTGCGGACATTTCCTTAGACCGCGCACAGGTGGAAATTTTGGCGCAGAAATGCAACGAGCTTGGTCTTGAAACCATACATGTATTTGACGCCATTGACAACTTTTTCGCCGAGCAAGCAGCCCTGTAACAGGAAAGAGCCGCCGAAATGCTTGGGCGGCTCTTTCCTGTTACAAAAGGCCCTGGAAAAATCTTTTTCCAGGGCCTTTTCCTTGATTTTATTTGATATCAATTTGGCGGGTGGGCGGAGGCGTTTCCTCCTTCTTGGGAAGCGTAAGCTCAAGAATGCCGTTTTGATAAGAAGCGGAAATAGCGTCCGCTTTGACGTTGGCAATGTTGAAGCTTCTGGAGAAGGAACCGTAGCGGCGCTCCTTGCGGACGAACTTATGATGGTTTTCCTCCACCTGGGCGTTGTGCTCCCCGTGGATGACCAAATAATCCCCGTCCACGTCGATGTGGATGTCTTCCTTTGCGAAACCGGGAAGCTCTGCTTGAAGGATGTATTTATCGCCCTTGTCTACAATATCGGTGCGAAACTGCGAAACACTGCCGCCAAAGGCGTCGCCGAAGAAGCTGCGTTCAAAGTTGTCCAGATAATCGAACAGGCTCTTTTCATTGTGTCCAAAAGGCATCAGATCAAACATACAAATCCCTCCTATGGTTAACGAGTTGTGAAAGAATGCGGGATGTCAGTTCGTTTTCTCAGGAAACATTGGATTCGCCTTCCTTTGCTTTCTTTCCTTTCAACAGCTTTCATTATAGGAGCCGGTTATGACAAAACATAAGATGAAATATGAAATGTCTGTTAAAATTAGCACTCTTAAGAGGTGAGTGCTAATTTGGGCGAAAAAAACGGGATGGAACACAAGCCCATCCCGGTAATAAGACCATATTGGTCTTTAATGACAGCGTTTGAGCAGAAAGCGGAAGAACAAAAGCAACCCTGCCGGTACCCCAGCCAGGACGGCAACGCTTGCCAGAATCAACAACATCGACATACCGCTCACCTCTCTTTGCAGCTCTGAGTATAGCACAAGAGAGATAAACGCAGTGTTATTTCCCAGTTTCGCTCGGTGAAGATTGTGTTAAGACCCGCCGGATTCTTCCTCCGATTCCTCGCAGAGGGGAGAGGCCTTGTCCGAAGCCTTTTGTTGCTGAGGCTTGTCATCAAAGGTGTGCACGAAAAGGAACTTGCGGATGGCAAAAATCGCCGCAACCGCCAGGATGCCGATCAGGGTTTCCAGGGTCGTGGTGTGGTACACGATGATCTGGCGGGCGATGGCGTACAGAAGCACTTCGATAGCGGCGCCGGGTGTGTGTTTGATAAGCATTTTGATAAATTCCAGACCGATGACCAGCGCCAGAGCATGGCCTAGGAAGCCTTCGAAGGTGTCCACCGTCAGCAGCTTGCCGTCAAAAAGGCCCATCTCCTGGACCAAGGAAACCGAAGCCAGCAGGATGCTGATTAGGATGAGAATGGATACGGCAATTTCGATAAAGCCGGCGAGCCGGGTGATCCACTTGTTGAGCCAGTTTTTCATCGCGTTCCCTCCAACTTTTAATAGAATTATTGTACCGTATAGCGCCGTGGGTGACAAGCGAAAATGCAAGGAAAAAGAAAAAGAGCAGAAAAAACTTGAAACGGGCGCCCAATCGTTTCAAACGCGGCCTAGAAAAAAGGGCCTCCGCCGCTGCCCAGACCAAAAACACAGCAATATTCCCCATCGCCTCTTCGTGCAGCCTTGTGAACAAAGCCATACTTGCGAGGAATGGCGAATATACTCCAATAGAAACAAAAAGGGGGAATACATCGTGTCTTTTGGAATGGCGTTTGCTGGAGGCGGAACACGGGGAGCGGCTCATGTGGGGGTTTTGATGGCGCTGGAAGAAAACGGACTTAGGCCGGACGCGGTGTCCGGCGCAAGCGCCGGAGGCATCGTGGCGGGCCTTTACGCAGCGGGCTTTGCCGCAAAAGAGCTGCATGAGGTGGTGGAGGAGCTGTCAAAGAAAGGCATGCTGCTCGTCGACCCAGCCTATGGCGACATTCTTCTGGCCCTTGGACAGTTTCTCAGCCGCAGGCCCTTGTCCCTGTCCGGCTTTCTCAAAGGGAATCGGCTCGAGCGCTATCTGGACACTCTCACCGAAGGAAAAAAGCTCTGTCAGCTTTCCATACGTACGGTCATCCCGGCGGTGGATTTAATCAGCGGCCTGGTGATATCCTACACCAACAGCCTGTTCGGCGTCCGTCCCATGCGGGGCGTAACGTGGGAAAACGAGGCTACGCTCAGCGAAGCCATGCGTGCCAGCGCGGCCGTACCCGCCGTGTTCCGGCCCAAGGCAATCGGCAAACGCCGTCTGGTGGACGGGGGCGTGGTGGATATCCTACCGGTGGACCTGCTGGTGGCGGCAGGGGAAGAAAACGTGCTGGCGGTGGACATTTCCGGAAGCTATCAGTGCCCCGCGCACATCGACATTCTGGAGGTGGCCTCCCACTCGCTGGGAATTCTGCAGGATAACCTTCGGGAATGCAAAACGAGAGGGGAACGTCTTCTACTTAAGCCGGCATTGCCCGAAGATGCGGGTCTGCTGACCTTTTCCCAGATGGAGGCCTGCGTGCAGGCGGGATACGAGGCGACTAGTCGGATGATCCCCACCATCCGCGCGCTTTTTTCGCTTCAGGCAGGCGGCGGGGAACGGGAGATAAAAATGGCGCGCTAAAGAGAATCGGAAAAAGGGTGGAAGGCCTAGTAGAACTTTTGAAAAAAATATGGTACACTAGGAACAAAATTGATTGCAATAAAAGTGG
>CAMLYM010000059.1 GCA_946491705.1 uncultured Clostridia bacterium
CCGCGATGCCCACGACGGAATTGAGCACGGTATCCACATCCGCAAGCCTTGCCGCTTCACAGACTCCTTCCTGTCCCGCGCCGATGCGGCAGCCGGTGTCGGCTACCCGCACCTTTAAGTCCCGGGCCGCTTCCTCGTCTGAGAGGGCCGCGTACCGGGGCCGGTACCGGCGAATCTGCTCTTCCAGGCGTCTCACGCTGCGGTTTGCCGTCAACGCAGCTACCTGCGCTCCCGTGCAGTCGGCCACGTCGAGGGCCTGGGTGCCGATGGAGCCGGTCGAACCTAATATGGAAATCCGTCGCATAGCTTCCTCCGATAGTTTAGCATTTCCGGAAAGTCAGGAGATAAACGGGATAAAATACACCGCACAATAAATCAGCGGCGTGACGAACACAAAGCTGTCAAACCGGTCGAGCATGCCGCCGTGTCCCGGCAGGATGTTGCCGTAGTCTTTCACGTGACAGTTGCGCTTGACCAAGGATGCAGCCAGGTCGCCCACCATGCCCACCAAAGAGCAGGGAATGGACAATAGCACCAGCATCCAGATGGAGACGGTAGCCGTGTCGCCTAAAAAGAAATGCTGATAAATCCAGGCGGCCAGCGCAAAACACACAATGCA
Organism: uncultured Clostridia bacterium; assembly: GCA_946491705.1. GTDB lineage: Bacteria > Bacillota > Clostridia > Oscillospirales > Acutalibacteraceae > Solibaculum_A > Solibaculum_A intestinale. Next base: position 620 of record CAMLYM010000059.1, read on the forward strand.
GCTGACAAAGCCGCCGATGGCTCCCTCCACCGTCTTTTTCGGGCTGATGCGTTCGATGAGCTTGTGCTTTCCCCAGAAGCTGCCGATGAAATAGGCGCCGATGTCGGTGACCCAGGAGCCGATCATGGCCAAAAACAGATAAAAAAGCCCATGCTCGTTAAAATCCCGCAGATATACGGTCGCCGCCATGCCGAAGGGCACGAACACAAGCATAGGAAATACCGTGCCTACCTTCTCGAAATTCAGACTGTTTTTGGTAAAAATCAACACCACAAAAATGAGGGCCATAAAGAAAAAGCTCAAGAAGGAGAAGTAGGTAAAGCTGACAAAGGGAACGCCGGCGGCAAAAAGAATGCATACCGCCAGAAACGCCGGGTTTTTATGAAGCCCCGCCGCCTGCAGCACCTCGAACACCGAGACGGCTGAAATAATGGCGATGACCAAATTGAAAATCAGCGTATTGTAAAAAAACAACACCGGCAAAAGTAGAACCGCGCACAGCGCTCCTGTAATGATACGTTGTTTCATATGACTCTCTCCAACCCAAGGTTGCCCCGTTTATTTTGCAGTCTCTTCTTCCACCACACCGCCGAACCGGCGGTTCCGCCCGGCGAATGCCGCGATCGCCTGGTCGATGTGCTCCGGCTTAAAGTCCGGCCATAATATGTTATCGAACAAAAACTCGGAATATGCCGACTGCCAAAGCAAAAAGTTCGAAATGCGCTGCTCGCCGCTGGGACGGATGATCAAATCCGGGTCCGGCTGGCCGGCAGTGTACAACTGGCGCTCCAAATCCGCTTCAGTGAGAGCCTGCGGGTCCAGGGTTCCGTCGGCGCACTTCCTGGCAAGCTCCTTGGCGGCATGAAGGATTTCCATCCGGCCGCCGTAGTTGATGGCGATGTTGAGCACCATGCCGGGCTTATTTTTGGTCGCTTCCTCCGCTCGGGCCATGAGCTGCTGCAAATCCTGCGAGAGCACCGACCGGTCCCCGATGAAGCGGGTCACGATGGTTTCATCCGCGAAATCCCGCAGCGCTTCCTCCAGATAATCGTGAAACAGCTTCATCAGCGCGTCGATCTCGTCCTGGGGCCGCTTCCAGTTCTCCGTGGAAAAGGCGTATACCGTCAGATAGCCGATGCCGATCTGATTGCAGTACCGGGCAATCTTCCGGAAGGTCTGCCCGCCCGCCTTATGTCCGGCCTTCCTTGGCAGAAACCGCTTCTTTGCCCACCGGCCGTTGCCGTCCATAATGATGGCGATGTGCCTGGGAAGCGGCGTATTCTGCGGCAATCCGCTTTTCTTTTCAAACATGTTTCGACCTCCGTATCCATCGGGTTCGCCGGTATGCGGTATACGATGTGCAAATGCCCCGGAGTTCCGGGGCACCGCGCGCATTTTGTTCTATCTGAGGTTAGATTTCCATGATCTCCTTGTCCTTATCCTGGGCAATCTGATCAATTTCCTTGCAGAATTTGTCCGTCAGATCCTGAATTTTCTTTTCCCCCTGCTTAAGGTCGTCCTCGGTAATTTCCGAAGACTTCTTAAGAGCCTTCAGCTTTTCAATGGCGTCCCGGCGTACCGAACGGATGGCGATCTTCGCGTCTTCGCCCATCTTGCTGATCTCCCTGACGATTTCCTTGCGGCGCTCCTCGGTCAGCGGCGGGAAAATAAGCCGGATGATCTTGCCGTCAGACTGGGGATTGATGCCGATGTCAGAAGCCTGGATGGCCTTTTCAATGGAACGAACCGTCGAAACATCCCAGGGCTGGATGGTCAGGGTACGCGCTTCGGTCACCGATACCGCCGCCATCTGATTGATGGGAGTGGGGGTGCCGTAATAGTCCACCCGCACCTTATCCAGCACAGCAGGATTGGCGCGGCCAGCGCGGATTTCCGCATATTCCTCTATAAGCACATGGATGGTTTTTTTCATGTGTACTTCTGTTTTCTCGAATACTTCTTTCACAGCTTAGTCCTCCTTCACGATGGTACCGATATTCTCGCCCAGAAGAGCGGATACAATGTTGTCGGGGTTGTCCAGGTTAAAGACCAGGATCGGAATCTTGTTGTCCTTACAAAGGGAAGCGGCGGTGGAATCCATCACCTGCAGCTCTTTGCTGAGTACCTCCAAGAAAGTCAGGGAATCTAGCTTGTTGGCGTCGGGGTTCTTGTTGGGGTCTGCGTCGTACACGCCGTCCACATTGGTAGCTTTCATGATGATATCCGCGTCGATTTCCGCCGCGCGCAGAGCCGCCGCCGTATCCGTGGAAAAGAAGGGATTTCCCGTACCGCAGCCGAAAATGACCACCCGGCCCTTTTCCAGATGCCGCACCGCCCGGTTACGGATATAGGGCTCAGCCACCTGCTGCATGGAAATGGCAGTCTGCACCCGTACCGGCACGCCGAGCTGTTCGAGGGCGTCGGCCAGCGCCAAGGCGTTGATGGCCGTGGCGAGCATTCCCATATGGTCGGCCCGGGTGCGGTCCATCTTGCCGCTGGACCGGCCCCTCCAGAAGTTGCCGCCGCCCACGACGATTCCGATTTCCACCCCCATATCCGCACATTTCTTGATGGAACGGCAGATATTGAGCACTACGTCATAATCCAGGCCGAACTTTTGCTGGCCCGCCAGCGCCTCGCCGCTGAGTTTCAAAAGCATCCGCTTATAAATTGGCTGCATGGAAAACATCCTTTACTTTGTTCTTTTGTTTTGTTTATTTTACTATATTTAACCTTCGGTGTAAAGTCAAAACCGCGTTTTCTCTGCCGGGAAAATCGCAGGCCGCCCATCCATGTAAAACAAAAGGGGCATTTTATGCCCAAAGCACAAAACACCCCTAAAATGATTCGAATTAAGACTTGGACGGATCCGGTTTGCCAATAGGCTCGGATGGGGCCGTCTGCACTTCTTCATCCGTCTCTTCCTCGTCCTCCTCTTCCTCTTCTTCCTGTTCAAGATACCCCCAGGTACGCATGGTATCCGAGATTTGGTCCGGATGCTCGCGGTAATAGGGATCAATGACGTTCTTCTGGAAAAACGGATAGGCAACGAAGTTGATGAAGAAGCTGCCGAAGGCAAAGGTGAAGATCAGCGAAATCGGAAACGCAAAGAACAAAAGCGGCTGATAGTCCACTGCCAGCAGCGCCAGAACGATCACACACGGCACCACAATAATGGAAATCAGGAGATTGCGCGGCACGCCGGCCAGTGCCAAGCGGAACGCGTTTTGGTAGGTTTTCTTGATCGTCAGCTTACAGGATACGATGGACAGGTAAATATAATACTGCATGAAAGTGAAAATCAACAGCGCGATGATGGAGACCACAATAGCAAGATAGAAAATCGCCTGGAAATTGGTATTGTCCTTATTCAGAACATAAAAATACGCCGCGAAGCCGAGAATTCCATAGACCAGGCCGTTGATCACCGAAGCGGCCAGTCCCTGCTTCCAGTTGGCCTTAGTGGCGCCGATGAAATCATGCCAGACGAAAGCATGCTCTTGCCGGGCAAAGTTGCGGGTAACATAGGTAAGGCCGCAGGTAATGGGGCCGGAAATCAGCAGGGTCAGCGCAAGAGAACCAAGGAAAAAAAGCGGCTGCGGCTGCGGAAAAGCATAGAGGGTAAGCAGCAGACCGACGATTGGAATGGGCATCCAGAACAGACAGTATATTAAGTTGAGCAAAACAAGCTTCCAGAACTTACGGAACAAAACCTCAAAGAATACGAAAAACGGCTGTTTCTGGGGTCCCCCCTTCTCCACTCCTTTTCCAGGCTTGTTGTAGTCGAGCAAACCAAAAAATCCTGCCAATGCGTTACAACTCCTTTGTCATTCAAACGTCCGGGTTCGGTATATCCCCTGTCCCTTGCTATGCGTGCTTTGCACGGGGATGGCAGTTTTTGTACACTTCTTTAAACCGCTCCTGCAAAACCTGCGCGTAGATCTGGGTGGAGGAAATGTCCGCGTGTCCCAGCATTTCCTGTATATCCTTCAGCTGCGCCCCGTTTTCCAGCAGGTGTGCGGCAAACGAATGGCGAAGCGTGTGCGGCGTGATGTCCTTTTCAATATGGGCCTGTGCGGTATACCCCTTGACGATCTTCCAGAAGCCCTGACGGGTCATACGCTGGCCGTTTAAGTTGGTAAAAAGCGCCCGACCGCATTCGTTCGACGCGATTACCCCGCGAAACCGGCACAGATAATCGGATATTGCCGTAATCGCCGTGGGATAGATGGGGATAATCCGGTCGCTTTTTTCATTGTGGCAGTGCAGCACTCCCACCTGGAGGTTCACATCCTCCACGTTGAGGCTGATGAGCTCGGATACCCGGATTCCCGTAGCGTACAAAAGCTCCAGCATGGCCTTGTCCCGGCAGCCCTTCGCGTCGGAGGGGTCCGGCTGGGATAAAAACAGCTCGATTTCCTTGCCGGTCAGAATCTGAGGAAGCTTTTTTTCCACCTTTTTGAGCTTAATGTCCCGGGCGGGATTGGTATGGGAGTAGCCTGCCGCCGCCAGAAACTGATAAAAGCAGCGCAGAGACGCCACGCAGCGGGTCACCGTAGCGGCGCTCTTTCCCGACAGTTCGAGAAAACTGACAAATCGCTTCATCACCGGCTCCTCTACGTCGCAGGGTGAAGAAATCCCTTGCTTTTGCAGAAAGGAAAGATACCGCTGCACATCCCGTTTGTAGGACAACAGGGTATTGGCGGAAACCGATTTGTTGTCTGTCAAGTATCTCTCAAACAGTGCGAGATAGTCCATCTTCTTGTCCCCTCATCTTGCCGGAATTTAAGTCACAAAAAACTGGGAAAAAGCCGCCGAACAAACCGTGTCCACAAATGCCGCAAGGAACAACAGAATCAGCAGCGCCAGAAAGCGAACCAGATAAATTTTCAGCTGAGGCCACAGCCCCTCCTGCCCGTCCGCCTTTGGTAAAAACCGGCGGCACAGCAGCATAGAAAAACGGAACGCTTCCTTACAGGATAGAATAATCAGAATGGAAGATACAATGGCGGGCGGGATAATCAGCAGCACCGAAAAGGCGATGCCCTTGAGGCCGTTTACCCCGTACAGATACCCAAGCGCCGTGCCGAGCCCCAGCCCGCGAAACACCAGCACGCAGGGAATCAGCGGTACTCCTACCGCACTGACTCCTAGGAAAAACGGCACCAGCACAAAGGGAAGCACCGACATCAGCGAATTGAGAAATGTGGTCAGCACCGGCTGTGCCGTCCGGTTGAGGGTAAAGCCCCCCAGCAGGCTTACCAGCGTCTGGGCGTTTTCCTCCGAGATGTTTTTGGAAATGAGCACCCCGAAAAAGAGGCCGCACACCAAAAGCGAGGTGAAAAAAAGCAGCATCCGATTCTGGGACAGGGCTTCCCACGCCCGTTTGGGAAAGGTATGTATATTGGTTGTCCAGTTCATATGCAGTCCTCCAGCCGAAAATTCTCCGTCTGAAGGATAGGTATGCTTTTATAAGCGGCAATATTCCTATTTTGCCAGTTCCCCGGCCCTGGTAGTACAGGCCATCATGGCGTTGTCGATTACCTTTTCAAAATCGTCGTCGGAGAAGGAATTGAGCGCTGCCAGTGTGGTACCTCCCGGAGAAGCTACCATCTTAATCAGCTCGTCGGGCTCCATGCCGCTTTCGTCGAGCATTTTCGCGCTCCCCTTAAGGGTTTGGATGATCAGGCGCTTGGCTGCCTTGCGTTCAATCCCTTGGGCTACCGCCGAATCGATCACCGCCTTGGCAAACAGATAAACATAGGCCGGGCTGCTACCGTTGACCGAGATCACCGCGTTCATAGACTCCTCCGGGAGATTTTCCACAATTCCGGAAGCGGAAAAGAGGCGGGAAACCTCTTCGAATTCACTGTCCGTCACCGAAGGACACCTAGAAAGAGCGGTAGCGCCGCATCCCAGTAGAAGCGGGGTATTGGGCATAGCACGCACCACCTTACAGGGAAAACCGATGGCCTTCTTGACATAATCGGTGGAAATGCCAGCCGCGATGCTCACGAGAATCTTTGTTTCGTCAACCGCGTCCTTTATTCCTTCCAACACCGGGCCGTAAACCTGGGGCTTGACCGCCAGCACCACCACGTCGCAGCGGCGCACCAGCTCCGCCGCGTCTTTGGCGACAAAAACGCCTTTTTGCCGAAAGGTTTCGCATTTTTCCGCCGAAACATCATAAACCATCAGCTGCTCTGGAGCGCAAACGCCGCCCGCCAGCATCCCGCCAAGAATGGCACTGGCCATATTTCCACAGCCGATAAAACCGTACATTCGATCCATTTTTATAACACCGTCCTCATGAATGTTCATTATAGTATATTCGGCGGATTTTATCAAGGAAAATGTCATGGAAGGCAATTTTCGTTCCACTTTCACAATTTATGTGTTCGTTGTTATGGAAACTGCATAAATATTATGGTAACTATATTATGTTAACTAATACAAAATGATGTCAAGCTGGTTATGGAAACTGCCCGGTAAGCCTTTTGCACAGCAAAAAAAGAGGCAAAGCCTCCGCTTCGCCTCTTTCTCTCGTTGCTTATTCGTCCTGGGCCAACGCCGCCTTCATCATGATGGCGCATTCCAGACGCTTCTTTTCCAGCTCGCAGGAAAGGGTATGGGGTTTTAAGATGTCGCCCGCGTACTGCTGGTTGTTGGCGTTGCAGCCGCCTGAACAGTAAAACTTGGCCCAGCAGTCCCGACAGCCTTCCTTGCCGTAGATGTTCGCCTTGGCAAAACGCGCCTTCTCTTCCCGGTCGAAAGTCCCCTCCAGCACGTTTCCCATCTTCCAGCCTTCCATCCCCACAAACTGGTGGCAGGGATAGATGTCCCCCTCCGGGGTTACGGCCACGTATTCGTTGCCACAGCCGCAGCCGCGCAGCCGCTTGATGGCGCAGGGGCCCTGGTCTAGGTCAATCATAAAGTGGAAGAAGTTGAACCCCTCCCCTCTGCGCTTGCTTTCGAGCAGACGCTTGGCCAGGCGCTCGTATTCTGCAAACACTTGGGGCAGATCCTCTTCTTTGATGGAATAGGGCAGATTTGGGTCGGACACCACCGGCTCCACCGAAATCTGGTCAAACCCTTCCCCGGCCAGGTGATACACGTCCTCGGAAAAGTCCAGGTTAAACTTTGTAAAGGTCCCGCGGACATAATAGTCCTTCCCGCCTCGGGTCTTCACCAGCTTTTGGTACTTGGGCAGAATCACATCGTAGCTGCCCTTGCCGCCAGGCGTGACCCGCAGCCGGTCGTTGACCTCTTTGCGCCCGTCAATGGAAAGGACCACGTTGGACATTTCCTTGTTAATGAACGCGATTTTATCGTCGTCGAGCAAAAGGCCGTTGGTGGTGATGGTGAAGCGGAAATTTTTGTTGTACGCTTTCTCCTTGCTTCTGGCGTATTCCACCACCTGCTTGACCACATCGAAGTTCATCAGCGGCTCGCCGCCGAAAAAGTCGAGCTCCAGGTTGCGCCGGGAGCCGGAGTTTTCCAGCAGAAAATCAATGGCCGCCTTCCCGACTTCCAGCGGCATCAACTTGCGGCCATGGCCGAAGTCCCCTTTGGCCGCAAAGCAGTATTCGCAGCGCAGGTTGCAGTCGTGGGCAATGTGCAAGCACATGGCCTTGACCGGGGACGACACCATCTTTCCAGAAAACTGCTCATAGTCGTCCTCGGAAAAGAGGGTCCCTTCTTTATAAAGGGTATACAGCTCCCCGTAGGCTTCCCTGAGCTTGTCCGCCCCGTACTTGGGTGCCAGCGCGTCGAGCAGGGCTTTCGGACACTCCTTTGGCATCGGGGCTTTCAAGAGCCCGGTCATTTCATAGGTCATCTCATCGAGTACGTGCACCGCGCCGCTGTGCACGTCGAGTACGATGAAAAAGCCGTTTTGTTCGTATCGGTGAATCATAAGTACCTCCTCCTAGGCCGCCTATGCAGCCGTGCGGACAACGGGATTTTCTCAAAAAGGACATAATTTAAGGGACAGAAACTCTGTCCCTTAAACGGCAAACCCTGATTTTGTCCGGGTTCTTACTTCTCGCACTTCTGGTTGGCAACCGTGCAGGAAGTCTTGCAGGCGGACTGGCAGGAAGCCTGGCATTCGCCGCAACCGCCCTTCGCCGCGCTCTCCTTGAGATTGGCCTTGTTGATGGTCTTGATATGGCTCATTCGTTTGTACCTCCCTTGCCCGTTCATTGGTCGTCCATTTGCCACAAGCAAAGCGGCTGTGCTGCTTTGCTGCGGTACAATGGTTTTCACGGATGAAAGCCCACGGACTCCCATCCGAAGCGGTATGACACCGCTTCGACGGCTTTCAAAAGCCGCCGCTGTAGGGATATTATAGCACAAAAGAAACCCGGTTTCAAATAAAACCTATCTTTTTCGCAGATTGACCCCTAAAATTCCGCCCAGAGCGCCCGCCACCGGCATGGAGATGAGCTTAATGAGCGTAGCCATTCCCAGCGTCTCCCCGGCGGCGGACACGCTGATGATAAACAAAACCGCAAACAGCACAAAACCAGTGATGGCGCCGAACAGCGCCCCTTTTGACCGGATCATCCGCGCCGTCATAAGCCCGCCGAAAAAGGCGCCCACCGAAGCTGCCGTGGTGGCCAGCGGCGTCACCGCCGACTGGGGAATATTGTTCATCGAAATGATTAACGAAAACAAAAGCAGCGCCAGCGCGCAGATCAGCGCACCGCCGGAAATTCCAATCATGATCGGCTTGACTTTCACCGTCATACTGCTGTTCTCCGGACTGACACGATCGGTTCTCATGGAAAAGCCCTCCCCTTATTCGGCCTAGCATTTCGTACCCGGCATTCCACCCGTTTGGATGCCGCCTACCAAATGATATTCCCAGGGGAAGGCAATTATGCGTTGCTTATTTGTCGTGAACGGTGTTGTTGGTCTGGACCGCCCATTTCATAATGCGGACCTTGTCCCGGTCGGCACCCGTCTCGATCAAAAGCGAATCCTCTTTCATGCTGACAACCTTGCCAACAATTCCGCCGATGGTCACGATCTCGTCGCCCACCTGCAAATTGTCGCGCATCTTGGCCTCTTCCTTCTGCTTCTTGCGCTGGGGACGAATCAAAATAAAGTACATGACCACGATCATCAAAGCGATCAGGCCAAACTGCAAAATCATCGTCATCGTGCCGTTGGCGCCGGCCGCCGCGTTTGCGTCTAGGAGCTGAAGTCCTTGTTCTACCATTACACAAAACACCTCCAAAAGTATTCCCGATCATTATAGCGGGTAAATAAGGCACTTGCAAGCTTTTTTAAATGCGTTTGTCCAGCACCGGGGCAAATTTTACATATAGTTCATCAAATTGGGCGTTCTCAATAGCGAACCGGATCTTTTCCAGTAAAGTATTGTAGAAATAGAGATTGTGCATGACGCAAAGCCGCATGGCCAGCATCTCCCCGCATTTGAACAAATGCCGGATATAGGCTCTGGAATGCCGGCGGCAGGCAGGGCAGTCACATTCTTCGTCAATGGGCTTATGGTCGAGCTTATACTTCTCATTGTTTAAATTACGGATTCCTTCCCAAGTAAACACATGGGCATGGCGACCGTTTCGGCTGGGCATGACGCAGTCGAAAAGATCCACTCCGCGGCGCACCGCTTCCAGAATGTTCACCGGCGTACCCACCCCCATGAGATACCGGGGCTTGTCCTTTGGCATAAAGGGAGTGACCGTGTCGATGATGCGGTACATGTCCTCAGCGGGCTCCCCCACCGCCAGACCTCCGATAGCATAGCCGTCTAAGTTTAATTCTGCGATTTCCTGCATGTGCTGCGCCCGCAGGTCATCAAAAGTGCAGCCCTGGTTGATGCCGAAGAGCATCTGCTTTTTATTTAAGGTATCCGGCAAGTGATTCAGCCGCTGCATCTCCGCCTGGCAGCGCTTGAGCCAGCGCACCGTCCTGCGGCAGGAAGCGGCGGCATAGTCGTAGGCCGCAGGGTTTTCCACGCATTCGTCAAAGGCCATGGCGATGGTAGAGCCCAAGTTCGACTGGATGCGCATGCTTTCCTCCGGCCCCATGAAAATCTTCCGCCCGTCCACATGGGAGGAAAAGTGTACCCCCTCCTCCTTGATTTTGCGCAGGGAGGCCAGGGAAAAAACCTGAAATCCGCCCGAATCGGTCAGAATCGGCCCGTCCCAGCCGGTAAAGGCGTGCAGCCCCCCGTATTCCCGGATCAGATCGTCTCCGGGGCGGACATGCAAATGATAGGTATTGCACAGCTGCACCTGGCATTTCAGGTCCTTGAGGTCATAGGCGGACACGGCGCCGCGGATAGCGCCCGCCGTGGCTACATTCATAAAGGCAGGCGTCTGCACCGTGCCGTGAGGGGTGACGAACTCGCCCCGCCGGGCCCGTCCTTGGGTATGGGTAATGGTAAGCATGGGTTTCCTCGTTTCTTTGTGGCATTTTTCGCAATTCCTTGCGTCTAAATTCTTATTATACCAGCCTAAAAGACCGGAAGCAAGCGCCCCGCCTCATCCTACGCTACTTCCTCTTTCAGCCAAATTAGGTCCTTTGCCTTTCTTCCATGTTATTTACAGGCGCTTTTGAGCATCCCTTTCCTTTGGCGGTAAACATCCTTCCGCCACTGTCAGTAAAACGGCACGCCATAGGATATAATATAGATATTTCATTCTATAATTTATCGAATAAAGATGTAAAGGCGATTATCTTGTCAGATAATCGCCTTTCTTATTAGCGAATTTATTTTCTAAAAGGATGAGATGCGAAAAAGAGGAATATGGATAAATATTCTATAGTTTTATAGCATAAATCCGCTTTTCCTCAGAATATTTCCCAATAAAAGGCGCTGTAAGGAGGCAGCTCGCTGCCGCCCCCGAAGTCGTGTACCTTTCCGGTGAGCAAATCCCTGGCCCGGCCGGCACCTGCATCAAAGTGAGCGGTGTAGGGATTGGAATCGGCATTGATGGCCGTAAGCACCCTGTGCCCTTCGAAAGCGCGCTCAAAGATCACCTGCTTATTTTGCAGCAAAACCGAGCGGAAGTCTCCATAGCAGAGGGCTTTGCTTTTCTTATGGGCGGCAGCGCACCTGGCAATCCATTCGGTCAGCTCTGTTTTCTCAGGCGCGTCAAAGCATGGGCGAAGGGCATGATCCCCCTGGGCCTTCTCCCCTCTCGCTCCCCATTCGCTGCCGTAGTACACACAGGGAATCCCCGGCATGGCGAACAAAAGAGCGTAAATAAGCGGAAGATGCGCCGGGTCATGCAGGATGGAAGCCACCCGGGTCACGTCGTGGTTGTCCACGAAGTTAAATAGGTGCTTGCCCTTATACAAGGTCCAGTTCTCCGGGCCGAACTGGCGCAGGAGGGAATGGGTGATCTCAAAGAGGTTGAGGCTGTTAAAGCTGGAGTAAAGTCCCTTGTAGCACTCATAGTTGGTGGCAGAATGAAGCATCGAGCCGCCGAGAATGCGGTTGTAGTCCCCGCCTAAGATTTCGCCTACCAAGAAAAAGTCCGGCTTTAAGGTGTCGGTAAAGAAACGCAGCCGGTGCAAAAACTCCGGGTCCAGGCAATAAGCCACATCCAGACGCAGGCCGTCGATGTCGAACTGCTCCACCCAGCCCCGGATGCATTCGAATAGATGATGGATCACCGCCTCGTTTCGCAGGTTGAGCTTGACAAGCTCATAATGGCCTTCCCAGCCCTCGTACCACAGCCCGTCGTGATAGCCGTTGTCGCCGCCGAAGTGGATCAAAAACCAGTCCTTATAAGGGGAAGCCTCCCGGTTTTTGAGCACGTCCTGAAAGGCCCAGAAGCCCCGGCCCACATGGTTGAACACCCCGTCGAGCACCACCCGGATACCATTTTGGTGCAGGGTATCGCAGACTGCGGCAAAGTCCTCATTGGTGCCCAGGCGGCCGTCTATTTTCCGGTAGTCCCGGGTGTCGTACCCGTGCGCGTCCGACTCGAAGACAGGAGAAAAATAGACGGCGTCTGCGCCCACGCTTTTGATATGCTCCACCCAATCGACCACCTTGCCGATGCGGTTGACGGTCACCCCGTCGTTCTCCCAAGGCGCTCCGCAAAATCCAAGCGGATAGATTTGATAGAATACGCTTTCATATGCCCACATTCGGTACCAGCCCCTTCTTTTTTCAGTGAAAACGGCATTTCTGCCCCATGCCTTATTATAGTCCAAACGCCCCCGATTGTAACCGCGAAAAGAGAAAAAAACAAGCGCCCCGCAAAAAAGGCGAAAAAAACAGGCTTGACAAGGGAATTTTGGCGGATTATACTAGAAAAAACAAAAGAATAAGACGCAAGAACTGGGGAGCCAATGAAATTGGCTGAGAGTGAGGTGTGGTCCTCTTACTCATGGAACCTGTGCGGTTAGTACCGGCGGAGGGAGTTTCGAGCTTAAAAACGGATTTTTGTTCCGAATTGAGTAAGGCCAAACGTACCGAGCGCGGTGCGTTTGGCCTTTTTCTTTTGCAAAAAGGAGGAAATCAAATGAAGCTTAACGGTCAAGCATGTCCCTTGGAGGAACCGGTATCCTTGCTTTCCTATCTAACGGCATTGGGCTGCGATCCTGCTAAGGTGGCGGTAGAGCGAAACGGCCAGATTGTGCCCAAAGCCCAGTTTGCCTGCGTTATTCTAACGGACACCGACGAGCTGGAAGTGGTCAGCTTTGTGGGAGGCGGCTGAGAGATGCTGCGGGTCACGGTAAACGGGAAAGAGGAAAAAGCTTTGGAAGGGGAAACCGTTTCTTCCCTGGCAAAACAGCTCTCTATTGCCGCGGATGTCTATATCCGCAACGGATTCGCCGTGGAAGGAACGCTTCCTCTTAGAAACGGGGACCAAATTACCCTCATTGAGAAGGGAAAAATGCCGGACAAAGCCCAGCTTGAACGCATGATGGCCGCCCGGCATACCCCATATGTTCATGAACGGGTGAAAAAGGCCACGGTAGGAATCGCGGGCCTGGGAGGCTTGGGGTCGAACATTGCGGTGATGCTGGCCCGCACCGGCGTGGGCCGACTTATCCTCGCGGACTTTGATCTGGTAGAGCCCAGCAACTTAAACC
>CAMLYM010000060.1 GCA_946491705.1 uncultured Clostridia bacterium
ACATAGAAGGTATAGGTGCTCGGGTAAAGATACCCCTCCAGCAGGTAGCACCGGCTAGGGCTGCCGGCGATTCCTGCGACCAGAGGATAATAGCTGAAATCATAGGTATTGACAATATCCAAAAGCGCCTGCTTGGTGCACACGCCGTTGGCCTCCAGCCGTTCCCCAATCTGCGCAAGGGTAAACCCCTCGGGAATGGTCACGTCTACCGTCTGGCGGCCCTGGGGTTCTTCGCTGGAAGAGGGGGTCTGGGGCGTGGTTGACGGCGTCTCAGGCGCAGTGGAGGAATCCGTGTTCGATTCCGGCTCCTGCGATGAAGGCAAGTCACTCTGTTCCGGCAGCGACTGGGGGGCGCTTGCCAGCTCGGACTGCAGCGGCAGCGAAGACGACGGACTGCTCACCACTCCGCCATCGGTACAGGCGGAAAGAGACAATCCCAGTAAAACCGCCAATATGGTTATTCCGATTCGTTTCATATAGGCTCCTTCCTTTTTGTTTGCCCGCGGTACGCGTTTGGCTGACGGCCGGCGCGCGGGTGGTTTCTGCCCATTCTTTTCTTTCCTATAATACTTTGATTATAATCTTTTCTCGATTTTTGTCAAATTCGGAAAATGAGGCCGGTTTCTTGCCGCCTAAAAAAGGGTTGACCTAGTTCCTTCCCTCGGAAAAGTCAGTGGGCTTCTATCCCGCTCTGCTTCATCGGGATAAAAATTTCCCCTTGCGGCGAAGCACGCCGCAAGGGGAAAACGTTCACAAAGCATCCTATCTCTATTTGTCCGACAGCTGCAACACGCCGATGGCGTCTTTAATGGTCTTTTCCATGGCCTCCCGGCTGTACTTATCCACCTCGGATTTATCCTTTGGCCCGTGGGTCAGGCAGGCGGCGCCACCGATGCAGCCGGACTCGCATGCCATTCCTTCGATGAAGTTGCCGCCCAGCACGTTCTTGGAGGCCTTGAGCAGGGCCATACGGCATTCGTCGATGCCCGAGCAGGTCACCGGCTTATAATCGAAATCCTCCTCGGTAATGCCGTTCTCTTTCAGGCCCTGCCGCACCGCTTCGGTCAAGCCCCCGCTGCGGGCAAAGATGCGGCCGTAATAGGAGGCGTTGTCCAGCACGTCGTTGGGCAGATCCTGAATTTCGATGTTGCGCGAGTCAAAGAGGGCCAGAAGCTCCTCAAAGGTGATGACCACGTCGATGATGTCTTTGACCCGGTCAAGCTTGCGCTCCGCCTTTTTGGCGATGCATGGACCGATGAAGATGATCTTGGCATTGGGATCCATCTTCTTGAGGTATTCGGCAATGGTCGCCATGGGCGAAAGGTTGTGGGAAATGTGCTCCACCATGCTGGGGAAATTGATCTTGATGTAGCTGACGAAGGCGGGGCAGCAGGAACTGGTCAGAAAACCCTTTTCGTAAAGCTCCTGGGCCTCCTTATTGGCCACCATGTCCGCGCCCAGGGCCGCTTCGACCACGTTATAGAATCCCAGTGCTTTGAGGCCGGAAACCACCTGGCCGATCTTGGCGTTGCCGAACTGGCCGGAAATGGAGGGGGCCACGATGGCGTATACCTTGTAATTCTTATTGTTGGCGGAATTCTTTAAAATAGAGATGGCGTCGAGTATGTAGGATTTGTCCATCAAAGCGCCAAAGGGACACTGATAGACGCAGGCACCGCAGGCGACGCACTTGTCGTTGTCGATACGGGCCTTCTTATCCTCGTCCATGGCGATGGCGTTCGCCTTGCACGCTTTTTCACAGGGACGCAAATTTTTCGAAATGGCGTTATAGGGACAAACGTTCAAACACTTGCCGCAGGAAACGCATTTTTTGGGATCAATGTGCGCCTTGTGGTCAATGAGAGAAATCGCGCCCCTGGGACAGACGTTCATGCACCGGTGGGCGATGCAGCCGCGGCAGGCCTCCCCGACGCTCATCTGGGTAACCGGACACTCGTCGCAGGCAATGTCCAGCACCTCCACTACGTTGTCGTTCTCCTTATTGCCGCCCATGGCAAGCTTCACACGCTCCGTGATAATGGCCCGCTCCTTATAAATGCAGCAGCGCAGGGTGGCCTGAGGGCCGGGCATGATCTTCTCGGGGATTTTAATAAGGTCGGTTTCCAGCTTCTCCTCGAAGGCCAGCCTCGCCACCTCGCGCAGCACTTTATATTTCAGCTCCTGCACATTTGTGTCAAACATGCTCATTCTCATGCTATCGATCTCCCGTTCGCAAAATTCGAAACGCAACCGCGTTGCTTCCTTTGACGGAAGCTTCCTGCGTTCTCTTTCGGATGCAGGATTTCCGCCACTCTTACTACTACAGAATTCTACACTAAAACGGGAAAAATCACAATAGCAATTATTGTTTTCACAGACGTGCGGTTTTGTGAAACTTTCACAGAGAACGGGGGATCGGGCCGCTTGCATGCGGCTTCTCCTGCAAAAGTGCCTCCTTCTTACCGCAGCGCCCGGACATTTTTCTGTAAAAAGGTACTCAGATGCATCACCGGGATGCAGAGGAAAAACCACAGGATGCTAAAAAAGGGACAAATCTGGCCTTTTACATTAAACGGCAGGTCCGAATAGTCCCAAACGTCCCATTTAAGCTTGCGGTTGACGATGCAGCCGACGAACAGCTCCATTCCGGTGATGACCGCTGAACCTAAGACACATTTTTGGGGCAGGCTGGCCTTTTTGCATTTTTGGTTGATCGAATTCAGTAAGCACATGCACACCCCGCCGGTGACGCCCATGGTCCAGTGGGTAAATCCCCGCCAGAGCACCTCGATGAGACTGTAGCCGCCGCAGCCGATGGAAAAAAGCAGGGCGGTTTTTTTTAATTTTTTCAATGTCATCCCTCCCACATTATGGTTTGCACCGTTTGAAGAAAGGATGCATGGAAGCTTCTTACATGCAGAAAATAAAAGAAAGGCGGCAAACCGCTTCCTTTATGGGAATCTTAAGATTTTCTTAACCGTTTGCTTTTGCAGGCGCCTTCTCCTATAATGAATTTGCAGCAACCGAATGAGGAGATGTGGGAAAATGGAAACGTCGATTGTGGTCGTAGACGACGAAAAGGAAATCGCCGATTTGATCGAGGTCTATCTGAAAAACGAGAACTATGAGGTGCACACCTTTTATGAGCCGCTTAAGGCCCTGTCCTTCATCAAGAGCGGCCAAGCGGTGGATCTGGCGATCCTGGACGTGATGATGCCGCAGTTGAGCGGCTTCGATCTGTGCCGCAAAATCCGGGAGACCTATACCTTCCCGGTCATCATGCTCACCGCCAAGGTGGAAGACATGGATAAAATTACCGGTCTTACCATCGGGGCGGACGACTATATCACAAAGCCGTTTAACCCGCTGGAGATGGTTGCCCGGGTGAAAGCCCAGCTGCGCCGGTATACTCGCTACAACGACGGGGGGCCCAAGCCTGGGGAAAACGTCATTGATTTCGCGGGCTTAGTCATCAACAAGGACACCCATAGCTGCACCCTCTACGACCGGGAATTGAATTTGACGCCCATTGAGTTTAGCCTCTTGTGGCTGCTTTGCGAAAACCGGGGACGGGTTCTATCGTCAGAGGAGCTGTTCGAGCGGGTGTGGGGGGAACGGTATCTCGACTCCAACAACACCATCATGGTTCACATCCGCCGGCTTCGGGAAAAAATGGGCGAGCCGCCGCGCAACCCGAAATTTATCAAAACGGTATGGGGGGTTGGATACAAAATTGAACAATAATTTTCTTCGCCGGTACCGCAGGAAACTATTCGGAAAAATCCTGCTGATCATCGGGCTGTGCCTGATTGGGCTATTGCTGTGCCTGTTTTTGGCTGATGGCATTTTCAACGACCTGCTGGCAAACCTGGTGCACCGGCTCAGCCCGGACCTTTACCGCTTTTTCGTCTCCTATAAGATGGAGCTGATATTTGTGGCCTTCGCGGGGATCACCGTCGTGGTGGTGTACTTTACCATCTCCAAGTCCACCGAATATATGGATGTGTTCGTGCAGTCTATCAACAAGGTTTTTCGCAAGGACGAAAGCCTGGTGGTGCTGCCCCGAGATTTCAAGGAGATAGAGAACACGCTCAATTCCATCAAGTTCGACGCCTTAAAGAACGAGCAGCTTGCCAAGGAGGCCGAACAGCGCAAAAATGACCTGGTGGTTTACCTAGCGCACGACCTGAAAACGCCGCTGACCTCGGTCATCGGGTACCTGTCCCTCCTCAACGAGGAAGTAGGGATTTCCCCGCAGCTGCAAAAGCGGTATTTGTCCATTGCGCTGGAAAAGTCGGAACGGTTGGAGGATCTGATCAACGAGTTTTTTGAAATCACCCGGTTTAACCTGCAGAACATCACGCTGCAGGTCACCCGCTTCAATCTTTCCATGCTGCTCGAGCAGCTGGCGGACGAGTTCTATCCGCTGCTTTCTCAAAAAAAGCTCACCTGCCGGATACATGTGCCCGCCGACCTGATGGTCTACGGGGACTCGGACAAGCTCGCCCGGGTATTTGACAATGTACTGCGAAACGCCATCAATTACAGCTACGAAAATACCCCCATCGACATCGAGGCTGCTGTCAGCGGCCAGGGAGTACGCATCGTGTTTCGCAACCATGGCCCCCAGATTCCGGAGCATAAGCTGGGGAGTATTTTCGAGAAATTCTACCGGCTGGATTCCGCCCGTTCCACCAAAACCGGCGGAGCCGGGCTGGGACTTGCCATCGCCAAGGAAATCGTCGAGCTGCACAGAGGCACCATCGCCGCTAAAAGCAGCACCCAGGCTACGGAATTCTATCTTTATCTCCCCTTCGGCGGTCCATCTGTTCCTGCGTCTCAAAACGGTCCATCCCTTTCGCTCCCGCCTAAAACCGTATAATCGTTAGCATATTATACAATTCGTTTTTATTCGGCTTCTTGTCTTCCGCCTTGGTTTCCACAACTGTATCCGCGTTGTAACAAATGGTTACAACGGGCAAGCTTCCCTTGCATTTTGTACAAAAATGTATGATAATAAAAGATAAGAATACACAAGGGATTCTTTTGTATAAAAATAGGGATTCCGGAAGCTTCCCGAAAAACAAAAAGGAACCAATGCAAAAGGGGTAGTGGATATGAACCGAAGGACTAGCCGGGGCGGCAACCGGCGCAGAAATCCAATTAAGAATATTATGCCAATTGTGATTATCGCGCTGGTGGTGCTGTCCGGTGCGGTGGTCTGTGTGGCGATTGCCAATGGGGTCAGCGTCCCCACGGGGGGAACGGTGGACAGCGCTGTTTTGTCCCAAAGCCCCAGCGAGCTGCCAAGTGAACTGCCGGCGTCTTCTTCCGAGCCGGAGCCTTCCTCTACAGCGCCGGTTTCCTCCGAGCCGGTGTACGACCGGAGCAATTATGTGACATATAAGGGTGCGATTGAGCATATTTTTGTACATCCGCTGGTGGTATACCCGGAGCTGGCATTTGACGGAGATGCCTCCGCCAAGGGGATGGACGATTACATGACCACCGTCACCGAGTTCAAACGGATGCTGGAAGAACTTTATAAGAACAATTATATTCTTGTCAACATCGACCAGATGTACGGCGAAATCCAGAATGACGATGGAACCACCTCCTACGGCCGTCTTCCCTTTAAGCTGCCCAAGGGCAAAAAGCCGCTGATTATTTCCACCGACGATATGAACTATTACCAGTACATGCGGGATAACGGCTGTAACTGGAAGATGGTAGTCGGAGACGACGGGCACATCGCGGAGATGAGCGTGGATCCGAAGACGGGAAAAGAGGTCATCACCCAAGGCAACGAAGTCTTCTCCATCCTCAATCAGTTTGTCGAAGAGCACCCGGATTTCTCCTTTGAGGGCGCCAAGGCCATTGTAGGCCTGACCGGGTATAACGGTATCCTCGGTTACCACACCCAGGCGGATTCCCCAGATGACCGGCAAAAGGAAATCGAAGCGGTCAAGCCGGTTATCGAGTGCCTGAAAAAGGACGGCTTCCAGTTCGCTTCTCACAGCTATGGGCATCATCATATGTCCAAAATGAGCGCCGAGTCCATCCGGGAGGACTGCCAGGCCTGGAAGGACGAGGTGGAGTCCCTGATTGGAGAGACCAGCGTTTACCTGTTCCCCTACGGCGAATATCCCGACCATGGCACGCCACAATACAATGTGCTGGTGGAATACGGCTTCAACTATTTCTCCGGCGTCGGCATCAACACCTATCAGAAGGTGTACGATGCTGGCTACGTATTTGACGACCGCAAAAACATCGACGGCTTGACCCTGCGCACTTGCCTGGAGGAAGGCCCGGACGCGGTCAAGGCCAACGGCCAGCCCACCGCCCGCACTCAGGTGTGGAAGATGATGGACGTCAATTATGTCTTTGACAAGGCCCGCGGCGACGAGCCGGGTAAAGGTGTGGGCGTACAGTAAAAACGACGCATTTCCTGCAAACCGTCCAATATTCGGTATAATATCTATTGTTTTTTACTAGGAGTAATTGATGAGAACGTTTCTCAGCCTTTTGCTTGCACTGCTTCTTGCATGTTCGCTTGTCGGATGCTCGGAAGACTCCACTTCCGGCAAGCTGCTCAACTATCCGCTGGAGGCGGATCCAACCCAGTTGGACCCACAGCTAGCGGATTCCTACGAATCGAAAATCCTGCTGCAAAACTGCATGGAGGGTTTGACCCGCATCGCCTCGGATGGCTCGGTCATTCCAGGCGTGGCTGCCCGATGGGACATTTCCGAGGACAAACTGACCTGGACCTTCTACCTGCGCCGGGACACCTACTGGTCTACCTACAATGGAGAGCGGGTTGCACCGGTGACGGCGGACGACTTTGTATTTGCCCTGCGGCGGCTGGTGGATCCCGGCACCCATTCGACACTGGTTCACGAGGCCCAGGTAATCAAAAATGCTTCTGCTATCGCGTCAGGCACGCTGGCACCGGATCAGCTGGGGGCGGAAAAGGTAGACGACTATACGCTGGTGCTACATCTGGCGTATCCGTCGGAGGACCTGCACCGGCAGGCGGCTTCCACCGCTTGGCTCCCCTGCTATCAGCCTGCCTTTGAAGAATCTTCGGGACGGTACGGCCGGGATAAGGATACCCTGGTCTATAACGGTCCCTTCCGGATGATGCTGTGGGAGCACGGCAAAACGCTGCGCCTGAAGCAAAACCTCAATTATAAGGGGCATCTGGCCCCTACTCCTTCGGGAGTTCTCTTTACCATTGGTGTAAAGCCGGAAGAAATGCCCACCGCCCTGTTAAACGGCGAGGTGGACGCAGCGACGGTGCCGGGGAATCTGATCCGGAAATTCAAGGATACCGACTATCATGTGACTGAGTTTCAGGATACGGTTTGGTCCCTCTGCTTCAATGAGAAGGACGAAATTTTCCGCTCGAAAAATATGCGTCTAGCCATTACAAGCGTGATGGACCGGGCATCCATGTATTCTTCCCTGCCTTCCTATTTGCAGGCGTCCTTCAGCCTGGTGCCGCCGGAAGCCGTTGTGGGCGATCAGCCGTACCGGGAGAATGCATTGTCCTCTTTCCCTATTGCAGAGAATCCGCAGGCGGCGCAGGATTACTTTGCCGCTGGATCGGCGGAGCTTGGGCTTACCGAGTCCCCGCAAGTTGATCTGCTCTGTCCGGACCAGGCGGACATTAAGCTGTCTTTGGGTTTTCTTCTCCAGTCTTTGCAAAAGCATTTAGGACTTTATGTGAATCTGGTTCCATTGCCTGTGACAGACTTAAACGCCCGGGTGGAACGGGGCGATTATCAGATGGCACTTTACTCCATTCAAGGGGGAAACGACTGGGCTTCTTCCCTGCTGGCCACTTTCCAGACTGACGTACCCGCAAATGTGACCGGGTTCTCCTCTTCCATTTACAATGACCAGCTCTCACAGGTACTCTCCGGTGCCATTGTGGACGACAAGGCCGTGGAGGCGCTCTATGAATGTGAAGCCCTTGTTTACAGCGACGTGGCGGCAATTCCCCTTTACCTGGAAAGCCGGTATTTTGTGCTGGCGCCCAACGTCAGCGGTATCGTGGCTCGCTCCTTCTATAACGGCGTGAGCTTTATCGAAGGTGGGAAAAGCGATTAAGTAAGTAACCAAAAGGGCCCCATGCAGGCAGTGTAAAAACCTGCCTGCATGGGGTTTTCTCAATGTTGGGATTGAAGATCAAACGCTTTTACCTATTAAAAGTTTTGGGGAATAGGGCGATTGTGTTTCCAGAACAGGCAAGTCTGCTTGTTCTTAGGGGACTGCTTTTCTAGGCCCACGCTTTCATCTTTCTTAGACGGTTCCTGCACCCTGCCGCAGAGAGACGATTTTATTGCGTCTGGTCGAGTGAGTGTTGGCTCCCTTTAGGCAGACAAGCATGATTTCTCAAATGAACGCGTACGGATTACGTTACGTTAAATCATTCGAATGCTGCTGTCCATCACCGGTTAAATTTTGGCAAATCAACGCAAAAAAGACCGCTTTCAAAACGAAAGCGGTCTTTTTTATCGTCCTGTTTGCTCTTAGAGCAGCTCGATGATGCACATCTCCGCCGCGTCACCGCGACGGGGACCCGTCTTAGTAATGCGGGTGTAGCCGCCGTTACGGTCGGCGTACTTCGGGGCGATCTCATCGAACAGCTTCTTGACGACGGTTTCCTTCGTGATGAAGCCGAGGGCAAGACGCCGATTATGAAGATTGTTTTCCTTCGCAATGGTGATGAACTTTTCGGTCAGCGCGCGGACCTCTTTGGCGCGGGTGACGGTGGTCTCGATCTTCCCCTTTTCCAGCAGGAAGGTCACCATCGCCCGAAGCATCGCCATGCGGTTGGAGGTGGCTCTGCCGAGCTTTCTGGTACCTGGCATTCGAATCACTCCTTTACGGAAGTTGTTGGTGTATAAACGCGGGACGGCTGTTATTCGTCGTCCGACTGGAGAGAGAAGCCAAGGGCGTTGAGCTTGCCGATGACCTCTTCGAGAGACTTACGACCCAGGTTGCGCACCTTCATCATATCGTCCTCGGTTTTATTAATCAAATCCTCAACCGTGTTGATGCCAGCGCGTTTGAGACAGTTGAAGGAACGTACGGACAGATCCAGTTCTTCAATGGTCATTTCCAGAACCTTTTCCTTGCCCTTTTCGTCCTTCTCCACCATGATCTCGGTTGAGTAGGTTTCATCCGACAGGTCCACAAACAGGTTGAGATGCTCGGTGAGCACCTTGGCCGCCAGGGAAACCGCTTCCTTTGCGGAAATGGTACCGTTTGTCCAAACTTCTAAGGTAAGCTTGTCGTAATCGGTAATCTGGCCGACACGGGTGTTCTCAACCGTGTAATTGACCTTCAGGCACGGCGTAAAGATCGAGTCCACAGGGATCACGCCGATCTCTGCCGCCATGGTCTGCTTGTTGCGCTCCGCGGGAACGTATCCGCGGCCTTTGGTGAGGGTGATCTCCATATAAAGCTTTCCGTCGGCGCCCACCGTGGCGATATGCAGGTCGGGATTGAGAATCTCCACCTCGGAATCGCACTTGATGGAACCGGCCGTCACGTCGGTCTCCCCGTCCGCTTCGATATAGACGATCTTCGGACCCTCTCCGTGGATACGGGCGGTCAGGCCCTTGATGTTGAGGATGATCTCGGTGACATCCTCTTTCACACCGGGAATGGTGGAAAACTCGTGCAGCACACCGTCGATTTTCACACTGTTGACCGCGACGCCCGGAAGGGAGGACAGCAGAACTCTGCGCAGGCTGTTGCCCAGCGTAGTGCCGTATCCGCGCTCGAGAGGTTCCACCACGAATTTACCGTAGGAACCGTCCGGCGCCAATTCGACCGTTTCAATTCTGGGCTTTTCTATCTCTATCATAAAACCCTCCTTAGCAGGTTGAACCTGCACACATGCAGGACTTGTTTTTTGCCGAACCAAAAGCCGACACCGGCAAACAGCCGATGCGCGCGGGCGGCGGCAAATGCCCGCGCCTGCCATGTGTGCAGATAATGTGTCTATCCGCTAACGCCTTTGTCAAAAGGATGGCATTACTTGGAGTAAAGCTCGACGATGAGGGTCTCTTCGACATCAAGATCAATGTCCTCACGGTTCGGCAGCGACAGGACCGTCGCCTTGAAGTTCGCGCGATCCACTTCCAGCCACTTGGGGGCCGGACGGGAGCCGTTGGCCTCCATGATCATTTTAAACTTATCGCTGTTGCGGCTTTTGTCATAAACCGCGATCACATCGCCGGGTTTTACGCGGAAGGACGGAATGTTCACCCGCTTGCCGTTCACAGTGAAGTGACGGTGGGTTACCAGCTGTCTCGCTTCGGGACGGCTGGAGGCAAAGCCCAGACGATACACGACATTGTCCAGGCGGCTTTCCAGCAGGCGGAGCAGGTTTTCACCGGTCACGCCCTGCTTGCGGTCAGCCAGTTCAAAATAATGACGGAACTGGCTTTCCAGAACGCCGTAGTAGCGCTTGGCCTGCTGCTTGGCGCGCAGCTGGATTCCATATTCGGAAGCTTTCTTGCGTCCCTGACCATGCTGGCCAGGTGCATATGCTCTGCGGACCACCGCGCACTTGTCGGTATAGCATCTCTCACCCTTCAGGAAGAGCTTCTTACCTTCGCGGCGGCAAAGTCTGCAAACAGCATCGGTATATCTTGCCATATTCTTGCACCTCCAATTATTCGGTCTTAGACGCGTCTTCTCTTAGGCGGACGGCATCCATTGTGCGGGATCGGGGTCACGTCTTTGATCAGATTGACCTCCAGGCCAGCAGCCTGCAACGCACGGATGGCGGCCTCGCGGCCGGCGCCCGGACCCTTGACGTACACTTCGACCGACTTCAGGCCATGCTCCATCGCGGCTTTCGCGGCGGTGTCGGCGGCCGTCTGCGCGGCAAAGGGAGTGGACTTTCTGGAACCACGGAAGCCTAACTCGCCGGCGGACGCCCAAGAAATGGCGTTGCCCTGAACATCAGTGATGGTCACGATGGTGTTGTTAAAGGTAGACTGGATATGCGCCGCACCCTTTTCAATATTCTTGCGCTCGCGGCGGCGGCGGGTGGTTGCGCCCTTCTTGACTTGAGTTTTTCCTGCCATCTTCTGATATCCCTCCTTACTTCTTCTTGTTGGCGATGGTCTTCTTCGGGCCCTTACGGGTACGGGCATTGGTCTTGGACCGCTGTCCGCGCACCGGGAGTCCTCTGCGGTGACGAATCCCGCGATAAGAACCGATCTCGATGAGTCTCTTAATGTCGAACGCCACATCGCGGCGGAGGTCACCCTCTACCCGCAGGTTGTGGTCGATGTATTCACGGAGCTTGGATACGTCGTCCTCGCTCAGATCGCGCACGCGGGTGTCCGGATTGACGCCCGTGGCGGCAAGGATTTCATTGCTGGTTTTGCGGCCGATCCCGTAGATATAGGTCAAGCCGATCTCCACCCGCTTGTCGCGGGGCAGGTCCACACCAGAAATACGCGCCATAGCATTACACCTCCATTAATTACGCCCAAGGCTTAGCCCTGACGCTGCTTATGTTTGGGGTTCTCACAGATAACCATGACTTTCCCCTTGCGTTTGATGATCTTGCATTTTTCGCAAATAGCCTTTACGGAAGGTCTGACCTTCATGGAAAACGCCTCCTTATTGTTGCGGATGCAGGCATGATTCGGACAAGCGGCGTCCTATCGTTGCGTTCAGACGCCTTATTTGGAACGCCAGGTGATCCGCCCACGGGTCAGGTCGTACGGAGACATCTCCAGCGTCACCTTATCCCCGGGCAGAATGCGGATGAAGTTCATCCGAAGCTTTCCGGAAATATGGGCTAAGACCTGATGCTTGTTGGGCAGTTCTACCTTAAACATGGCGTTCGGAAGGGCTTCAACAACTACGCCCTCGAGTTCAATGACATCTTCTTTGGACAAGATTAATTCCCTCCAGTCCCGTTGCGAGGTCCGCCGTCTTCCTGCGAAGAGGCGAAACTGCGTAGTGCCTTGCGTAACGAGCGATTGGTTCTCAGAGCGTCGTCAGGAAGGACGACGCCGGTTTTTCGGACATGCCTGACGTTTTTGCGTTTGGGACGTTCAAGCAACCGTTCCTTTCCGTCCGCGACCAGCACCGATCTTTCATCGGCCCAAAGCACGGTGAGCGCTTTGTCCTTGTCCCGGCCGGCTCGCGATATAACCACACGACCTTTGACCATGCTGACCTCCTCTTTGCATCAATCGGGCTGGGTCAGAATGACCGGACCGTCGGGGGTAATCGCGACGGAATGCTCAAAGTGGGCAGATAGACTGCCGTCGTTGGTCTTTACCGTCCAGCCGTCGGCCAGAACGTGGACCTCCTTTTTTCCGGCGTTGATCATGGGCTCAATAGCCAGGGTCATGCCGGGCAGCAGACGGACCCCTCTGCCGGGGGTGCCGTAGTTGGGAACGCTAGGGTCTTCGTGAAGACTCGCGCCTACTCCGTGGCCGACAAATTCGCGTACCACCGAGTAACCGCGCGCCTCGACATACTTCTGCACCGCACTGGAGATATCCCCCAGCCTTCCGCCGGGTACCGCCGCCTTGATGGCGTAGTACAGGCTTTCCCGGGTGGCCTCCAAAAGGGCTTCGGCCTCTTTGGAAATGGCGCCGCAGGGGAAGGTGTAGGCGTTGTCTCCGTGATAGCCGTGGATCTGCGCGCCCAGGTCAATGGACACAATATCGCCGGCTTTCAAAACACGGGTCTTCTTCGGTATGCCGTGGATGACTTCGTCGTTGACGGAAATGCATGCAGTCGCAGGGAAGCCGTTGTAATGGAGAAAGTTTGGGGTGGCCCCGCAGCTTTCGATATACTTGCGGGCGATGCGGTCGATTTCCTCGGTGGTTACACCAGGTTCGACGGCCTCGCCGGCCAGCTTCAGCGCGTTTGCCGAAATCCGGCCCGCCTCACGCATGAGCGCGAGTTCGCGGGAAGTTTTCAGTACAATCATGCCAAATCCTCAATGACCGCCAGAGTCAGGCGGCTGGTTTCCGCCACGTCCTCCTGGCCTTCTACCACAAACAGAATGTGTTTGCGCTCATAGAAGGCTTTGAGCGGCTCGGTCTGCTCGTGATACACGCGCAGGCGTTCCTCAATGGTTTGCGGACGGTCATCCTTACGCTGAATCAGGGTGCCGGAGCACTTGTCACACACCCCTTCAATCGCCGGCTTTTTATAAAGCACATGATAGGTGGCGCCACAGCTCTCGCAGACACGGCGCCCGGACAATCTCTGAACGATCGTTTCGTCCGGGACCTCAATGTCGATGACCCGGTCGATGTCGATGCCCATGCGGTCCAGGGC
The DNA here is from genome assembly GCA_946491705.1 of uncultured Clostridia bacterium. Lineage (GTDB taxonomy): Bacteria > Bacillota > Clostridia > Oscillospirales > Acutalibacteraceae > Solibaculum_A > Solibaculum_A intestinale. The sequence goes on from CAMLYM010000060.1 coordinate 13,342, forward strand.
CTCGGCCTGAGTGATGGTTCTGGGGAAGCCGTCGAGAATAAACCCGTTTTTGCAGTCTTCCTTGGAGAGGCGGTTTTTGATGATCTCGATGACCAGTTCATCGGGAACCAATTTGCCTTCGTCCATATAGGACTTTGCTTGCTTTCCCAGCTCACAGCCGCTCTTCAGCGCTTCACGGATAATATTACCCGTAGAAATCGCAGGAATCGGATAATGCTGACAGATCACCTCTGCCTGGGTACCCTTACCGGCGCCGGGGGCGCCGAGAAGAATC
>CAMLYM010000061.1 GCA_946491705.1 uncultured Clostridia bacterium
GTTGTCTGCCAAATGCCTTCACCTGCCTTATCTTGCAGGTATGGCTCGCTCCTCTTCGGTGCGGCTCACTCTGTCTTTTGGATAGATAATTCGAACGGTATGCTTGCATCGCTTGCATTTGATCTCGCCGTTGACGCAAATCGCCTTGAGCAGCAGCCACCCGCAGTAAGGACAGCGAATTTCCGTCATGCTTTCACCGCCAATCTGGACAGCGCCTCAAAGAGGCCTTCCAACTGTTCCTGGTAATTGCCCGTGCTAAACGCAGGCAGCGTCCAATACTGTTTGAGTTCGGTAAGCTGCCGGATTTCTTCCTGGTTGTATTTGGTGGGCGCGGGAATCTTGCGGGCCCGGATTTCCATAACCTCCCGCATCTTGCATCCGGGAGGCAGGCCTTCAAAAAGCCAGCAGAATTCCTTCCATGGGAGTTTTCCCCGTTCCCGACTGAGATCCATGCCGTAAGCAAACCGGAAGCTGCTGTAGATCAAGTCGAAATCCTCCACAAAGTCGGATACCGGCTGGGCCTGCTTTCCGGGCGCTTTGCGGGAGATCACATTGAGATGCTTCGAGCTGATTTCCTCGTATAGCTCACTTTTGTCCTGAGGGTTCAGCCTGCGCAGCGCCCGCTTGTTTTTGACTAAGATCGCCAAACAAAGCTCCAGCTTGTCCAAATCGCCCAGCACCGGGTCCCGGCCCGCCTGGATGCAGGAAAGAACGGCGTCGTACGCGAGATTTAACCGGAATCGTTTCCCGTGAACCGTTACCGACGCCACTTGATTTTCCGCTGCTTCGCAAGGAGCTCCTTTTTCCTGGCGTCCGCCCGCTCCCGGATGGCGGGGATGACCACATCCACCAGGTAGGGATAGGTCTGGGCAAGCAGCTCCGTATAGTTCCCATCAAAAAATGCAAGCATGCGGGACGTGTTCTCTTCGCCGAAGAGCAGATGGTACAATGCCGCCACCGTACCATTGAGCTTTTCCATCTGGGCGGCCAGCGCCTCAGGGGTTTGCTCGTGCACCTGCAGCTTCGCCGTTTCCTGCTGGACATGAATCAGGTCGAAATACCGCTTGTACAGATCCTGGGCGATCCGGTCGATGTCCAGGTCCACAGGAATACAGGCCACAACCTCTCCGGAATCGGTGGTGAACTTCAATTCATCGGTAAAATGCGACGTACGTTTAATCAAATAAGCCATGACAAATCTCCCTTAAAATGAGGGAGGCGGGATGTGTCCCGCCTCCGTGTGATTACGAAATGGTCTCAAAGGTGGGTGCGCCGTTGCCGTGAACCGTCAGGGTAATGGCATTGGGCTGCTGGGCGTCGCCGCCGCCCTCGGTAATGTTGGCCAGAGTCACATCCCAGACAATCGCCTTCGTACCCCACACCAGGCGCATCTTGGTCTTGCGGGCGTCGCCGAACTTGTATTCCACATCGTTGCTGAAGATGTAGTCGGAAACCGGATCGCCTTCCACCTTGTGGCCGGTAAAGGTGACGGTGAACTGGCCGCCGGTCACTTCCGTGCTGCCCCAGCCGTTGTCCGCCAGACGGGAATACTGGGTCATCACTTCATTGAGGGACATGGTCAGGTTGGTCATGGTTTTGCCAAGATCGGACCAAACGGGCTGTTCTGCGTTTTTGGACGTATCGAGCTCTGCTTTGATGTTATAATTCAGTTCCAAAATATTACCTCCTAAAAATAAAGTAACGCTTCGGTTGTCAGCGCATAGATATGGCCGCCCTGATCCCCGTCCCATTGCGGTTCTCCGGCCTCCAGGCCGACCCAGGCAAACGTCTTTCCCCCGGGATAGCGTTCCTGGCGGGAAAGGCGGTTGCGTATAGTCGCCGCCATATCCATTGCGGTTTTCTGGTCTTGATGCTTGCACAGGAACAAGAGGGTAAGCCGATGGCATTCCTGCCGGTTGAGATAGGTCTGGGTGTACCCTTGCGTCAGCTCAACGCTGATTCCCCCTTGCTCCGGCAGGGGGCCAACCGTACAGGCATAGGGAAGCCCAAAGCTGTCTACCGTACGGCATACCTGTTCCAAAAACTCGGTTTGTGGCTGCATGATGCATTCCCTCCGTTCTTGTAAACGTGTGGATCAGCGCTCTCCACCCGATATTTGCAACGGCTGGCGCGCTTTTTTCTTCGGAATTTTGCTCCCGCCTCTGCGGCAGCCTTCTCCCGGACGGGTTCTCTTTTTGTAGGGCTTGTTTGAACCGGCCGTTTTTTGTCCGGCCGCATTGGTCCCTTTTGCAGCGAAGGCTGCCATCCTTTAAAACCTTCCGGGAAAAAGTCCGCTTCCATGTGAGAACGGTAGCCGTTTCCATTATGACAGGCCCACCTCAATGTGGTGCAGGCGGCGGCCGTCGTAGAGGGGTTCCACCGTTTCGATGGTATACTCCCTGCCCTCGAATACGATCTTTGCGCCCGCTTGAAACTCCACATTCTCAGGCCTGCTGTTGCGGCAATCGTAAAAAAGGGTAGCGGTATGCGATACCCGCCGGTTTTGGTTTTCCATCGTCCATTGCCTGACCGGCTCCACTCGGACAGCGCAGAGGGAAACCGGCTTTCCGTACTTCTTTGCTTGCCAAACATCCTCCCCTGCAGGAGGCAAAAGCTTTGCTTGATGAATCAGGAGAGCGGATGGAATCGGAATCACTTTGCTCCCTCCCCCGTTTGCAGCAGCCCGGTGGGGGACAGGCACTTCTTTGCCAGCGGGCAAAGACCGCCCGGTTCCTCCTCTGCGGCCGCAGGCATGGAAATTGTAAACTTGCCTAACGTTACGCTGGAAAACGCAGGCGTTACCAGCGCGCTCATTCCGCCCAGTTCCTCCAGCCATTTCACCTGGATGCAGGCGGCTTTTTTCACCTGTCCGCTTTTAAACTCGTCCAGGTCTGCCAGGCTGCCGCGCAGCTGCCAATTGGTCGCCGCGTCAATTTGTTCGCTGGCCCACACGGCCAGCACCTCGAAATCCTCCGGCAGCCGGCTTCGCATGTATTCCTTGTAATCGCTGACATTGATGTAGCTCATGGGTGACGCTCCTTGCGCTGCCTCTTTCTGACTACCATGCCGTCCCCGTTAAGAGAGGCAGCCTGCCTGATTTGACGGACGGGGAACGGCCTGCGTCCTTTTCGCAATGTATGTACCGTATTTTGCTTCTTGCAGGCGGAGCTGCCCGCATAACAGGCCCGCCGCCTCCTGCCGAATGCTTTTCGCCCAGCGGCCCGCGGCTTTATGGAAAACTCCGGATAATCCTGCAAGAACCGAATTACGAGTCCTTTGACAGCCGCTTCATCCACCTCTCCGTCCTTGACACACTCGGAAAAATCCATCAGCCTTAAGGCCGTCTGCGCGCCCTTGGCCGATAAGCCAAGGGGGACGGCAGTCTCCCGAACCGTCGCGTGTAAAAGCCGGTCCGCCGCAATGCGAAGGGCGTCTCGGGCTTTTTTCTCCAGATGGTCCTGAGCAGAACCTGCCGCCTCACGTTTGCCTTTGCGCGCACCTCGCGCATAGGCGCGCTCGATCAGCCCGTCAAGCTGCTTTTGCGACAGCTGCACAAGCGCGCCGTCTTTTTGTGTGATGTCGTCCTCCGGGATGCTGTCCATCTCTCCCGAAAGAACCGGCCGTTTCTGATCCAACTGCGCCATATCGGCCTCCCCGTTTTCAGCCCGTCGGCAATTCCGTGCAGTTTAACGCCGCCAGCACGTTTATGGGCAAGATAAAAATGGATTCGCCAGAAATTCGGTCTGCATCCGGCTCAACACCGCGCTTCACTCAGCCCCGTTTTTAGCACACAATAAATGTCTATGTCATTATTATATAGTGCTGAGCCATGTTTGTCAACCCTTTTTTTCAAAAATCTTGACACAGTCATTTTTATATGATACCGTAGTATTCATAGATGGAGGGTGAGGCCATGGAAAATACCATTGGGGAAAGAATTGGCATACTTCTCGACGCGCTCGAAATCAAAAAGGTCCGATTCGCACAGCGGCTCAACATTGATCAGTCCTATGTCTCTCAGCTGGTGTCGGGCAAACGCAATCCTAGCGACCGGACGGTGGCGGATATCTGCCGGGAATTCCATGTTTCGGAACTATGGCTGCGCACCGGGCAGGGAGAAATGTTTCCAAAGCTTTCGGAAGACGCAGATTTCATCCGGATTCTAACGGAAATTCAGACATCCAACGATTTTTTTATCAAAGCGTTTTTACGGACTTATTGGAAGTTGGATGAAAAGGAAAAAGCGGTGTTGCAGAAGTTTCTAAACGAGCTGCAAACGCAGGCAAAAAGGGCCGGGGAATAATCCCCGGCCCTTTTTTGGTCTTATTCATTCTTTTTGCCAGTGTAAGCGCTGTGTTCCAGACAGACCGCATAAGTAAGCACCTGCCGTGCATACTCTTCTGAATTTCTCGCAAGCACATACAAAAGTTCCTCTGTCACGCTGTAGGACAAAGCTTTCTTTCGATCTAAATCCATGCCATAAAAAACCTCCATTTTGGTTTTCCACTCTCATTATAGAACATATGTTCTCAAAATAAAAGAGCCGACGATAAAAAATCATGGATTTGGATCTATGCTGTCCCGTTAAGAGGATTGTTGCAAAATGGGACTAGAACAGCATACGCCTGCGGTGCCGTTTTTGTATTGGAACGACCGGTTTTATAACGGTGGATCATCCGATTGAAAACCGCAGCCGTATTTCAATTCTCAGTCGGATGATTGTTCTCTTACCTCCGCCATTGCGTCCGTGTGACAGGTCAAAGAGAGCGGGGAACATCTGACGGGCCGGCGGCAAAACCGGCCGTGTCATCCACACCGACTCAAAAATGCAGAGGGAAACGAACAGGATAGCCATTCTCTGGTCGGACGGAATATGCGGCAAGCTATTTTTCCGGCTTTAAGAAGTATGGCTGGGCGGGGACCGCCGCTGGAAACGCATCCAATTCGATCCAACGACATGACCTTGTCTTTTATGCTATGGTTATCTTAAGCTTTTCTCTTACCAGCCCAAACGGATTTGCCCGATCATCCTGGCAAAGGGTAGTGCGGCTGTCCCGCTGTATTCCCACTCAGCTTTCGCTGCCTCGATCTTGTGAACTGGGCACATACGCATCTGAAACAGTGCCGTCCCCGACGGTGGTGCGGTATAGAAGAGAGAGATGCTTCCAGGTCAATCTGGTAATTTCGCCGGTGGGCTCCATATCGGCACGGATCTGCAGCCATCGGATGGCTGCCACCGACTTCTCGTCGTGGACATTGTTGCATGAAACCCGGGGCATAGACGGATAATGACTGCCAATGGCGCGCAGCATTCCATGCATCATATACAGGTGTTCGTTTGTTTCTCCCGCACGGATCACCTGGCTTCTTTGCAGGATAATATTCACCGGCTGTGCCGGGCCAATTTCCACCAGAATACGCCGGTATTCTGCGGCTACTGCATACCAGGTCTGAAGATCGGTTTCTCCCGTAACAGACAGTCCATGCCGCTTTTGGAACGAAGATACCGACGCCACCGTATCCTCGGAATAAATCCCATCGGGGATCACAGCAAGAACGTCTCCGTCGTACTGGGCGATGGCCCTGAGCATAATCTGCAGACTTCGGACCGGTTGGCCGACCGGCTCGTTGACAATTGCCATCATCCCACCTCCTCTGTGTGATCCGTCATCCCGTAGCTCAAATTTCGGCCCGGGAATTGTGCAAACCGGGATGTGCGGGAATACCGCAGGGTTTCCACGTCGTCAACCAGCGCGTTCTTGGTAGCGGCGTCGATCCTTCCATTGGCCGGGAGCCTGCAATGCCTTTGAAACTGCAAAAGCGCGCGCCTGGTAGCGGCGTCATACCGCCCGGTAATCGCCGGGCAGACCATGCCGGGTGTTTCCTCTGCCACGTCGGCAAGCTGCACTTGTAGCTCTCGTATGGAATCGGCGGGAACCACGTTGTTCTGATAAGGGAAGATCTCACCCCGGCTGAGAACCGTTTCGGCAACGCCTGCATACGCGTCGTAAATGGCATCCCAGGCGACCGCCCCAACCTCTCCGGTTTGTGGCAGCCCGGCCCACCGCTCAAAAGAAACCACCGCATTTCTCGTAGCAGCATCGAATTGTCCGGTAACCTCAATGGGCGGAATCTGAGGATTAAATTCCGCGAGGACTGCCAGCATATACTGCAAATGGGATACCTTCTGGCCGCTGTCCCCCTCGACGATGGCGTCCGGATAAGCCCAGGAGATGCCTGTGAACGTCTGACCTTCCGAGTTGAGCTCCGCCAGCCGCCGGACGCCCACATACAACTGCACAATCCGATACCATGTGGCCTTGCCGACAATCCCGTCAACCGTCAGATTGAAAACTTCCTGAAATTTTCGTACCGCCGCCGTAGTCCCCGGGCCAAATATGCCGTCCACCGGGTACACCTTTGGGATCGCAGGATAATTCTGCGAGATGCGGTTGAGAGAGCTTTGAATAACGACGACGTTAGGACCTGCATTTCCTTCCCGCAAAGGCACGCCTGGATAAGAAGACGTAATGTTTTGAATGGGTGCGTCGACGACAAGCTCGATGTTGTCTCCGTAATAGTTCCTTAGAATCTGCACGGAATTGTAGCTTTGCTGCGCCAAGCTCTGGGAACCCCATTGGCTCATGCCTTCGCAAGTAACCGTGGTACCGTTGCAGAAAGAGGCGAACAAGGGTTCCACAAAGCCCTGGCGGCGGATGTAGTCGTTAAACAGTTCATCCACCAGCTGGCTGATGTCATCAAAAATATTTCTCCCATTGACAAACGCCTGGTCATACGCGGTAGAATTTGTGATATCGAAAGCATACCCCCGGCTGCGGTAGAATTCCGTATAGACGCGGTTTAGCGCATAGGAAACCTGCGCCAGAATATTCGCCCGCATGGCGCTTTCGTTCCATGTGGGATAAATTTCACTGGAAGCGACGTTTTTGATATAATCGGCAAAAGACACGGTCACGTTGGCGGCGCTGCTGGCCGGCGTGCCTAAATGCACGACAATGGATTGAGGCACATACGGCGTAACGATCGGCAAAGTGGCACCTCCTTACAGGTTCTGCGGCGGTATGGGAAAGACCTCGGTCTGATCGAAGGCCTCCGGCGCTTCGGCTAGCGGAATCAATTGCAGATTCTGCATGGACACGGTATCGGGGAATACTTGTACGTCCTCTACCACAATCCGTTCATAGAGCGGATGTTCCGCAGTCACGTCCACCCGTGAGAACGGCTGCTCCTCAGAAGGCGCCTGACTGACGGCTTTCTCAGGTGTGGGGACAAGAAGCGATTTGGTTATCCCGCTCTCGTCGGTAAGCCGGACGGCAAGCAGTTCAATCAGTCCGTCCGGCTGCTTCTGTGTAACCGTAACTGTAGCGTCCTCAATGGGAATATTCGCGTCTGAAGTGAAAATGCGGGCCAGTAGCGATCCCTGCGCGGCCATACGTCTCCTCCCTTTCACCGTTTTAATCGTTCAAGTATATGTGCTTTCGCAGGTAAGCTATGTCTAAAATTCTTACTCTTTTCTGGTCCGGTGGTCACGGTTTTGATGATCGTCTCAAATTCAACCCATTCGTTCCCCCTCAAAACGTGTTGGACGATACCTTTCACTCAGAATGCATATGAAGAACAGCAGGAAGCCGCTTTGCCCTCGATTGAAAAAAGGCACTGGCAAAACAGGTTCACACCCTAAAAGCAGCGCCATGGTTGCGATGCCGCGTATGTTCAGAGAGATACTGATCTATTCCTTAAATATACAAGAAACACGGGAGCCAACAAATCCGGGCTCCCGTGTTTTGTCTTTTACGTTAGTCCTTGCCGCCATGGATATGGTCGCCCGGACGCTTCAAACTGCAAATGCGCAGATGACCTAAAGCTACCTCTAAACTGCCTGCCTAAATATTTTCCCATTAGCCGGACTTATTTCTACTACGCCCGGCTCCTTTTATGAATCAGCAGCACGCAGATTCCAGTACCGGAAAGAAGAATAAGCAGCACAACTGCAACAATGTCATCGACACCGGTGGGCGGATTATCGGTATTATCAGGTTCTGCTGGCTCCTCTGTCAGCTTTTCAATGGTAAAAGTTTCGGAGATATTGTACGTAAATGTATAACCGCCGTCCTCAGCAAGATATTCCATCCAAGCAAATGCCGCAGGCGTATCTGCGCTAACCGGACCGTCCGGAATCACCTCTTGGTACGTTTCCAGGACAAAGCGCATTACGATATCGTGCGTACCAACATTCAGGTGATCGGTCTGAAAGGTCCAGCTCATACAGTCTGCGTCCCACGGCATGATAACTTCGCCGTCAATGACAAACCCAAGGAATTTCCATCGCGAGTCGCCTGCCTTTGGCGGCTCATTGCCACCACCGGTGTTATTTACCGTTAGCGTCACCAATTCGTTCTGCATAAACTTGATGTCCACTTCCCGGTTGTACGTTTGTGTACCAGAGCGCTCACCATCAAAGACAATCGACAGATTTTTATTCGCAAACTCGACGATGGCCGGATCAATGGGTGCAACTGTAAATGACACGACCGTCATAATGCCAGTCCCTGTTTCGTCAGCTTTGTCCTTATCACGGATAAAAACTGCCGGGCTCTGTGAACCCTGAACAAAACCGTCTGCTATCGTTATTGTTTTCCGACCATCGTAGAAGACCTCTTTATTTTCCGAGTCGATAGGCGTCGCCCGGATTTCCACTATTGCATTGCGCGTTTCCGTATTGCGCGGAAGCTCTACGGAAAAAGAGTTTTCTCTGCTATTCTCTATAAATCCAGGAACCGTCTGCCATTCGCCTTCATTTATTCGATATTCCAGCGTTTTCAAGCCATTGGCTTCTTTTTCGTTGGCTGCAAAAGCCGCCGTTCCAGTCGTTGCAAATATAAGGAATACAGATAGCAATAATGATGCCCATTTTTTCATCGTTATTCCTCCAGACATTTGACATTCTATATGTTGTTAATTTGTGCAACATCAATCTGAGTATACTTTCCCCGTTTTTTATTCACTCCATCTCAGTTTCCTTCTTTCTATGAGTATCTGTACGTACTTTTAACCGTTTCAAGATCTGTCGTTGCTTTGCCTCTGACGATATCTCCATTTTCCAATTCCCCGTATTTGCATAGTTTAAGTGTACACAAAATCAAAATATTATCAACGATAACTCAAAACATTCCCAATACTTTGCAGAAGTTGTTTAATAAACAGTAAAAAACCGCCGACAAACGTCGACGGTTTTTTCTTTTGGTCGGAGTGACGGGACTTGAACCCATGGCCTCTTGGTCCCGAACCAAGCGCTCTACCAAACTGAGCTACACCCCGAGATAAGCGACTTATTTATTATATTCATTTTGCCGGATGTTGTCAATATCTTTTCCTCCTCATTTTAAATTAAATGTGACAGGTGCCTCCTTGCTCACATAAGCTGAAATAAGGCAGTCTATCTGTCCGGCTCTCATATAGAAGAGGGGGTTTTTATGGAGTTTATATCCGATGCGATCAACCAATATGTCCGGGCTGAGCTGCTGGTTCTCATTCCGGTCTTATACGTGGTACGCAAATTCTTGCAGAAAATGAAGGTAAAAGAGTGCCGCATTCCCCTGATTGTAGGTATTAGCTCGGTGGTGCTGTGCGCATTGCACACCTTCTCTACTGTCGCTTTGACCGACTGGTCCAGTGTACTCATGACGGTATTCGCTTCCTTGACACAGGGCCTGCTGATTGCTTTCGCCAGCTATAACGGCGGCGACTTTATCATGACGGCCATGACCGGCAAAACCAGCACCGAACGTCAGGCCATCCGATTGGCCAAAGCGGGCGCTCCCCAGCCAGACAGCACCGCCGCATCCACGCCTTCGGCCGATACAGCGAATGCCGGCTTGTCTCTTCCCGTTGCTGCCGGCAGTGGTACCCAAGCAGGCGGCGAGGAAACGCCGGTCGCTCTGGAGTATAAGCCGGAAGGAAACGGCAACGACGCGTAAGCATCCAGAAAAAGCCGCTCGTATGTGACGGGCGGCTTTTTCTCTGTGCATTGTTCGCTCCATTATCGTACCGGCGGTACTCGGTGATTGCAATGCGGAAGTTCTCATCCTGATAGCTGCGCGTATCAAATATCAGCTCTTTCTGTGCGAAGCTGCCTTAAGAGGCGGACAAGCTTTCTTCTTCCTGTATGTGCTGGATCTATCCTCCGCCGCCCGGTAGGTTCGGGAGATCGCAAACACGTCCAGCAGCAGACAGGCGGTAAGCACAGTGAGCATTACAGCATAAAAAACGGCTATTAGCTGGGCCGTTTCCTGTTTTCACGACGATCCTGTTTCCTTTTGCCCCTCATGCCGGCGGAAAATGAGGCGCTTCTGCACCGCCCGGCCCAGAAGGAAAAAGACAAACTCGGTAACCACCTTTGCCCAAACCGGATCCACCCCAAAGGCAGCTGTGAACAAAGACAGCACCAAGGTATTTCCGCACAGGATGACGGCGGCTAACAGCACATACTGCAGCAGCGATTTTCCCATTCGGCAGGAGCTGTGAAAAACTAGGCGACGGTTGACCGCGTAGTTGGCACCGGCGCTGCAAAAGCGGGCCAGGACGTTGGATAGGGGGATGCTGATCCTGCTCCCCAGCCCAACGGTAGCCGCCAGCAGCAGGTTATAGAGGAGAAAGTCAAGCAAAAAGCCCAGGATGGATGAGGCCGTGAATTTCAGAATCTCCCGGTACACCCGGAAGGAGTCTCTGAGGGTATTGAAATGGGAAGAGTCGTTGTGGTTCAGGTAAACGGTAGCGATGGAGATTTCCTCCATGGCTATCCCCTCCTTTGCGCAGATCAGCAGGACGTTCATTTCGTACTCATAGCGCTCTCCGGGAATGGAAAGCATCCGTGGAAGCAGATTTCCGTGAAAGGCGCGAAGGCCCGTCTGGGTATCCGTAACCGGCACGCCGGTGGCCAGCTGGTAAACAAAACGGGTAGCGGCGTTTCCAAAGCGGCTGCGGGCGGGTACCTCTCCTTCAAACCTCCGTCTTCCCAAAATCAGGGCTTTCGGGTTGCGGGCGGCGGCTTCCCACACCCGTTTGGCGTCGTCCACCCGGTGCTGACCGTCCGCGTCCATGGTGACGACTACGTATTTCTGGCCGCAAAACCGCTCTTTCAGATAGGATAGCCCGGTTTTGATCGCCCGTCCCTTTCCCAAATTCCGTTCATGGGTTAGGACGGTGGCATATTCTTTCGCGGCTAGAAAGATCGAATGGCTTTTTGAACCGCTGCCGTCGTCGATCACAAGGGCTGTCATTCCGGCGGCGCGTACCTCTTTGAGCAGTTCGAGCAGAAGCTGAGAGGGCTGGTAGGCCGGAATGAGCGCGATGCCGATGGGTCTTACCGTCATAGTGCTGCGCTCCTTTCATTTTTGTTGACTGGGATGAGGGCAGAATCATACGGGAAAAAAAGCGGCCGGCAGTCTTTCGCTTCTCTAGGCGAAAAAGGCTGTAAATTTAAACTTGATTTAAAGATGATATGCTACTATCATGAAGAAAAAGAACCACCCTTTATGAAACGTGAGGGAGAATCAAGCCGATGAGATTGCTGCTTGCAGAGGATGAAAAAGAGCTGTCCCGGGCGCTGACCGCCATTTTAAAGCACAACCATTACTCTGTCGATGCGGTCTACGACGGGGCGGACGCCTACGAGTATGGGCGGACGGAAAACTACGACGGGATCATTCTCGATATTATGATGCCAAAAAAAGACGGAATTACCGTGGTCAGGGATCTGCGGAAGAAAGGAATCGCCACGCCGGTGCTGATGCTGACAGCCCGTTCGGAGGTGGACGACCGGATCCTGGGGCTTGACAGCGGCGCGGACGATTATTTAACCAAGCCCTTCGCCATGGGCGAGCTGCTGGCGCGGGTGCGGGCCATGACCCGGCGGCGGACCGACTTTTCTCCGGACGCCCTTTCCTGCGGCAGCCTGACGCTAAACCGGGCTACCTTCGAAGCCGCCGGGCAGGAAGGCGTCATCCGGCTGGGAAACAAGGAATTCCAGATTCTCGAGATGCTTTTGCGCCATCCGGGACGGCTGGTTTCCACCGAGCAGTTCATGGAGCGCATTTGGGGCTACGACTCGGACACGGAAATCAACGTGGTATGGGTGTACCTCTCTTCCCTTCGCAAAAAGCTGTCCGGTATCGGGGCCAACGTGCAGATCAAGGCGGTGCGGGGAGTGGGATACCGGTTGGAGGAGTGCAATGATTAAGCGGCTGCAGCGCAAGTTCATCGCCATCGCCATGGGATCCCTGTTCGTCATTTTGCTGGTGATTCTGGCGGCGGTAAACGGCGTGACTTATTACCAGATGAATCAAAACGCGGACAATCTCCTGACCTTACTGGCCCAGAACGAGGGAAAGTTTCCAGAGCTGGAGCGGGGGATGCGCCCGCCCAAGGAGCTGGGCCCGAACCCGGCTCATTTCAGCGAGGAGACCCCTTTTGAGACCCGGTACTTTCTCGTAAAAACAAACCAGGAGGGGACCATCAGCCAGATCGACACCGGGCACATCGCGGCGGTGGACTCTTCCAAAGCCAGAGAATACGCTCAAACGGTGCTCGAAAGCGGGAGCACCGGCGGATATCTGGATCAATACAAATATTTGGTCCAGGAAAAGACGTATGGGACGCTGATTTTGTTTCTCGACCGGGGGACACAGCTGCAGTCCTCCCTTTCCCTGCTGCTGCTTTCCAGCGGGATTGCTCTGGCTACCCTGATGGTGATGCTTTTGCTTGTTTCCCTTCTTTCCCGGCGGGCCATCCGCCCGGTCATTGAGAGCATGGAAAAGCAAAAGCGGTTCATCACCGACGCGAGCCATGAGATCAAGACCCCGCTGGCCATTATTTCGGCCAACGCCGAGGTTCTGGAGCTGACCGGCGGCCCCAGCGAATGGACGCAGAGCATCCAAAACCAGGTTGGGCGCCTGGGCGGGCTGGTGCAGAGCCTTCTGACTTTGTCGCGGATGGAGGAGGACGCGGGAGCGCTTCGCTTTACCGACTTTGTCCTCAGCGACGCGGTGGAGGAAACCGCCCAGTCCTTTGCCGCACTGGCCCAAAGCCAGGGGAAGACCTTGTCCCTGTCCATCCGGCCGGGGCTGGTCATGAAGGGGGAAGAAAGCGGTATCAGGCAGGTGGTATCCATTTTGCTGGATAACGCGGTAAAATACGCGTCACCGGAAAGCAGGATTTCGCTTTTCCTTTCTGGGCAGGGAAAGTATGCGAAGCTGGAGGTCAAAAACGCGTGCGATCCGGTTCCCTCCGACCTGGATTCCCTCTTCGACCGATTTTACCGGGCGGATTCCTCCCGCTCGAGAGACACCGGGGGATATGGAATCGGCCTGTCGGTGGCGAAGGCGGTGGTGGAGGCCCATAAGGGGCGCATCTCGGCTCAAAAAGACGGAGAAGGCGCCGTGTGCTTCCAGGCGGTTCTTCCGCTGGGGTAAAAGGGTAAGAAAAGGCGCCCGGCTGCGCGGTAAGCAGCCGAGCGCGCTT
>CAMLYM010000062.1 GCA_946491705.1 uncultured Clostridia bacterium
TATAAGGAAGCGAATCAGGTCTGCCGGGAGCTCTTTCTCCTGCTCGACAGCGGGACGGAGGAGTCCCTCCTGGCCTTGACCGACGACGTTTTCTGCATTGCGCGGCCCCGCAGGGGGCCGCTGCTTCTAGAACGCGGTGCCATGCCGCATGTCACATTTTATTTTGAATTGGCCCTATGGGGTGAAAACTAGGAGGTAATGTTTATGGCAACTGCAAAGAAATTTCTGAAGGGTTTTGCGAATCTGAATGTGTTTACCGACGTGCAGGATGAGGTGGAGGCTTATGGTCTTCTGTCCGAGGATTCCCGCTATGCGCTGACCGGCGCGGTTTCCTGCACTGTCACTGACAACAAGACGGCTGCGGCCATTTCCGGTGACGACGATCCCAACTGGTACACGGAGAACGTGTGGGCTACCACCGACCTGGAGGTCACGGTGCATGAAATGGACCTCAATACCCTGTCTGAGATGCTGGGTTTGGGCGGCACCGGCGAAGACGACGTTCTGGAGGAAGGCGCGCTGGATGAAACCCATACCTTCGCTCTCACTTTCAGCGCCCTCAAAAGCGATATGGGCTACCGCCTTTACCGCTATCACAGCTGCCAGCTGATGAGCTACTCGGTTTCTCACAAGACCCGTGCGTCCTCTACCGAGGCGCAGGATTATGTGCTCAAAATTCAGGCACGGCCGCGCCGCATCGACGGCAAAATCCGCGCTACCAAGGATGTGGCCAAGGGTGAGGCTCTGACTTGGCTGGAGTCTATCGACAAGCTGCCGGCAACTCCGGGCGTCTAACCGCTTTCGTTTACGGCGCGCTGAAAGCCGAAGAAGGAGCCCGGTGGTTTCCGGGCTCCTTTGGTTTTGAGGGCAAACGCCTGGGACGCATGACCGCCCGGCCGATAAACAGCAGGGCGGTTTTCCAATCAAAAAGGAGAATGGATATGTTATTTCGAACGGATAAAAGCCTGAAAACCAGTCTGCCGCTTCAGAAAACCATGTATGGGGTGGCGGTTACCAAGCTGAATGTGGGGCGTTTCTTGCAGGTGCTACAGGCGGCGGAAAATCTGCCGTCGATGTTGCTGGAAAAGCTGTTTCCGGAGCAGTCGGCCGAGGAAATCCTCATATATTTTAAAACCATCAACAAAAAAGGGCTGCTGGACCTGATCACCCGTCTGCTGGTGATTGCACCCAAGGAGCTGTGCATCCTGCTGAGCTCTTTTCTCTCCATTCCGGAGGAACGGCTTTTGGACCCGGAATGCAAGGACGGACTGACACCCAAAGAGCTCACCGATCTGCTGATTGCGTTTTATGAGGTGAACGATCTGTCGGATTTTTTCGGCAACGTGCGCCGGCTGAAAAGTCTGGGCGCACAGAATTTTGGTTTCAGCGCTGGCTCGCCATCGGAAAAAGCATAGGGTTATCCAAGTCGGAAATGCTCAACGACTATTACTTCGATGAATTGCTGGCTATGTTTGACGAATACGGCGACATCAATGACCCGACAAGGGAACGGGTGGAAGAGGTTTACGCCGATGAAATCGAAGAGGAATGAGTAAAATGTCCGCCTTCTTTTTCCGAAGGGCGCCGCGGTCCTGCGGTTTTCGGCAAAGGAAGGCGGAATGCGGATATAGAACCGGTGGGGCTGCCGTCCCGATTTCCCCGTTTTCTCCAGCTTTGACGCTGCTGGGAAACGCTCCTTCGTGCAGAGTGGGGCTCTGTTACAAATTGTCTGTGACTTGTAACTACATGGAAATTGTGGTAAATTAGGAGGCGAAGGAGGGGGAATTTATGAAAAAAACTTTTGCATTGATTTTGGCGGTCTTATTTGTGGCGATGAGCTTCTCGGGGTGCGGGACGGGACCCAATCTGGGATTTACTTATCAAGAGTTGGGGGCGAAACTGGAAAGCCAATTTCAAGCGGATCAAGCAAAGCTCTCTGTTGGAGAATGGGAAAGGTCCAACTATACAAAAGAAAACTATCGTCTTCATTTTAATGATGATATGTATCTTACCGCCACCTGCGAAAACAAATGGTCGGACTCTGTGATTCGACTAAGCGCATCGCTAAAATACGTAACAGAGATTGGGAAAATGCCCAAAGCCACCGAAGACTATGTTAACTTAGTTAGAACCATTTATAAAGTGTTAGAACCGGATCGTACCACGGAACAAGAGGAAGAATTTGAACGCATTCTTATCAATACCAGCTATTATCCGGTTAAGGATCGTTTTACTTATTTAACTCAGAATGGGCATGAATATGCTTTTAATCTTTCTTCTGAAACTAAAAGTTTTTATTTCCTTGTAAGTTTAGCAGAATGAGCTATGCTCTGCATTTTAAAAAGCACGCTTATATAAGCGTGCTTTTTTCTATTCTATTTTTTGGAGGCGACGTATGGAACAACAAACTCTGTCCACCGGGTTAAACCTGGACATCGGCATCAACACACAATCCTTGGAGGAAGGGCTATCCAAAATAGTTTCCCTGCTGAACCGGATCGCAACCGCGATGAACAACACCAAGGACAAGCAGGAAAAGCTCAACAAAAGCATGGCGGACACCGGCAAGGTACAGGCGGCAGTAAAACACAGCGCAGATGTCATCGGGGTTCTGGAAAAGGGGATGGACGCCCTTTCCATTATGACGAACGACACCTCCCATTCCTTCGATGGTTTTCTTTCCGCTCTTACCGGTGTCACCGATGGGTTGGGCAAGGGCGCTGCCGCCGGCTTGACCTTCGGCAACGTTTTTGTAGGCCTTGCGACTTTCGGCTTAGATCTATTCATCAACTACCTGAGCTCCATCAAGGAAGCCGAGCAGGAACGGCAGCAGGTGTTTGAGGCCGCGGTAAGCAATATGCAGAAATACGGCGATACGTTGGCGTCCGTTGAACGCAACATGGCCGTGTTACGAGACTCCAGCTCCTCGGTAGAGGAGCTGGTAGAGGCACGAAATTCTCTAGCCGAATCTCTCGAAGGCGTCACGGTCGGATACGACGAGGAGGGCAACGCTATCCTGACGGGCAACGCCATCCTTCAAGAGCGCGTAGACGTCTTAAAGGAACAACTGGCGCTCAACCAGCAGCAGGTTTCTTTCAGCCTAGGGGGGAAAAAATTCGACCTGGCCGAAAACAAAGAGGCGCTCGAACAAAAGGAAAAAGAAGTTCAAAAAAAGCAAGAAGAGCTTGACGAACAGGTGCGGTACAATGAGAAACTTCGCTCCCAAGGCACACACTTTGTTTCCGACGTTCCCATTTATGACACGCAGAATTCCTTACAGAAGAGCCAGGAGGAAATGGCGGCGCTCAAGGAAAAAGAAATCCAACTGGAACGCGAGATCCGGGAAGCGTTTACGGCTACGGTACAGGTTCGGCTGGAAGGATACAACGATATGTCCGCTGTGCAGCAGTCCGTCGTCAACCAAATCATATCGGAAAACGAAGGGCTGATCGAATCGGAAAACGGGGTTAATGAGGTTCTGGCAATTATCAGCGACCAGCTTGCAGACCGAGCCGGCGCGCTGGAATATGTGCAAAGCTGCGAGGAGATGGCGCAGGCGAATGAAAAAATCCGAGCGGGAGTTTCCGATGATCTCAATTCTCTGCAATCTCTTTCCAGCGCATACCAGACTTTGCAGCAAGACGGAAGCCTGTCTGCTGAGGCTCTGTACAATCTCGGTCAGGCGTTTCCTGAAATCAACAGTTACATTGCGGAAAGCGGCGATCTTTCCCTGCAAAACGGACAATTGCTGGTTGATTTGTTCAATGCAAAAATGACGATGCAGAATCTGGAGCGGGAATCTCAGATTGCTACGTTAGAAACTCAGAGGCAAACCGCTGTGGAAGAACGAAGAAATCTCATGGATAAGGCGCAGGCCTACGATACGCTTGCGGATGCGGCTATTAATGCGGCGGTGCAGCAACAGATCGAAGCGAGTAACGGCAAAATTGAAGATATTGATAAAACAATCGATGCCCTTCGGACTGCTTCGAAAATCACTTCTGGGATCACCTTCGAAAGTTTGCGATCCGGCGGGGGGAATTCGGGCAGTTCTAAACCGAAGTCTTATGGGTCCTCCAAAAACGAGGCGCTGCAAAACGAAATAAAGCTGCTTGAGCAAAAGAAAAAGATGGACCAGGTGACCAACGAAGAAGAGCTCGCGTGGCTGGAGAGAATGCTGGGGCAGTACCGCATGAGCGCGGAAGAGCGGCAGGATCTGGAGTACCGGATTTACCAGGTGAAAAAGAAGCTGCAGGATGAGGAAGAAAAACGGCTACAGCAACAGATCAAACAGCTCGACGAGCTGGGAAGTGCGGTGACCTCGGCGCTCAAGGCACGGTACGAGGAACAAAAGGAAATCGAGCAAAAGCGCATCGACGACAGCATCCAGAGCTGGAAGGACTGGGAGGAGCAGACGGTCGCGGCCATTCAGGGGCAGATCGACGCGCTCGACGAGCTGGAAGAGGAACAGGAGTCCGCCGATAAGCGGGCGGAATACGAGCGCAACAAGCAGGCGCTGGAGCTGCAAAAGGCGTATGAAAAGGACCTTTACCAGCGGGAAATGATCCAGAAGGAGATCAACCGCCTGGACAAGGAAGAACAGAAACGTCTCGAGCAGGAAGCCAGGGACGAGCTTCGCAAGCAGCTCGAACAGCAGATCGAGGATGCAAAGGAGCAGTCCAAACAAAAGCAGGAGGCTCTGGAGAAGGAATCGGAGGCCTTGGACGAGACCTACGAAAAGCTGATGCAGGATTCGGCTTTGAAGGCAGAAGCCGAGCGGATGCTGATGCAGGCAAGCCAGGAGGATATCCTGCAGCTGCTGCAGAGCTATGCGCCGGACTATGAGGTGGTTGGCCAGTCCATGGGCGAAAAGCTGGTGGAAGGGTTTACGCAGAAGGTGGGGTCCATCGAGGACTACTTCAATCGGATCCAGACGCAGATCGACGCGTTTCACTCGGCGGTGGCCGATGCTGCCAACCAAGCGGCCGATCACTTTTATGCGAGCCGCGCACAGGAAGAAGCAAGAATCGCCGCGCAGGCGGCTCCGACCAACGTCCAGATGACAGTCAATTTCAACCAGCCGGTGGAAAGTCCCATCGAGACCCGGCGGGAATTGGAAAAAGCCATGCAAAGCATGGTCGTCAAAATTCAACAGGGAGGGTAATTGTGAAATGCAAAAACTGATCTATGTTCCGCCTGGAGCTTCCATTGATCGCATGGACGAATGTGCGGTCTTTTCTTTATCCCCGCCGCTGATTTTGGGCACCGTATCCGGCGTGGGCGGGGCGGACACTACGCTGGTGCAAGACACTATCCCAGGGCTCGACGGCGTACATGTGTACACCATGCGCACGGAGTCAAGAGAGGTGAGCGCTACCATCCACGTCAAGGGCGGGACCAGGCAGGGAATGTATGAAAAACGGTTTGCGCTCATCCGCAAGCTTTCCCCGAAAAAGGATCCGGGGATGCTCTATTACCAGAACGATTACATTTCGGTGCGCATTGCTGCGTATCCGGCCAACGCCGCGGAGTTCGCCACGCGGATCAAGAACTTTAACACCGCACAATTGTCCTTCCGGTGCCCGTCCCCTTACTGGGAGGCGGTGGAGGAAATGCCCCCTTCCTACATGGCCTATGTGGAAGGGGGATTTTCGTTCCCGCTGGAATTTGCGCCGGAAAACGACCACAAGATCCAGTTCGCATCCCGCTCCAACCACTGCACGGTGGTAAACGGCGGGACGGTGCCGACGCCGGTACGCTTGACCATTTTGGGACCGGCGAAAAATCCGTCGGTCATCAACCAGACCACCGGAGAGGCCATTTCCATAAAGAAGATACTCGACGAAGGGGAAACGCTGACGATCTATACGAAGCCGGGGGAAAAACGGGTGCTGCTGACCGACAAGAACCAGGTGACTACCAGCGCTTTCGCCTATATTGATTTGCAAAGCAGCTTTTTCCAGCTTCAACCAGGGGTCAATGAGTTAACATACGCCTGTGAGAACGACAGTGTGCTGACGCGGGTCATCATCCAGTACCGCGAACGGTACGCGGGGGTGTAAGGCATGAAAATTCCTGCGATCCGTATCATTGACACAAGCGGCGCGCTGCGGACGGAGGTGGATACCTATACTTCCCTGTACTTCAAACGCAGCTGGCAGGGGGTGGGCGACTTCCAGTTTGTTCTGCCCGCCGACGCGCAGGGGCTTAAGGACATAGGGTTAGGACACTACGTGATGCTCGACAACGACGGGCACCGGGCGGGAATCATCCGAAGCCTGGAATATACGGAGGACAACCGGGGGCCGGTTTTATCCGTCAAGGGGGTTGCGCTCAACGGTTTGGCGGCTCAGCGCATCACGGTTCCGAAAATGAAAGATGTGAATGCAAACCCGGATAGCGGCGAACCGGAAGAGACAGACCCGAATGGCGGTTATGACAACGTTCCGGAGCTGACAAAGGAAAACCCCAATCCCATTCCAGTGCCGGCGGAGACGATTCTGAAAACCTATGCGTTGCGTCATTTGGCGCAGCCGGAGGACCCGACGCGCAAAATTCCCATGACGGTGGATCCAGATTTCGGACGGGGTATGAAGACCGTTTGGATGAGCCGGTACGAGCGGCTGGATACAGTGCTGCAAAAGGCAGCGGAATACTGCGATATGGGATGGGAAATCTATCTGGACAAGACCGGCGGGCTGCATTTCGATGTGATCCCAGGAGCGGATCATTCGGTTTCCCAGGAGGAG
Source organism: uncultured Clostridia bacterium (assembly GCA_946491705.1). Lineage (GTDB taxonomy): Bacteria > Bacillota > Clostridia > Oscillospirales > Acutalibacteraceae > Solibaculum_A > Solibaculum_A intestinale. The sequence continues at coordinate 6,750 of CAMLYM010000062.1, forward strand.
AACAGCCCGGTGCTGTTCTCCATTGACTTTGAATCCATTAAGAGCCTCCATCATTTGCAGGATCTGTCCGGCTACCTGAACCTGGGCTATGCGGCCGGGATGGGCGAAGGGTATGACCGCACGGTACTGAAGGTGACCAATGAGCAAGCCGAACCGACCGCTTTTACACGGTTTGAGACCTTCCTCGACTGCGGCGATCTGGCGATCACGGTCTCCGACACGGCTATGAGCCTGGTGGACGAAGGGAAACACCAGCTCAAGGAATTCGAGAAGCAGGAAAGTCTATCAGCGGTGGTGGCGCCGGAAAGCTCTTTTGTATACGGCGTGGACTGGGCTTTGGGAGATCTGGTGACCATCCAAAGCCGGATCGGCGGCGTCTCTTTAGACGCGCGGATTGCCGAGATCACCGAACGGTACGAGAGCACCCAGATGGGCATTGACGTAACCTTTGGGACGGCACCGCTTCATCTGGGGCGGGTCATTCAAAGTCTTAAGAATATTCCCCGGTAAAAACCGGACTGTACCATGCAAAACGGAACATGTAAATGTTTGCGGCGCCGCGCGGGAACCCTCCCGCACGGCGCTTTTGATTGCTTTGCAATACCGGCTAAGCAAAATGATGAAAGGAAGTGAGACCATTGAGCGAAAGTTCTATGTTTTTTGATTCGTACCTGGACGACAAGCGGCTGTATTCCTCGGGCGACTTTGCAAAATATATGCGGCTTTTTTACGCAGACGGCGTGGTGATGCATCAGACAAATGCAGAAAGCCTAAAGGTCTACAAGGGAGCGTCGGATTTGTCCGTTTCCATCAACCCGGGCGCGGCAATCATACAGGGCTATAGTTATTTCAACGACTACGAACCGCTGCACAAGGCACCCTTGGGAGCGGACGCGTCCTATCCACGCATCGATCGTGTGGTCCTGCGCCTGAGCCTGACGCAGCGCAGCGTTTCGGCCGATATCAAGCCGGGAACGGCGGCTTCGAGCCCTGTGCCTCCCCCGCTTACTCGCAACGAGAATGAATACGAGCTGTCGCTGGCGCAGTTGTACATTCCGGCCAATTCCGCCATCATCGAAAAGGTGACGGACGAGCGGTATGACGCAACCGTCTGCGGCATTGCGGCGGGACTTTATACGCTGGACATGGAAGACTACCGCAAGCAGATGGAGGAAACCTTGGATTGGCTATCTCAAAACGCGGGATACAGCAACCCGAATTTGCTGCTGGACAGCCACTTTAAGGTTTGGGAGGACGGCGACTCGTTTTCCAATATTCCGGCACAGGGCCAGTATACCGCCACCATGTGGTCGGTGGTGAATGTCAGCGGTGCGGCGGGACTTTCGGTGTCCAAAGCGCAAAACGGAATGCGCATTGCTTTTGGCGGGAGCGGCGAGCAGGTGGTCATGGTAACCCAGCAGATGGAGCAAGCGGACAAGGCGGCGCTCGACGGGCAGACGGTTACCCTGTCCTGGTCGGTAGACGACACCATTTATCAGCGCACAACCCCTTTTCAGGCATCGGCCAACAATTCGGTGGAGGTCTTCGTCAAAGGCGAGGGCGGTTCCGCGGTCATTCTTAACTGGGTAAAGCTGGAGCTTGGGGCTACTAGAACCCGGTGTATGCCAAGGCCGTTTGTGGAAGAGCGAAACGCCACGCTGCGGTATTTTAAGAAAATTGACAACGCGGTTCGCAATTACGCACATGGACAGACTGGCTCTAATGAAGGAATGTCGTATTACAACTACCGCTACGAAGAACTGGCCAAAGAACCGAAACTGCTGGATGCGGAGGAAGCGAGTCTCGTGATTATTGACTCTACGAATAATATTTATCTAAAGGGACCTCTGGCACCGTCGGTCCATGTTCTTTCTCAGCGCAATCTGACCTTTGAATACGAGGCAAAGGACCATACCTATCTAATTCCTCAGAAACCGATCCGGTTGGATGCCAGGGACGCGGCCAATCCGTCGCCGACGATTGCCATCTATTCCGCGCAGGGACCGGATAAGGTAAAGGTGCGTGAACCTATCATCTTCACGGTGGTGACCAGCCCAAATGTGGCATATATCCGTCTCTTCAACAACGGAACGGTGTTGGCCCCCTCCGCCCAAACCGTGACTACCAATATAGACGGGACAAAAACGTACACCTATACCGTATCGCTCGGAAGCACAGGAATCCGCACTTTGGAATTCCGCGCGGCGGGAGCCGATGGTGTTTATTTGGCGCCTGGATATCAAGTGAATATTAGGATAACAAATTCTTGACGGTCTAGAAAAGGAGGAGATTCTCTTTGAGCGAGACATCCATGTTCTTCGATTCCTATCCAGAGGACGAACGCAAATATTCGTCGGCGGCCTTTGCCAAGTTCATGCAGCTGTTCTACGCGGACGGGGTGGTGATGAACGGGGACAGTTGCCTGCAGGTCCGCAGGCGGGAAGGGGAATTGGCGATAACGGTGGACCCCGGCAAGGCCATTGTACGGGGCTATGCATACTTTAATGAGAATGAACCATTGGTGTTGCTTGTTCCCCGTTCCAACTCCACCTATTCGCGCATCGACCGGGTGGTCCTGCGCCTGGACCTGCAGGAGAAGGCGCGCAGCGTGTCGCTGAAAATTTTAGAAGGGCTTCCTGGAGCCAATCCTTCCCCAAAGCCCTTAACCCGCAATGACATTACCTGGGAGCTATCCCTGGCGCAGCTGCATGTTCCGGCCAACGCCACAATGGTGACCGCCGTGATCGACGAACGCCTCGATAAATCCGTCTGCGGAGCGGCAGCCGGACTCTACACCCTCAACGCGCAAGACTACCAGCAGCGGGCGGAGGAAATCCTGAATCAGCTGGCAAACCAGGGTTATGTTACGCTGACGGAATACAACAGCAGGGTCAACCAAAATGTGAAAACCACCGCTTCTCCCACCTTCGCGGGGCTGACGGTCAACGGTACCATCAGCGGCACCGCCGCCAACGCTGCAAATCTCGGCGGGATCGGCCCGGAGGGGTATCAGAGGAAGGTAACCGTAGGCACACAGGTTCCCGCTACGTTGGCGGAAGGCGAAATATTTGTGCTGGTGTAAGGAGGTGGAAGAATGGCAAACGGATTTAAGGAAGAAACAGGCACTCAGTATCAGGAAGAAATGCGTGGAATTCTGTACTGGAACTCTACACCGAATTATGATGCCAACACCAGTACCTTGAATGTCCAGCTACTGGTAGACCAGAGCGAAATACAAGGCAACGGACTTCCCTACTACGATTGGAACGGGACGGTTAGGGGGGCATATATCGGGATAGGTGGGGACACACAGCATTTCGGCGAGTTTAATTCAAATACTGAAAACGGGAACTGGGACTACCCGCCAAGCACATCACCTACCGGGTGCTGGGCAAAAATCATCGTTACCCGAAACGGGTATGTGATCCCCCATAATCAAGACGGGAACAAAACCATCACACTGACAGGTGGATTTACCTCCATCTCTGACTCGTATGGCCCCGGCGAGGTAAACATTGAGGTTTCCGTAGCTCTCGATCCTATCCCCCGCACCCCATCCCCGCCGCCGAACCTGAGCCTGTCCATGGATCGCAATCACTCCGTTTCCCTATCCTGGGGGACTGCGTCTGGGTATGTGACCGGCTATTTGCTGGAGTATTTATATTCAGACCCAAACACAAATGCGTATTCTGGATGGACGTATCTGACGCAAACAACAAACACATCCTATACCACCAGTATAGACGCTTGGCCCTCCGGTACTGGTGTTACCTATCGCGTGTGCGCCTTAAACGGAAGTCTGGCATCTGGATGGACGGATACCGGCTGGGTTTTTCGAAAAGGAGGGCTATACGCCCCGCACAACAGCGGGCGAAGGTTTGGGACGGTGTACACATCCGGTATGCCGCCGGTTAAGGCAAAAGGCGTCTTTATCGGAAATGCAGGCGGGGTTCCTGTGGAGTCCATCCGCATAACTGACGAAAAAAATCGCCCGATTCTGTAAACAGGGTTCTGGAATCGAGCCCGCGTTTTCATAGGAACAAACGTTAGGAGGATCTCATGCGAACCATAATCTTTACCATCCAGGGGGAACAGCCGCTTCCTTCCACGATGCTGGCCGGACAGGCAGGCGAACATTTGGACACACGGCTTTCCTTCTCCCTGCCGGACGAATGGCGGGGGATGGACGAATACTATTTACATTTCTTCACCGAAACCGGCCGGTGCTATAAAACCAGGCTTTTGCATGAACCGGTGCAATTTTCCCTGCCCCAGGCACTGCTGACGGGCGGCAACCTGGCGCTGCTTCTGGAAGGGCGGAGGGGCAAGGAAATCCATCGCACCTCCATAGCAAAGCTTCTGGTCGAAGAATGCCCGGACATCCTCTGCGGGGAGACAGAAACAGGCGATCCTTTCGAGGGGTTGGTCAAGGAGTGCTCAAGCATAGATGCAAAACCGGCATCGGATCGGATTGGCCGCTGAACAAACGCACTCTGTCCGCATATGACCGGCGCGCTTCTTGCGCTTATAAAAGGGAAACCACAGGCTATGGCTTTTCAATCTGGTTACGCCCGAACTCGCACATGAGCGGCGGCAAGCCTTCCTGCATGTTCCATATAAGCATATCCATCGGCAGCACCGGGAATGACTTTCCCGGTGCTGCCCTATCCATAACATGATTTGAGGTGAATCTTTTGAGAATAATCCAACTTACCATACAAGACGAGGCGCTTTTGGCGGACTGTACGATTGCCGGTCAGGCAGGGGAACATTTGGCTACCGCTCTGGCTTTGGACATCCCTGATGAATGGCGGGACTGTGATTGCACTCTGCGATTCTGTCTGCCTTTTGCGGGAAAGTATTACCGATCTGTGCCTCTTTCCAACCCGGTTTCCTTTCCTCTGCCGCAGGCGTTAATGATTCCGGGAGAACTGCAGGTCTTTTTAGACGCACGCAAGGATTTCGTCGTGCACCGCACCAGCGTACTGAGTTTTACCGTAGAGGATACCCCCGATTGGTGCGGTAACGGAGCGCTGGTTGCCGACCGGTATGAGGGGTTGCTCGATTCCTCGCTGCAGGAATTCGAAGATGCTTTGGGAGAGCTTGAAACGCTTACGAACCGGCTGGATGAGGCGGAGGCGGCGGTGGAATCTGCCCGAAAAGCAAGCGCACTCGCGCAAACAGCGGCGGCTCAAGCCGGCACTGAGGCGGAAAATGCCCGTGAAGCGAGCCTAGCCGCACAAGCGGCGGCGGGGACGGCTGCGCAGACGGTGGCGGGCTTTGAGGGATACACCAAGCAGGAAGGCAATAACCGGTATGGTTATGCTTTGACCGGCTGCGCCAAAGGTACTGAAATTGCAGTAGACCATATACAGACAGATACACAGCCGGTCACTCTCACCCTGACAGGCCTTTGCCGGCAAGATTCCATTCCAGGGACCATTTCCTACTGCGGCGATGGCGGTGCCATCTCTCTTACGGTGAACGGCGAGACAAAAGAGATCCCGGTGGAACTGTACGGAATCCCCGATGGGTCGGGGGGCTTTACGGTACAGGACCGATTGGTTGTCGACTATACGAAAAAGGACGTCCGTTTGCAGAGAAATGTGGGGCGGATCGTATTTACCGGAGAGGAAAAGCTGGTGTCCAACCCCGAAACCGCGCGAGAAATCTCCAATTACGTCTATTCAAACGCTTACGTTCCGGTTCCAAACGGACGGCTGTTATGCAACCTGCTCCCATGGCGGTCAAACGGATTCGCGGAAGATCTCAGCTATTGCTGGACTTCCACCGTAGTGGTGATCACGCTGCTCAACACTGAAACCGGTGTGGTGGCCGGGGAGCCGCAAAGTACATATATCGGCAAAATCAAGGATTGGCTGCGTACAAAAGCAGAAGAAGGAACGCCGCTGATTCTCTACTATCCTCTTGCAGAGCCTGTGGAGGAACCGGTGGACGAGGAAACAACAGCGTTTCTTTTATCCGTTGTCCCCCAGGGGACCAGCATGGCGTTATCGACCGGGGAAGAGCCCCACCCATCTATCAAATTCGTCTATTGTAAGGATACCCAGCACGTCATCGACACCCTGACCGCCCGCATAGAGGCTTTGGAGGCTCAGGTGGTGAATATACAGATTGGAGGCTAATTATGTCGGATCATTTTGTTGCTATTTTGACCCGTGTGGTCGAGCGCGGACAGTATTTCTTGTCCGCAATGGAGGAAAAAATCAATATTTTGTGGTCGGAAGGACGTTTGACCGATACCGAGCGGGAAAATCTGCTTGCCCTCGCGCGGCAGAGCGCAGACCCCGATTATACAGAGGTGAAGACGGTCGAAGAAAGATTGACCACTCTGGAAACCGAAAGCGTCAACACTATGCTGGCGCTGGTGGAGCTCTATGATATGCTGACGGGAGGTGTATAAGCATGGCGATGATTTACGCGACTCTGATTATCAAGGGCGTGAAGGCATACCGGGAGGTGCCCGCTGCCCTGAAAGCCCAGGTCAAAGCAATCCTGTTGGACTGCGGATGCGAAAACTTAATCACCGACTAAGCGTGCCAAACGGCGCGCTTTTCTTATATCCAATTTTAGGAGGTAACCATTATGGCAGTATCCATCATTGATCAGATCATCCCGTCCACCAATGCCAACCGGCCGGGCGGGAACTACACGAAGTCTTACATTACCATCCATGAAACCGGCAACAAGGACGCAGGAGCCGGAGCGAAGAACCACGCAAACTGGCTCT
>CAMLYM010000063.1 GCA_946491705.1 uncultured Clostridia bacterium
TGAACCAGGCGCGGGTTCCTTTTGGCTTCTGGCCAAGACTTTCCTCGATTTCCTGCGTAATCTTTCCCTTTGTTGGGGAATAAAGCCGGGCAATCAGGCGAAGAAGGGTCGTTTTTCCGCAGCCGTTTTCTCCCAGCAGCAGGACCCGTTCTCCTTTTTTGATATCAACGGTAATGTCTTTAAGGATTTCCCGTCCCTTCACGGCAAAGCCGACGTGATGAAGCTGAAGGATTTGGCCGGACGGACGGATCGGGCGGCACGCATCCTGGATAATTTGAGCCTGAGAGGAAAGGTACTGCGTCTTATTTTCCACCCTTGATACCCGGCCGGACCGAATGCTCCATACGGTATCTACGAAGGGAAGCACCAGGTCGAGCCGGTGCTCCACCACCAGTACCGCGTAACCGGATGCGGCAAGCTTGCGCAGGGTGTTCATCAAAAGTGCCGCCCCGGGACGGTCAAGATTGGCAAGCGGCTCATCGAGAACCAGGATTTTCTGCCCGGTGGCAAGGGTGGCGGCGGTAATGAGCCGCTGCTTTTGCCCGCCGGACAGGGTTCTGGTCTTCCATCTGGGCTCGAGCTTCATCTGGCGGCAGGACCAGTTGATGGCAGAGACAATCCGCTCATGGGAAAAAGCGAAGTTTTCGCAGCCGAAGGCGATTTCGTCCTCCACCAGCTGCTGGATGATCTGCGCCTCGGCATTTTGCAGCACCACCCCTACCTTGCGGCACACCTGGCTCATATTTGAGCTGCCGATGTTTTCGCCGCCGATGCGCACCTCTCCGGTCATTTTCCCAGGGGTGACGTTTGGGATTATGCCCGCAATCAGAGAAAGAATTGTACTCTTCCCCTCTCCGGAAAATCCCGAGAGAAGGGCGATTTCTCCATATTCGACCCAGAGGCTGGCGTCCTTAAGCACCTTTTGCTCGTAGCCTTCATAGGAAAAGGTCACGTTTTTCAGTTCAATTGCCTTCATAGCACCACCGCCAATACCGCGCCCGTCAAAACCAGCAGGAAAAAAAGAAGGTCCACAGGCCGCAGGTTCACCGTTTTATACACCGAGCAATCCGTTGCTTCTTTGGTAAAGCCCCGCGTTTCCACCGACAGGGCGAGGGTATCGGAAATATTGACAAGCCGCATAACCAACGGAATCAGAAAGGCGCGGTAAAAAATCTGAGGGCTGAAAAAGCTGCCGGCACCCCGGGTTTTCATGGCCTCGCGTACCTGCCTGACCTCCCCGCCGAGCAATGGAAAAAAGGTGAGGGTGATCATCATGCCCAGAGTAATCACACGCGGAACACGCAGGGTAGAAAAATTGCGCACCAGATCAATCGGCGGCAGAGCAAGCCCTGGAACCACCGCCACACAGATAGCAAGAATGCGGTTAACTGCCGCATACGTCGCCTGCACGTCCTTGGAAATGGCATAGGTAATTCCCGCCAGAACGGCGCACAGCAAAGCAGCGGCCGGCAGAACCGCCAAACAAGACCTCCAATAGCCGAACGCCAAAAACAGCATCCACATCCCGCTCAGGAACCAAATACAAGCGGCGCTTTTCGCCGTAATGAGTCCAAACACGAGGATCACGATGGAAGAAACCAGCCCGATCACCGGGTAAATCGGACGTTTCACCAATAATTTTTCGCTCACTTTTTCATTGCTCCCGACTTTTTAAGTTCCCTGGAGATTTTGATGCCGATCCAGGCACCCAACGCCGAAATCGCAATGACCGCCAGCGTCATCAATACCGTAATCCACGGTGCGTTCGTAGCCACTGCAACCATTGCTTCCCTGCCGAAAAGCAAATTATAGAGGAAATTAAAGGGCAGAGAAAGGGGATTGTAAAGAAGTACCGCCAAAAAAATTGTGCTGTCCTTCTGGTAGCCGCGAAAAACCAGGATTACCAAAAGTTCAATGAGAAGGCCGATCACGATATTGGAGAAAAACATCGGCGGCGCCATCAACAGCTGAAAAAGACCCGTTAAGAGGGAGAGGATAAAAAGGGAACCGGATTTGCGAATTTTCATCAACCCAATAGCAAAGAAAACCGAAATCTGTAGTCCCGTTACCACCTGAGCGATACCGAAAACCACTGTTTGCAGGCTGGCAACCAACGGCATGACGGCGCAGGTGCAAAGTGTCACCGCCGAAATGATAGCCAGGAACACAATATCTTTTACAGAAAATGGTTGCAAGATTTTTTCTCTCATTTGGGATTCTCCAATCTCTTTTTCTCTTTGTTTGTCTCGATCACATGGCGGATGGCTGTAATAGGGTGATGAAACAGCATCCGCGGACCGGAAAAACGCATGACCTGCCGAATTTTTTCCCGCATGTCCGGCCGATAGCAATGCACCCGGCAATTTGAACAGAAGGTTTTCGTCTCCATGAACGGACAGATGTCGCTTCTTTTTTGGGCGTAGGCATTCAACTGGGCGCACTCCGGACACAGGCCTTTTTTGCCGGAGTGTTTTTTACGGCAATAGTATGCGATCATTTGGGAAACCAGTTCTTTTTCCCTTTCTCGTTTGCTTTCGATATTTTTTGCCATTTGTTTTTTCTCCTATGCTTGGTTCCTTTGTTCCGCGGTTTTTCTCAGGAAAACACGGCTTTCCTTTTCCATATCATATCGAGCACTCCGAGATTCTCCGCTTCTTTATCCTACGCAATCGGTCGGCGTAAGATAACTGGTTTCCTTTTTGATGAGAAGCACATTCGCCAGTTTTAATTAGCTTAAGCTAACCATTCAGCAAACAAAAAGCCGCATTCGGCTTTGATTTGATAGGTACCTTCCGCTTCGATAAGCTAGTAAAACAAAAGAGCGTTTCAAATAGGTTAGCAATAGCTAACCTATTCTTCAAAAAAATACCCTTCCCCAAGGCTGAATTCATTTTACCGCAAAGAGAAAAAAGTGCCGGAATACACAACCCATTTCCGTTTGCTTCGCCTAAAAGGAACGAAACAGAAAAAGACATTTTTCCTGATTGCGGAAAAACCATCGAACTTTGTACGAGAGAGAAAAGCTCTTTTGATAGATAGTATAGCATTCCGTTTCTTTTCTGTAAAGGAATTTTTCTGGCAAAAGGACGGGGAAAATGACAAGCTTTTCCCATTTGACCCTCCAGCCCGGACGGTTAACCTGCAAAAACAGCGGCTCATTCAGAAAGGACAACCCTAAAAAAACTTTGCAGCGTCATTCCAAAATGCTTGATTGGACACGAACATGACTCCATACGAACCTTTCTGATCGGCTCCCCTTTCGCTTTCTTCCTCCGCCGAGAACCGCATATCACCACAGTATAGTGGTATGCAGTTCTACAGGTATCCCATAGAAGCTCATTTACCAAACAGCGAAAACCCCTTCTTCTCGTACGGCTCGCTCTTAACGGAAACCACCCGATACCCCATTGCATCAACGGCTTCCTTGAGCTTAGTTTGGTCGATCTCCCGCTCTGCGAGAATGATTGTCTGTCCCTTGCTGTGGGAAGAGGTCACCTTTTTCACCGGGAACGCATTTCGAACCGCATCATTTACATGGCTTTCGCACATTCCGCATTGCATTCCGTCGATTTGCAAAGTTATTTTCGTCATGAAGCTCATCCTTTCTCATCTGGTTATGATACCTTGGGTTTTTGTAGAGTCTGTAAAACCGAGTGGCAGGAAAGAAATCACAAATTTAGTTAGCAAAAACTAACCTTTTGTCTCAAAACAGCGGATACCTTTCCAACACGAATGGCATCCGCTCATCTTCGGTTGCATTGTAGCACCGCATGGCTGGTCTTGTCAAGTTGCGGGTGCAAAAATTGCTGTGATGGACAACCCTCACGGCGCCCGCTTAATGGACTGTCAGACAAAGAAACGCCAGCGGCAGATACATACACAATAGAGAAAGCCTCTGCCACAGGCCTTCCCATGCAACAATCGTGCCTTGATATGAAGGTTTGTCTGCGAGAATAAACAACGTAAAAAACAGTACGGCCAAAAGGAAACAGACAAGCGAAGCCACTCCCCATACTGCGTAGTTTGTCTGAAAGAAATAGAGACTGACCAGCAACGGTGCAAAGGTCAAAAACAGAAAACCAATGGCCGAACTGTATCCGTGGACTTTTTCCTTTCTGGTATTCATCTGTTTGGTTTCCCCGACGGAAAAGAACCCCGCCAAGATACATGCGCCTGCGGCGTAAACGGCCACAACGGCAAATAACACGGCGGCAAGGAAGGCGGACTGTTCCGCGACCAGATGGTATATTTCGAAATCGCAAATTAGAAGCAGAAAACCTAACGCCACAAGCCAAATCTTGTACAAAAGGCGAAAGGGCGCTCTGGCGTTTCCCAGCACGCTCATTACTTGTATATGATGACGGTATCCGTGATACGCCGGTGCCAAAAGAAAAGGAATCAGCAAATCGGCAGCCAAAAGGAAAGGGAGAATCCATCCCGTGTTATTCGCCATGGTTGTGTCCCCCGTCCCATTGTCCTAGGCCTTTGAGGATTTTGACTGCAACCTCTTTCATCACATCAGCCTTTACCACTGCCAGTCCCTGTTCTTCATCCCCCAGAACAAGTAGGGTATCCCCGGGATGAATGTGAAAAAGCTCTCTCGCTTCTTTGGGGATGACAATCTGCCCTCGTTCCCCAACCTTAACGGTTCCAAAAATGTGCTTTCCTTTCGGCATCGACATAATGGCCCTCCAAATTCATACTTTTCATATCTATATGAAAAGTATATCTGCAAAAGTACCCATTGTCAAGCATGCCTTTTCTCCGCCCACCTATCGACAAAGGCGGCATCCATTTTATGATGCCGCCTTTGTCGATGGATTTGTCAGGGGCGCTGGCCCATACCGCCTTCCAGCGTAAGTGTCTCGCCGGACATGTATTTGAAATCAGGAGAGCCCAGCAGCACGCAAACGCGGCCGATGTCCTTTTCCGGATCGCCAAAGCGGCCCATAGGAACTGCCCGCAGGTTCTTTTCATAGGCTTGCGGATAGGATTCCCGGAAATTCTCCAGCTGAGAGGTCATCGCAAGAGGGCAGACCACGTTGACATTGATGTTGTCCTTTCCCCACTCGGTTGCAGCGACGCGGGAAAGTCCGCGTATCCCTTCCTTGGCAGCGGCATAGGAAGCCTGGCCTGCATTTCCGAAGAGCCCCGCCCCGGAGGCGAAGTTGATAACCGAGCCCTGCGTCTTTTTCAGGTGCGGATAGCATTCCCGCATATAATAAAAAGTGGCGTAAAGCCCTGAATAGATTCCCAAATCGAAGTGTTCCTTCGTCTGCATGGCCAGCGGAATTCCGGAAGCAGACGCCTGGGCGTTGTTGATGAGGACGTCGATGCGGCCAAAAACCTCAATGGTTTTTTCCACTACCTGTTTGACCCGTTCCTCCGATTCGTCCTCTGGGTTTACATCGGCCTGCATCGGCAGAACCTGAATGCCGTAAAGCCGCTCCAGCTCCTCTTTGGCGTCCAGAAGCTTCTGCTCATTGCGTCCGGTCAGGACCAGGTTGGCCCCTTCCTTTGCATAAGCCACCGCGATTCCGTAGCCGATGGACTTTGCCTTTCCGCCGCCGGTAATGATGGCGACCTTTCCGTCAAATATCCCCATAGTTACACCTCCGATATTTTCAATAGGATATGCGGGAAACCCAAGATTATGATAGCACTTGTGAAAACATTGTCAATCCTTGTTTTTGCACTGGACCGTCCGTTTTTCAATGACCGGCGATCCTATGGTGACGGCTGAATCGGTCCTTTCTCAGCCCAGCGCCACATCCAGCACCATCATAATCAGAAAGCCTGCCATTACGCCTAGAGTTCCGCTGTTGGAATGCTCGCCCAGATGGGCCTCCGGAATCAGCTCCTCCACCACCACGTACATCATGGCGCCGGCAGCGAAGGACAGCAGCCATGGCATCAGCGGCTGAATGGTTCCAGCAATCAGTACCACAACGATACCGAAGACAGGCTCGACCATGCCGGACATGCTGCCGTAGAAAAAGGATCTGCCCGTAGAGACGCCTTCCTGCCGAAGCGGCAAAGCAACGGCAGCGCCTTCCGGGAAATTCTGAATGCCGATGCCGAGGGCCAGCGCCGCTGCGGCGGACAACGAGGCGGCATCCCCCGCGTGTTGGGCGGCCAAGGCAAAGGAAAGGCCTACCGCCATCCCCTCGGGAATGTTGTGCAGTGTGACTGCCAGGACCAGCAGCGTCGTCCGTTTCCAAGAGGAGTGAAGGCCCTCCGGCTTTTTCGCGTCCAAATGCAGATGGGGGAGCAGGACATCCAGCCCCATCAGAAAAGCAATCCCCAGAATAAAACCGCCTGCCGCCGGAATCCACCCGATTCCGCCGGTTTCCTGCGCTTCTTCAATGGCCGGGATCAGCAGGCTCCACACGGACGCTGCAATCATCACTCCCGCCGCGAAGCCGAGAAAAATACGTTGAATCCTGGTGCTGACCGTCTTTCGAAAAAAGAACACCAGGGCGGCACCCAGCGTCGTCATTAGGAACGTAAAACCGGTTCCCAGCGATGCCCATAAAACCGCCTGCATCCGAATCCCTCCTTACTACAACTAGAAAAAAACAGCTGCAATAAATACCTATCGGGTGATGCAAAACGCCTCAAATCCGGGATAGACTGCGCTTTGCCCCAGTTCTTCCTCCATGCGCAAAAGGCGGTTGTACTTGGCCACCCGCTCGCTGCGGCTGGGAGCTCCGGTTTTGATCTGGCAGGTGTTCAAAGCCACCGCCAAATCGGCAATGGTGGTGTCCTCCGTTTCCCCGGAACGATGGGACGCAATAGCGGTATAACCGGCCTTGTGGGCCATTTTGATGGCTTCCAGGGTCTGCGAAACCGTGCCGATCTGATTGAGCTTGATGAGAATAGAATTGCCGCAGCCCAGGCGGATGCCTTTGGCCAGGCGTTCGGTATTGGTCACAAATAGGTCGTCCCCCACCAACTGGACCTTTTTACCCAGTGCCTTGGTCAGCATCTGCCAGCCTTCCCAGTCTTCCTCGTCCAATCCGTCCTCAATGGAATAGATGGGATAGTTTTCACAAAGTTTCGCCCAGTGGGCGGTCAGCTCCACGGAAGTAAACCGCTTGCCGCTCTTGGGCAACCGGTACTCTCCTTTCTTTTCCCCTTTCCATTCGCTGGAGGCCGCGTCAATGGCCAGCACAAAGTCCTTTCCAGGCTCATATCCTGCCCTCCCAATCGCTTCCACAATGTACTCGAGGGCTTCCTCATCTCCGGCCAAATTCGGGGCGAATCCCCCTTCATCGCCAACAGCGGTAGCAAGACTCTTAGATTTCAGGAGAGCCGCTAAAGCGTGGTACACCTCCGCGCACCAGCGCAGCCCTTCGCGAAAGCTTTGCGTCCCAACCGGCATAATCATGAATTCCTGTACGTCCACCGTGTTGGCCGCATGGGCGCCTCCATTTAAAATGTTCATCATGGGAACCGGCAGCCGGTTTCCGTTGACTCCGCCCAAAAAGCGGTAAAGAGGAAGGTGCAGCGAACAGGCTGCCGCCCTGGCGCAAGCGATGGAAACGGCTAGAATCGCATTGGCGCCTAGATTGGATTTGTCCTTCGTCCCGTCCGCCGCGAGCATCGCCTGGTCCACTTCGTAAATGTTGCCGGCGTTGCGTCCCTTGAGGGAGGAAGCAATCACCGTGTTGATATGCTTCACCGCCTTGCAAACCCCTTTGCCTGCATAGCGGCTTTGGTCCCCATCCCGCAGCTCCAGCGCTTCGAATTCTCCGGTGGAAGCGCCGCTGGGAGCGGCGCCCATGCCGACCGTCCCATCCGCTAGCTGTACCTCCGCTTCTACCGTAGGGTTTCCTCTGGAATCGAGGATTTCCCGTCCGGTGATCCGTTCAATTCGTAAAGTTTCCTTCATACGGCTTATCATCCTTTCCTCAAAAGAACATTTTCCAAACCGTTACTTCAAATGTAGTTAGTTATAACTAACTACATTTGAAGTATAGCATACATTCTTTCCAAAAACAAGGGCCAGGTTTTGTTTGCAGGCTGATCGGGTGTAGGTTCCATCACGGTTTTTCCGTCTCTGCAAGCACATGGGAATTTAGTTAGGTATCTACCTTTCTTTCATTTTGAAGATCGAAGCCAGATATTCAGCAGCCACATAAAGGTACAACCTATTCCGACATTTTTCTCCGACGAGCTAAACTCGGACAGGCCCATTCGCTTCTGCACACGCTCGAGCCCTTCCATCCCAGCGATAAACCGAACGGATTTTTCTCCGTTCAACATATCCATAAATGCGATTTATCTGCACAGCACCTCAGCAGGTTCCCGGTTTTATCCATATGGGCAAAGAAAGGCGTCTTATTTGAGACGCCTTTCTTTGCCGCCCTCGCGCATGCATGGCGAAGCGGTCTGAATTCTTCCGATTTCGGTTTATAAATGCGTTTTGTTTTCATGACGCCCTAATGCGCCGGCCAGCGTATCCCGCAGCACCTCTACGTCGATGGGCTTCGCAATATGGGCGGTCATTCCCGCGTCCAACGACGCCTGTACGTCCTCGGCAAAGGCATTGGCCGTCATGGCAATGATCGGAATGCGCTTTGCGTCCGGCCGGCCGGTTTCCCGAATGACGCGGGTGGCTTCATAACCATTCATCTGCGGCATCTGAATGTCCATCAAAATCGCGTCATAGGCACCCTCAGCCGCAGCACAGAAAGCCTCCACCGTCTGGACTCCGTCCGTTCTCACCTCGCTTTCAGCTCCGAACATGGCAAGCAGCTCACAGAGGATTTCCGCATTGATGGCATTGTCCTCCGCTACCAGGAAACGATAGCCAGCAAGCGGCATCTGCTCCGCTCCATTCGAGGATGCTCCTGCGAGATCCTTTGGGTGTACAGCTTCTTGTGCCGGCGCAATTTCGCATACCAGCTCTACACAAAACACCGATCCGTGGTTTTCCCGGCTTTCCACCGAGATGTGTCCGCCCATTTGGTCCAAAAGCCCTTTGGTCACGCTCAAGCCAAGCCCCGTTCCCTCAACCCGCGCAGCACCCGGGCTGCGGGTAAAGGGCTCGAAAAGATGGGGGAGAAATTCCTGTGACATGCCGATTCCCGTATCGCTGACGGTAAACCGGTAGCAGGCCAGCCCCGGCTGTCTGGCATCCGTTTCCTCTACCAGGAAATCCACCCGTCCTCCCTTTGGCGTGAACTTGATGGCGTTGCTCAATAAATTGATGAGGATTTGGTTGATGCGCAGGGGATCGCCATAAAAGCAGGCATGGCGGATTTCCTGGGTGACTATGGTAAACCGCAGTCCGGCGGCCCGGGCCTGGGGACCCATCATGGCGGAAAGCTGGTCGAGCAGCTCAGGAAGGGAAACTTTCATCCGGTTGAAAGTAACCTTAGACTGCTCAATTTTGCTCATGTCGAGAACGTCGTTAATCAAGCTCAGCAGGTGCTTGGAGGAAATCGAGATTTTATGCAGGCAGTCGGCCACCCGGTCTCGGTCGTCCAAATGGGCCACCGCCAGCGCCGTCATTCCCATAATGGCGTTCATAGGCGTGCGGATATCATGGCTCATCGCGGACAGAAAATCGCTTTTCGCCCTGTTTGCCTTTTTTGCAGCGGCCAGTGCTTTTTCCAGTGCTTCCTTGGTCTGCCGTTCCGCCGCCAGCATATCGGTCACATCCGCCCGTACCAGGCACACGGTCCTGTGGTTCTCATCTCCCCAAAGGACATTGACCTGCTTATACCGCAGTCCTTCCTCGTCGCGATAAGGGAGAACAAAATCGTACCCGGCCGGCTTTTCGCCTAGCTTCTTCAGAATCGTCTGGATCTGAAACTGGGTGCGCGCCTGCCCTTCTTCCTCATCCAGATGATAATGACCGACGAATTTCTTCACATTGGTATCGTAATGGTCCATACAGTAAGGCGGAAGGTTTTCCAGTACCGTCCGGCGGGTATACATGGTCAGGCTTTTCTTTCGAACGTCGATAAACGCCATCAACTCGAAGGTATAGGCCATCATATTCAAAAGCCCCTGCTGTTCACGAAGGGAATCGGTAATATCCGTTCTGGAAAGGCACACCCTTCCAAGACGCAGATCAATGGCGAATACCGTCATGTTTTTGGTACGGATATCTGCGTTGTCGTCCACAATGGAAAAAGCAAAGGTATAAGATCCTCCCGTCTGCAGCCTTAAAAGCATCTGCTGCGGGTCGAGGCCCCTTTGGTAGGCTTCCCTGTCCCGGGGCACCACTTTTTCCTCGAGCATGCGTTTTACCCATTGGGAATGACGCCCGGTGCGGGGCGGGAGACAGCCGTCATTTTTGCTGCAGGAAATCACCGTGTAACTATCCCTCGTCAAATCCAGATCCACCACGAATTCATTGCCCGAGACCGACAGCTGATACAAAATCCGGTCAGATACGGTCTGCTCGGTCACATCGGTCACTGTCAGGATACCGGTGACATCTCCGCTGTCCGGCGTAGCAACCATGTTCATCTTGATCTGCACGTAGCGCCCCTTAGGTTCCCCGGGCAGCTTGATAAAGCACCGCTGGATTTGTTCGGTATCGTTTCGCCGGAAGGCGGCCAGCGAGGGGGCGTTGAGATAGGTCTGCAAAAACTGCTGCCTTTCCCCATCATCCATCACCAATCTGGAAAGCCCGGTAAAAAACTCTTCCCGGACCATCCCAAAGGTTCCCAAAAGATCGGAATCGGTATGGTCGATGATCTCCAGAATCCGGTTTTGCGTGATGTTGCAGTGTCCCACCAGCACCGCGTTGGGATCAGGCGCACGGTAATGCTGAAGAATCAGCTCGTTATACTGCCTGCGGATGCGCTCCTGCTCCTCCCGCTCCCGGGTCATGTCGTGATAGAAGGCATAGACCCTTTGTTCCCCCTCCTCGTTCTGAATCATGGAAAGGGTATTTTTCACCCATAGATAGCCTCCTTCGCCCGTTTTGAGCCGGTAAACGATTTCCCAGTGGTTCTCCCCGCTGGCAATGTACGCTTCCATTTGTTTTCTCACATGATCCCAGTCATCCGGATATACGCCGGCCATGGCGTCCTGGCGGTAAAGCGCCCATGCTTCCTCAAGCGTCATAGAGGTCATGACTGCAAACCCGTCAGACAGGTATTCCGGCGTCATGCTGCCGTCCGGCCCATAGCGCACCACGGCCACCCCGCCGGGCAGATTTTTCACAACCGTCTGGAAATACTGCTCCAGCCGTTTCTTTTCCTTACGGGTCGTTACCTCCTCGGTCACATCCCGTACATACTTGACATAAGCGGGGATTCCGTTCCAATCGGTTTTACGAAAACGGGTACTGAAATACCGATTTGTGCCGTCCACCCGCATTTCATGCTCTTCCCCGTCGGGCCGGTGACTTTTTAAGGTGCAAAATCCGCAGGGAGCGTTCTTGCCGTGCAGCGCCGCGTAGCACTTTTTTCCTATACAGTCCGGCCCTTTGGCGAACAGGCCCTTGGTCTCGCTGACATAGAGCAGGTCGAAGCTTTCCCTGTCGATGACATAGATGCCGTCCGCCGTTTCGTTGGCAATGCTTTGAAACAAGCGTGTTTCCGCCGACATGCCGGTAAGAACCGCATAAAACCGGGTATGATCGGACAAAGGGCCCATCCTGCGGCCGTTGAGATGCACCCAGATCAGCCTTCCGTCCTTGTGACGCATCCGAAAAAAAACGTCCAGCACCTGGCCGCTGCGCAGTGAGGATTTTACCGCCGCCGTCACCCGTCCCCGGTCTGGCTCGTAGACCACGTTGAGGGTATCTTCCCCCACCAGCTTTTCAAATTCCTCCCGGGAGTGCCCGGAAAGCGCCATCACCCCGTCGGAATAGAAGGTGGGAACAAACCGCTTTCCCTCCACTCGATAGCTGGCAATGCCGCCGGGGATGGAATTGACCAGATGATCCATCTCCAGCTGTGCTTCCTTGAGATCGGAAATGTTGTGAAAAACACAGTGGAGCAACGGGCGGCCCTCTTCTTTCCCCAACCACCTGACCTGCGCTCGGACCCATACAATATACCCGTCCCGGTGCTGCTTGCGAAACTCAAACTCCGCGCCCTCATGGGTTTCGATCACCTGTCTGGCCCGCGCCACCACCATGGCCGTGTCCTCCCAGTAGGTCATCTGGACCGCGTCTTTTTTAATCAGTTCCTGGTATTCCTCCACCGAATACCCGGTCAGAGCGGGAACCCCGTCGGAAAAATAGACGGTCTCGAAGATGTCCGATACCTTATAAATTGCGACCCCGCCCGGGATGGCATTGACGATGTCCTGCATCTTTTCGTTGGCAGAGGCAAGCTCCTTTTCCAGCCGCAGCGGTTCGCTTACATCAGTGTAAACGCCGTACAAAAGCTTTTTTCCGTCCGGCTGGGATTTGACCGACCCGTCCAGCCGGATAAACCGGTATTCCCTTTTCCGGTCGTTCCACAGTCGATAGGTATGCGAAAGCAGGCCGTCCTTGCGGATGGCCTCCTGAATGGTTTTTTTCAGCTGGGCAAGATCCTGGGGATGCACGCCCAGAAAACTGGTTTCCTGCTCGACGGCCTGGATGTGCTCTTGGGAATATCCCATAATTTCGTAAAAAGCGGGGTTGTGAGACACCGGAGAAATCTTCTCTTTGTCAAACTGATACACGCACAATCCGCAGGGAATGCTGCGAAACGTGGTCTGCAGCTGCTCTTTGAGCGCCTCAGCCCGGTCCTCTTCCTGCCTTTTGTCGGTAATGTCCAGGATATACTCGATGTGGGCGGGCTTCCCCGCCCAGTCCAAAAGCTTGCCGCTGAGCTGATAGATGCGCCCGGTGCGGGGATGGAGAAATTCCCGCACAAAAAGCTGCGACCGGGTCAGTTTCGAGCAGCGGCAGAAGGGGCAAGGCCGGGCAAACCCCGCCGCTTGGTAGCAGGTGAGGCCGGGAATGTCCTCCTTACAGTCGAACAAATCCTTTGCCAGCTGATTGGCGTAAAGCAACTCATAGCTGTCGAACGCGCTGACGTAGATGGCGACCGGCGCGTTATCCAGCACCGCCGTCATCTGATCCGACGAAAGGGAAGATTCCCAGGTCATGCCGGTCCCCCTCCTTTAATCTGGCGGTGCAGCGCTTTTACTGCTTCAAACTGCCTTTCAATTTCCCGGTAAAGCGCCTGG
>CAMLYM010000064.1 GCA_946491705.1 uncultured Clostridia bacterium
GAGCAAAAGTCAGCGTGGGATTGGTGTGGTATCTTTATCTAAGTGAACCCCCAGCGGACTATCCATACGCAGAAACCTTTTCAGCTAAGCACCTTTGGACAGGTGAAAGCAAAAGTCGAGGGCTGGGTGTTTTTGCAAAGGCTGGCGTAAAAATAAGTGAGAATTATTGGCCCAAATATGTGCTGCGAAATTTTTTATCGGTACGCGTACAGGAATCCTTCGATTTAATAGCAGTTTGGGCATGCAATCCCTATATCGAAGAATATTGCATTTATCAAAGCATCAACTTAGACCGCATAACGGAAACCAGCGTCATTATAGGCGATCTAAATAGCAACAGCATTTGGGATCGTGCACATGGAATGAGAAATCATACCAGAGTAGTTAAGGAATTAGAGCAAAAAGGATTGCACTCTGCTTATCATCTAATGACAGGGGAAAAGTCCGGCAAAGAAACGTCACCGACATTCTATTTGCATCGGCATCTCGACAAGGGCTTTCATATTGATTATTGTTTTTTGGCGCCGTCACGCCTGCGAAAAATTAGCATTTTAGATAATACATGGACAAGCTATTCCGACCATCTTCCACTTTTGGTGGAATTAGAGTAATATACATATGCCCATGTGGAGACGGTGGCGCGGCTGACAAAATAAGCCCCTATTTGCATGTGCCGGGCTGGTTTTGGGCCAAAGCAGGGGGCGGCTGAAACTTCTTCGGAAATGAGCGGTGATCACGTGAAGAAAAAGCGGGTTGCTTTTTTAAAAAAACATGCGGTTTTGGTGGCGGCGGCCGTCTGCGCGGCGGCTTCCGCCTTTTTTGTGCCGCCCGACAAAACCTATTTCTCCTACCTGGACCTGCGGGTGCTATGCCTGCTTTTTTCGTTGATGGTGGTGGTTGCAGGGCTGCAAAGCTGCAACGTGTTCGCCGTTTTGTCCCAAAAGCTTTTGCAGGGAAAGCGGAAGTTGCGGGCTTTGGTGCTTTTATTGGTGCTGCTCCCGTTCTTTTCTTCCATGCTCATCACCAACGACGTAGCCCTGATTACCTTCGTTCCCTTCGCCATTCTAGTGCTCAGCTTGCTGGGAGAGCGTCGACACTTGATCAAAGTGATTGTTTTGCAGACGATAGCGGCCAATTTGGGTAGCATGGCCACCCCCTTCGGCAATCCCCAGAACCTGTATTTGTACACCACCTTTTCCATTTCTCCGTTGGACTTTCTGCTTATTATGGGGAAGTTTACCGGGTGCAGCCTTTTGCTGCTTCTATTGTGCGGATTTCTCTTCCCCAAGGAAACCTTGACCGTCCGCTTTCCAAAACCGGCCGCAGTATCAAGCAGGCTGGACGTAATCCTCTACGGGATGCTGTTCGTCTGCTGTCTGCTGGCGGTTTTGCATGTCCTGCCTTATCCGGCGGCGGTGGTATTGGTCGCAGGCGTTGCTTTATGGAGAAACCCGTCCCTTCTCAAACGGGCGGACTACGGCCTGCTCCTCACCTTTGTCTTCTTTTTCATTTTCTCCGGGAACATGGGGCGCATCCCTTTTTTCCAGGAGATGTTCTCCGGCTTTCTGAGCACGGCCCCGGTGGCCACCGCCATTGTCAGCAGCCAGGTCATCAGCAACGTACCCGCCGCCGTGCTCCTTTCCCGGTTTACCGGGGACGGGGCCAGTCTGCTGATTGGGACGAACTTAGGAGGGCTGGGAACGCTGATCGCGTCTCTGGCAAGCCTGATTTCCTTCCAGTTCTACGGGGCAGAGGCGGACGCAAAGCCGCTGCGGTATTTGGGAACCTTTACCCTTTTTAACCTGGGGTTTCTGGCGGTTCTCTGGCTGATGACCCTCCTGTGAGGAAAAAATGGAAATAAAGTGTCGTTCTCACCAGAAAAAAGGCCGGTTTCCGGCCTTTTTTCTTTGAAAACCATCACAGATGTGAAGCTTTTGTTAAATTCCGGATTCCGAAGTAGACAGAGGACGGAAAAAAGCCTATTATATGTGATACACATGTAAATGAGGCTGGCGAACAGCACCAGACAAGGGGGGAGAACGGTGGAGCTGCGGCTTTTCCGCGAGCAGGTGCTGCGGGACATTCAATTGACCAAGACGTATATGGAAAAGGCCATGGATCCAGTGGTTCAGTCGGAAGGGCTGACGGTTTTGCAGGCGCTGGTGCTTTTGGGCCTTGAGCAGGGAACCGTCGACAACGTAAGCTCCCTGTGCCACGCCACCGGGATGGGGCAGGCCAACGCGTCCAACCTCTGCAAGAAGATGGAGCGGGAAGGCTTTCTGCTGCGGGCCCGCGGCAAAGAGGACGCGCGGGTGGTAACCTTACAGCTGGCGGACCGGGGAAAGGACGCCTTGTCCCGGATAAAGAAAAAGTTTCAGGCGTATGACGCCGTGCTGCAAACCATTCCACCGGAGAAGTTCGACGCGGTCCTGGGGGGCATTGCGGCCGCCCAGGAGATTCTGCGCCGGATTCTCGCATATCAGCAGGCAGACAAAGGAGGCACGCAATCATGCTAGAACTCAAGCATATTCGAAAAACTTACCGGGTAGGAGACATTGAAACCAAAGCCCTCGACGACATCAGCGTGGCGTTCCGGCAGAAGGAATTCGTGGCGATTTTGGGAACCAGCGGGTCGGGAAAGACCACCTGTCTGAATATCATCGGCGGGCTCGACCGGTACGATTCGGGCGAGCTTGTCATCAAGGGGAAGAAAACCTCTGATTTCAAGGAGCGGGACTGGGACGCCTACCGCAACAATTCGGTGGGGTTTGTTTTCCAGAGCTACAACCTGATTATGCACCTGAGCATTGTGGAGAACGTGGAGCTGGGTATGACCTTAAGCGGCGTGTCTTCCGAAGAAAAGCGTAAGCGGGCGCTGCAGGTGCTTGAGCAGGTGGGCCTAAAAGATCATCTGCACAAAAAGCCCAATCAGCTTTCCGGCGGTCAGATGCAGCGGGTGGCCATTGCCCGGGCCTTGGCAAACGACCCGGAGATCCTTTTGTGCGACGAGCCTACCGGCGCGCTGGACACCGCCACAAGCCTTCAGATTATGGACTTAATCCAGTCGGTGGCCAAGGACCGGCTGGTCATCATGGTCACCCATAACCCGGAAATTGCGGAAAAATACGCCGACCGGATCATCCGGTTTCAGGACGGCAAAATCATTTCCGACAGCCATCCTCACCAGGAGCGGCCCAAGCCGGATATGTTTACCCTGAAAAAGACCAGCATGAGCTTTTTCACTGCCCTCAAGCTCTCCTTTAACAACATCAAAACCAAGAAGGGCCGCACCTTTCTTACCTCCTTTGCCTCCAGCATCGGCATCATCGGCATTGCGGTCATTCTAAGCCTTTCCACCGGCTTTCGCACCCAGATCGACCAGTTCCAGCAGGATGCCATGGCCGAATTCCCCATCTTTATTTCCCAGAAGGCGGCCGAGGTGGATATGGACACCATGATGGAGCAGTCCAAAAAGATGCAGGATCAGGTCAAGGGCGCGGGGGAATACTCCGATTCCAAGGAGGTCTACCTCTATGACCCGTCCGAGTCCCAGATCATGCACCAAAATGTCTTTACCGACGAATATATGGATTATCTCAACGGGATCGACCCGGAAATCTGCAGCGGCATCGGCTATACCCGTATCGTCAACATGAACCTGCTGCGCCAGGTAGACGGGGACGTGGTCCCGGTCACGCTGTCGGACAGCGCGTCCGGCTCGGGTTCGGAATCGGCAATGGGTTCCATGCATCTGTCCTCCTACCCCAAGGAGCTTAAGGAGGACGGCGGGTCGTACCTTCAGAAAAATTATGACCTGCTGGAAGGGAGCTACCCCGAAAGCCCTACGGATATGGTGCTTGTGGTGGACGCCAACAACGAAGTCAAGGTGGATGTGTTCAAAAACTTAGGCATTGACGTGGAAGGAAGGGAAAGCATTCCCTTTTCCGAGATCGTGGGCCTGGAAATGAAGCTCATTCCCAATGACGACTATTATGTGAAGACCGAGTTCGGCACCTTCCTGCCCGGCACCGATTACGCCGCTATGTACGATTCCGCCGACGCGGTGACGGTGCGCATCGCGGGCGTGGTCCGCCAGAAGGAGGACCTGGGCTACGGCCTTTTGGGCGCGGGCCTTGCTTACAGCGACGAGCTTTCCCAGATGATAATCGATACGGCGATGGATTCGGAAATCGTCAAGGCTCAGAAGGACAGCGACAAAAACGTCATGACCATGGAAGACCTGGACGAGGAAACCAAGTCCTCCTTCCTTTCCTATCTGGGCGGCAACGCCACGCCGTATATGGTGATGGTCTACCCCAACAATTTCAGCGATAAGGACGCGGTTACCGACTACCTGGACGCTTACAACGAAGGCAAGGACGCGGATGACCAGATCATCTACACCGACCTGGCCGCCACCATGTCCACTATGACCGGCGGCATTATGGACGGCATTACCATCGTGCTGGTGGCCTTCGCCGCCATCTCTCTGGTGGTCAGTTTGATTATGATCTGCATCATCACCTATACCTCGGTGCTTGAGCGCACCAAGGAAATCGGCATCTTGCGGGCATTGGGCGCCCGCAAGAAGGACATCACCCGGGTGTTCGACGCGGAAACCTGCATCCTTGGCATCTTTTCCGGGGTGCTGGGCGTGGTGATCGCCTGGCTGCTAAACTTCCCGATCAACCAGATCCTTTACAACATGACGGAACTGGAAAACGTGGCAAACCTGCAGTTGATCCACGCGGTGCTGCTGGTGGCCGTCAGCACGGTGCTGACCATGCTGGGCGGGCATATCCCGGCCCGCATGGCGTCCAAGCGGGACGCAGTGGAAGCGCTGCGCTCCGAGTAAAGGCAAGCGGATACAAAAGCCGCCCGGTTATGCTTTATGCATAAGCCTGGGCGGCTTTTGCCGCAAAAGGGATGCGCAGGGGGGAAGGGGGGGCTGCAACCCCTTTCTTTTGTCCGGATGGATCAGCCGCAAGGAAGAAAGGCACAGTTATGAAAGAGAGAATTCCGTTCAAAGAGCGGGGAGGAGGAAACGCTCAATGTTTTTTCATGTCTTATAGCTGGAAAGTCCATCCAGGGCCATTGTGTTTCCGGTTTGCAGCGGCTATAATAAGACCATTCTAGGGTGTATCATCCGATCGGAGTATTGCCATGAAACGAGAGCAGCAAAGTCCGGATCGCCTTCAACAATTTTATTCCTATTTCAGCGCCCTTAAGCCCTTTTTTGAAAGAAGCCGCCCGCTTTTGACGGACTTGGAGGCGCTGGCGGACTTTTTATCGGCTACGGCGGCGCTGGACCGCCTTGCATTGATGTGCCTGGACGGGCAGGGAACCTGCAAGAAGTTCGCCGTATGGACAAAGATGGATGGTACACGGGAAATCCCGGTTTCTCAGATGCCTGCCTCCTTGTTTTCCAGGCTCAGCCAGCTGGGCCGGGAAAGCGATCCAGCGCAGGAATGGGTGGAAGAAGCGGTACGTCTCGCGTATGCAGGTCCCGCTGAGGAAATGCATACCCTCGCCCTGCCGGTCATCCATATGGGCAGACGGCTGGGCCTGGCCTTTTTTACAAAGGACGGGGCTGCGAAAGGCTGGACGGATCAGGAGAGGGAAATGCTCGCAACGATTACCATGGCTATGGGCATTTCTTTTTCCAACCGCGACCGCGAGGAAGAGAACCGTGTTCAGGAATTGGTCTTTAATTCCATGCTCGACTGCATGAGCGCCAGCGTCTATGTCACCGATGCAAAGACCGATCGGATTTTGTTTATGAACCAGTCGATGAAGAGGGACTTCGGCATCGAAAACCCGAAAGGTAAAATCTGCTGGCAGGTTTTGCAGAAGGGGATGGCCGGCCGGTGCGAGTTTTGCCCGGTGGAGGAGCTGGTACAAAGCGGTAAGGAGAATCCTTCCTGTATCTGGGAGGAACAGAACACGGTGACGGGGCGTATTTATGAAAATTACGATACGCTCATCCGCTGGCTGGACGGGTCGCTGGTGCATCTGCAGCAGTCGGTGGACATTACCGCCTCCCGAAAGCTGACCCGAGAAGCGCGTATTGATGAGCTGACGGAGTTTTTAAACCGCCGGGCGGGGAAGCTCGCCCTGTCCGAAGCGCTTGCGCGCGCGAAGATGGAAGAGGTCTGTGTTAGCGTGGCACTGTACGACGTCAATTTACTCAAGGAGGTCAACGACACCTACGGCCATTCCGAGGGGGACCGGATGCTTACCTTGATTAGCGACGGCGTACGCCGGGCGCTTTCACCGGGAGAATTTGCCTTCCGTCTGAGCGGGGATGAATTCGTTGTCGTTTTTTACGGGCTTTCCAAGCAGGCTGCCGTCCAGCGGATGGCCGCCATCCAGGAGCGGCTGAGGAAAATAAGGGAAGAAAAGAACGTTCCTTATGCATTGAGCTTTTGCTATGGGCTGGTTGAGGTGCTGGGGGAGGAATTTGTCACCGTCAAAGAGGTGCTCACCCAGGCGGACGAAAAAATGTACGAGCAGAAGCGCCGGTTCCACATCGAGCTGGCCCAGAAGCAGCCCCAAAGGCCGGGAAAGCAGCGAAGAGCGGACAAAGAGGTTTTTGATTACGACAAGGACCGTCTGTATCACGCGTTGGAGCACAGCACCGACGATTATATTTACATCTGCAACATGAAGACCGGGACGTTTCGGTATCCGAAGGCGATGGTGGAGGAATTCGGCTTGCCGGGCGAGGTGGTGGAGAACGCTGCCGCCGTCTGGGGGGCCAAGGTCCACGAACATGACAAGCAGGCTTTTTTGGAGTCCAACCAGGAGATCACAGACGAGCGCACCGACACCCACTGTGTGGAATACCGGGCGGTCAACCAAAAGGGCGAGTGGGTCTGGCTGCGCTGCCGGGGACACCTGGAGCGAGACGAGGCCGGAGAGCCCACCCTGTTTGCCGGAATCATCTCCAAGCTTGGAAAACGAAACCGCATCGACCCCATGACCGGCCTTTACAACAAATACGCCTTTGAAGACCAGGTGGAGGAATGCATCCACAGCCAGGAAACCCGGAAACTGGGGATCATGGTGCTGGGAATGGACGATTTCCGACGGGTCAACGATCTGTACGACCGCAGTTTTGGAGATGAGGTGCTGCATGCCACCGCTCAGAAAATCCAGGCGCTGCTGCCGAACGGCGCCGTCCTTTACCGGCTCGACGGGGATGAATTCGGCGTTTTACTGCCAAACGGCGGGCGAAAGGGGCTGGAATCGATCTATCAGGCGGTTTCCAAGAGCTTTTCCCACCAGCAAAAGCTTAGCGGGAATAAGTATTACTCCACATTATCCGCCGGCTGTGTGCGCTATCCGGAGGATGCCCGTACCTATCTCGACCTGCTCAAATACGCGGGGTATTCGTTGGAAGCCTCCAAAGCGGCCGGGCGCGGCCGGGTGACCTTCTTTTCCGAGGAAATTCTTTCAAGCAAGGAAAAGGATCTGGAGCTCATTGAGCTGCTGCGGGAAAGCGTGGAGAACCGGTTCGCTGGATTCCGGCTTTATTATCAGCCTCAGGTGGCGGCGCGGGACGGGCATGTGACCGGAGCGGAGGCGCTTGCCAGGTGGCAGTGTGAGAAGTATGGACAGGTGCCGCCGGCGGTGTTCATCCCTCTGCTCGAGCAGAGCGGCCTGATCCTCCCGGTGGGCCGATGGATTCTGCAGAAAGCGGTGCGCCAGTGCAAGGAATGGACCCGGATAGACCCGGATTTTGTCATGAGCGTCAACTTGTCCTACGTACAGATTGCCGAGGACGATTTTTTGCCTTTTTTGGAAAACACCCTCAAGGAAGAACGGCTCGACCCCAAGAATCTGGTGGTGGAGCTGACCGAAACGTATTTGGCCCGGGAAAGCGGGACCCTCAAGCAGCTCTTCGACCAGGTCCGCGCCCTGGGCGTGCGCATTGCCATGGACGATTTCGGCACCGGCTATTCCTCGCTGGAAATTCTCAAAAATTCCCCGGCCGACATTGTCAAAATTGACAAGACCTTCATCCGGGACATCCGTACCAGCCGCTTTGACGCCACCTTCATTCGTTTTGTAGTGGAGCTGTGCCATGACGTGGACATACGGGTGTGTCTGGAAGGGGTGGAAACCCCGGAGGAATACCAGACTGTCGGGCAGATGGGGCTGGATACCATCCAGGGCTACCTTTTCGGAAAACCGCAGCCAGAAGAAACGTTTGAAGAAAAATTCTTTTCTGAGTGAAAGGTTCACGTACATTGGGCCTCATCGGCATGCGCCGGCGGGGCTCTTCTTGGCCCGGTCCGGCAAAAATTTGAAACAGGTGGCATGTCCTCTTTCCGACGGCTTTCGAGGGGCGGCGCGGGGCAAATGCCATACAATAGGGACAAGTCATATTTTCGATAAAGGAGCCAAGCCCAGCCGATGGATAAGTACAAAAAGCTGATTTCCAATACGGTGATTTTTGCCATCGGCACCTTCAGCTCGAAGGTGCTGGTGTTCCTGCTCATGCCCCTTTATACGACGGTGTTGAGCAACGAGGAATACGGCGTGACCGATTTGCTGGTACAGACGGGTAACCTGTTGCTGCCGCTGGTGTCGCTGGGGATCGTCAATGCGGTGGTACGCTTCGGGCTGGACAAAAGCGTGCGAAAAACCGACGTGTTTTCCACCGGTCTGCTAACCATTTTCTGCGGGTTCGGGGCGCTGCTGGCATTCTGGCCGCTTTTGAACCAGGTGGATGTGATTTCCGGGCATACGGGGCTTATTTACGCCTTTGTCCTCATGTCCTCCCTGCGCTCTCTGTGTTCCCAGTTTACCAGGGCCAGAGGCCTCGTGCGCCTCTACGCCTTCGACGGCATTCTCAGCACCGCCACCACTATCCTCTTCAACGTGCTTTTCCTGGTAGCGTTCGGATGGGGTATTTCCGGCTATGTGCTGGCCATGGTCTGTTCCGACTTTATTTCGGTGGTGTTTTTGTTTTTCATGGGGCGGCTTTCCAGGTATATCCGCATTGGCGGGATGGAGGGATCCACCGTCAGGGCCATGCTCAAGTATGCGGTCCCTATGATTCCAAACACCATGTTCTGGTGGATTACCAACGTTTCCGACCGGTACATCGTCACCGCCTTGTGCGGAGAAGGGGCCAACGGCCTGTACGCGGTGGCTTATAAGATTCCCTCCATCGTGGTGCTGATTTCCGGCATCTTCATGGACGCCTGGCAGCTTTCCGCCGTGACCGAGGAAAAAGCCCGTGCCCGGTTTTTTACTAAGGTGTTCCGCTCTTACAGCGCCCTGATTATGATGGCGGCCTCCGGCATCATCCTGGTCTGCAAGCTAATGACCAAGCTTCTGGTGTCCGACGAGTTCTACGATTCCTGGCAGTACATCCCCCTGCTTGTGCTGGCCACCGCCTTTTCCTGTCTGGTCAATTTTCTGGGCAGCGTTTACATGGTCAAAAAGAAAAGCATGCTCTCCCTGGTGACCACGGCGGCAGGCGCGGGCTTAAACATCGGGCTCAACTTCCTCCTCATTCCCATGATGGGGGTAAACGGCGCGGCTCTGGCCACCTTCGCAAGCTATCTATTCGTCTTTCTGCTGCGGGCGGTATCGGCCAGATGGTTTATCTTCATCGACTACGGCACGGGAAAGCTGTTCGCCAATACCCTGCTGCTGGTAGCTCAAAGTGCCTGTATGCTGCTGCAGCCGCCTTACTGGGCGCTTTTGCAGGCGGCCTTTGTGCTGCTGATTTTCGCGGTCAATTCCAGGGAACTGCTGGAAAACGCTCAGAAGATTCTCCATCGCCAGCCGAAACCATCGAAAAAAGCGCCAAAATAGCCGTGATCTTCTGCGGAAATTGGGAAAAAGCGCGGCTTGTGGGCTTGGTTTGCCCCGTGCTATCATAAAAGCCATGAAGCAGAAGGGGGGCAGGCGTGTGAACCGGTGGGGCAGGAAAACATATTGGCGGGCAGGAGCGGCGGTGCGTGATCTTTGTACTGTGAGCTTGGAGTTATCCGATCATACCAACATCCGCCATGCCTGATTCCATAAAAAAGCCCCGGCAGCTTCGGCTGCTGGGGCTTTTTTATTCTCATGTGCGAAAAACACCGGAAATGCGACGGAATCAGTCATTATCTATCATAATATAAGGAATAAATCACTAATTTTCACTATAATTAAGCGATTTACACAAAAATAATCATAAAAATTCGTTATATAAACGGTTGAAAATGATTGACTTTGACTGATAGTGATGTTATGATCGGGACAGAAAGGGAGTGAGAACCATGCTGACCGAACTGCGGCAACGGGCGATTCTCGACCTGCTTCAGGAGCGAAAGGCCGTTACCGTAACGGAATTGACCGGGCTGTTGGATACGTCCGAGTCCACCATCCGCCGGGACCTTGCCGCCCTTCACGAAATGGGCAGGCTCAAGAAGGTCCACGGCGGCGCCACCGCCCTCGAAGGGGAATACAGCACCACCGATGACGACGTATCGGTGCGCAAGGACCTAAACATGGAGGAGAAAAAGCGCATCGCCGCCTATGGGGCGTCCCTCGTCTCACCGGGCGACTTTGTTTATATCGACGCGGGTACCACCACGGAGCTTTTGGTGGATCACCTGACGGAGAAGCGGGCGGTGTACGTGACCAATGCCCTCTCTCACGCCCGTAAGCTTGCCCAGAGCGGCTGCCGGGTGATTCTCCTGGGCGGGGAGCTCAAAGCCTCCACCGATGCGGCGGTGGGCGCTGAAACCGTACGCTTTTTGCAGAAATACAATTTTACCAAGGGCTTTTTTGGGGTCAACGGCGTGCATCCCCGCTGCGGCCTGAGCACGCCGGAGGCCAGCGAGGCGGCGGTAAAGGCGGAGGCGCTTTCCCGGTGCCGGGACGGATTTGTGCTGGCCGACCCCAGCAAATTCGGGCAGATTTCTTCCGTAACCTTCGGGGCGCTGGCGGACGCTGTGCTTCTCACCACCGTGCTTGCTGAAAAACGATACCGAAGCTATACGCGGATTGTGGAGGTGGATACCCTGTGATTTACACCGTAACCTTTAATCCCTGTCTCGATTATATCGTCCGGGTTCCCTTCTTTGAGCCGGGCGCGGTCAACCGCTCCGAGTTTGAGGATGTGTTTCCCGGCGGCAAAGGAATCAATGTGTCCATTGTTTTAAAAAACCTGGGAGTGGATAATGTGGCCCTGGGCTTTACCGCCGGCTTCACCGGCCGGGAAATCGAACGCGCCGTCGGAGAGGCCGGCTGCAAGACCGATTTCATCCGGGTGGAAAACGGAATGTCCCGCATCAACGTCAAGCTCAAGGCCCAGGTGGAAAGCGAAATCAACGGCCGGGGTCCTCGCCTGGGCGGGGAAGATTTGAGGAAGCTTTATGAAAAGCTCGACGTGCTGGGGAAAGGGGATTTTTTGGTTCTGGCCGGGTCCATTCCGGATACCCTGCCCGGCGACGTTTACGAGAGCATCCTCAGGCGGCTGCAGGGCAGAGGCATCCGCTTCGTGGTGGACGCCACCAAAGACCTGCTCAAAAACGTCCTCAAATACCATCCCTTCCTCATTAAGCCCAACCATCACGAGTTGGGCGAGCTGTTCGGCGTTGCGGTAACAGACGGCGATGAAATCGCCGGGTATGCCGGGAAGCTCCAGGAGCTAGGCGCGCGCAACGTGCTCGTTTCCATGGCCGGAGACGGCGCCCTTCTCAAAACCGAGGACGGAAGCGTTTATAAAAGCCCGGCGCCCAAAGGCAAGGTTATAAACTCGGTGGGTGCGGGGGATTCTATGGTAGCCGGCTTCCTTGCCGGGTATCTGCAAACTGGAAACCTGCAAACCGCCTTCCGTATGGGAGTAGCGGCAGGAAGCGCCAGCGCCTTTTCGGAAAGGCTGGCTACGAAAGAAGAAGTCCACCGGCTGCTTGCAGCCATGTAAGGAGAAAGGAGAGAATGCCGTGCGCATCACCGATTTGCTCAAAAAAGAAGGCGTCGATTTAAACGCTAGGGTGGCCGATAAGCAGCAGGCCATCGACCGGCTGGTAAAACTGATGGAGCAGACCGGCAGCCTGCGCGACCCGGCTGCATACAAAGCGTGCGTGCAAAGACGGGAGAAAGAGGGCACCACCGGCATCGGGGAAGGGGTTGCCATTCCCCACGCCAAGACAAACGCGGTGCGCCGTGCCGCCCTGAGCGCCATGGTGGTCAAAGACGGCGTGGATTACGATTCTCTCGACGGCGCGCCCGTCTACCTGTTCTTTCTGATTGCCGCGCCCGATACGGCGGACAACATCCATCTAGACGTGCTCGGGCGGCTGTCCATCCTGCTGATGGACGAGGACTTCCGCCAAAAGCTCATCCATGCCAAAGACACGGATGTGTTTTTATCTCTCATCGACCAGTGCGAAACGGAGAAATTCCAGGAGGAAACCAAGGAAACGTCCAAGGCCCAAACGGGTTACCAGGTGCTGGCGGTCACCGCCTGCCCCACCGGCATCGCCCACACCTATATGGCGGCCGAAAGCCTGGAAAACACGGCCAGAGAACTGGGCATTTCCATTAAGGTGGAGACAAACGGCTCGGGCGGCGCGAAAAACGTGCTGACGCCCGAGGAGATTGAAGAGGCTGGCTGCATTCTCATCGCCGCCGACAAGAATGTCCCCATGGCCCGGTTTGACGGCAAGCCTCTCATCCAGACCAAGGTGGCGAACGGCATCAACAAAGCAAAAGAGCTTTTGACTGAGGCCACAAGCGGCAAGGTAGCCCCCTACCATCACCAGGGCAAGGGAGAAGAGGGTCAGGAGCAGAAAAACGACGGCAAGGAAAGCGTGGGCCGCCAGATTTACAAGCATCTGATGAACGGCGTCTCCCATATGCTGCCCTTCGTCATCGGCGGGGGCATCCTGATCGCCCTTTCCTTCCTCTTTGATCATTATGCCCTCGACCCGTCCAATTTCGGCAAGAATACCGATTTCGCCCGCTTCCTTAATACCGTGGGCAACGCGGCCTTCGGCTTTATGCTCCCCATTCTAGCGGGGTTCATCGCCATGAGCATTGGCGACCGGCCGGCGCTGGCGGTTGGCTTTGTGGGC
>CAMLYM010000065.1 GCA_946491705.1 uncultured Clostridia bacterium
AGACCGCATCGTAAAGAGGAGTCAGTCCCATGTTTCCCGTTACGCCCTTGAGGGTGTGCGCCGCTTCAAACGCGGCGGTATCGTCCTCTTCTTTTAAAGCCGCTCCTAGTCTCCTCAAGTTTTCATCCTGAAAAAACATGTCGAAAATTTTCCGATACAGCGCTTCATTTCCCATAAAGCGTTCCATGGTGGCCGTATAATCCGCGCCGTACGCTTCCAGGCACTCTTTTAAGCCGCCCACAATCACCCCCCCTTTCCCGAAATGAAATCATATAAGGTTTGAAACAGCCGCTCCGGCTCAATGGGCTTCGCCAGATGGGCGTTCATGCCGGCCGCCTTGCTTTTTTCAATGTCGTCGTCGAAGGCGTTGGCCGTCATGGCGATGATGGGAATATCCTTTGCATCGGCGTTGCTCAAATGACGAATGTTGTTGGCTGCGGCCAGGCCGTCCATAATAGGCATACGGATATCCATCAAAATCGCGTCGTAATCGCCTGGCTGGGACTTTCCGTACAGCTCCATGGCCCGAAGTCCGTTTTCCGCCGTGTCTACCACAAAGCCCTTGCCTTCCAGCAGCATTACCGCCACCTCGGTGTTGATGGCGTTGTCCTCCGCCAGGAGCACCCGCTTGCCGGTAAAGTCATAGTCCATAGGCTCCTCCTGGCGCGTGAGCTCTTCCTTTTCCCCAAGGGCCCTCGTAAAGGCGGAAACCAAAGAGGATTTGAACATGGGCTTACTCATCAAAAGGTTTACGCCC
Source organism: uncultured Clostridia bacterium (assembly GCA_946491705.1). Taxonomy (GTDB): domain Bacteria; phylum Bacillota; class Clostridia; order Oscillospirales; family Acutalibacteraceae; genus Solibaculum_A; species Solibaculum_A intestinale. The sequence continues at coordinate 758 of CAMLYM010000065.1, forward strand.
GCCAGCTTCGCCTCATGCTCGATGGCGATCCAGTCGTAGGCGGTCATGATGATGATGGTGACCTCCGGCCCCACAACCGCCCGAATCCGGCGGGCTGTTTCGATCCCGTCCATCTCCGGCATCTTCCAGTCGATGAGGAGCATATCGTAATAGCTGCCGGTCTCCCAAAGGGCCTTCACCCGGTCGATGGCCTTGGGCCCGCTGTCCACCCACTCGGCGGTAACGCCGATCTCTTTTAAGGTAACCACCGCACTTTCGCATACGGCCACGTCGTCGTCCACCACCAGCGTTTTCAGATGAGAAAAATGATAGTCCTGCTTTTTCTGGTTGTGGCGCAGCTTTTCCTCCTCGGTGATTCCCAGTTTTACGTCCACGGTAAACTCGGAGCCGATGCCTTTGATGGAGCGCACGGTAATTTTCCCGTCCATCATATCCACAATGTTCTTAGAGATGGCAAGTCCCAGCCCGGTGCCTCCGTAGAGGGAGGTCGTGCCGGTGAACTCCTGGGAGAAGGGCTCGAAGATATGGGGAAGGAACTCTTCGCTCATGCCTACACCGGTATCGTTGACGATAAAGCGCAAGGCCGCGCTGTTTTTGCTCCTTCTGCGCTGGGCGGCAGAAAAGGTGACCTTTCCGCCCTCCCTGGTAAACTTGATGGCATTGCTCAGGATGTTGATCAGCACCTGCTGCAGCTTCATGGCGTCGCCGATATAATAGTCGTCGAGCACAGGGTCGATGATGCACTCGTACTCCACCCCTTTGGCCGCCGCCTGGGCATAACAGATGGAGTTGATTCCGCCGATGAAATCCTCCGTGGGGATCTTTTCGTTCTTTAAGAGCATTTTTCCGCTCTCGATGCGGCTCATGTCCAGGATGTCGTTGATCAAAGAAAGTAGAAACCGCGAAGAGATCCCGATCTTCGAAAGACAGTCGGCCACCTGCTCGTCGTCGCCGATGGCGTGGGCCGCGATGGCGCTCATACCGATGATGGCGTTCATAGGGGTACGGATTTCGTGGCTCATGCGGGAAAGAAAATCGGATTTGGCGGCGTTTGCCTGCTCCGCGGCCACCAGCGCCGCAGCCAGTTCCTCCTTCTGCCGCTGCTCCTGGCGCACGATGTCGGTTACATCGGTGCGGGCCATGCACACCCGGCCCAGTTCCTTGCTGATATAGAACACCTGGATGCGCTTGACCCGGCATTCCCCCCGCCTATCTTTCATTTTCACCAGGAAGGTATAGAAATCCTCTCTTTCCAGCCTGTCCTGCATATACGCAAAATCCAGCTTTTCTAGATATTCCTTTTTCGAGTCTTCCTCCATAAACCGTTCGGCGATGTTGCGAATTTCTTCCTGGAACCGTCCTTCGGACACAATGGTTTCCTTAGTTTGTTCGTGGAAGGAAATCAGGCGGTTGGTATCCTGACGGATGTCGATCTCCGTAATCACGTCGTAATCCAGTTGGGAAATCTTATCCAGCAGCTGTTCCTGCAGCTTCTGTTCGGTGATGTCAAAGGTATACAAAAAGCCAATCACATCGCCGGTCTGCGGATTCAGGCAGGAACGGAAGCTGGTGCTTCCCCAGAAGAGGCCGCCGTCGTTGCGTCGGCGCAGGAAGTCAAACCGGTAGTCCACCTTGCCGGCAGCGAAATCCGACAATACCGTTTCCCGGTCAAGAACTTGGCGTATTTTTTCACCATAGGCCGCATCCACCGCAGAGGCCGCTAGGCTTTCAACGGTCTTCTTATAAGTATTCCCCACCCGGGAAATGGCCGCGTCCACAGTGGATACGTAGCTTTCCATTCGATTTTCCGTCAGGTTTACGCGGCCCTGGATTCCGCCTCCCGAGGCGGAGACCTGTGCAAAATAGGCCAGCTCTTTTTCATAAAGCTCCTGTACCCGCTCTTGCAGCTGTTTTTCCTCCGTGATGTCCACAAACACGCAGTAGAAATACTTCTCCCCGTCCTTCTCCGGCAAAAGCTGCGCCTTGATGGAAATCCACTTGATCGTCCCATCCTTGCAGATCAGACGATTCTCGTTATGAATGGTATTGCCGTACTTAAGCTGCCCGTTGAGCTGGTCGGCCATTACCGCCAGGTCGTCCGGGTATATGACGCTGGACATTTTGTTGCCCATGCCCGCGAATTCCTGTCTGGTATATCCCAAAAACTCGAACAACCCGTCGTTTGCGTCGATAATGGAGAAATCGGCGTCGAACCGGCAGCGAAACACCGCCCCTGGAATGTTGTTATATAGATGAAAAACCTCATCCTGGGCCTGTCTTTGGGCCGTAATGTCGATGCAGACCGACGCGATTGCATCCCTGCCGTCCTCAGCCGTCACTTTCCGGCCCAGGTCGTGCACCCAGATGTAAGACCCGTCCTGTTTCTTCATCCGGTATTCGACTACGTATTCTCCCTTTTCCTCGATCTGCGCAACCACCGCCGCGTCCACCATTTCCCGGTCGTCCGGGTGCATGCAGTTGGAGATGGACCCGCCGATATCTGCGATGAAATCCGCCTGGGTCTCATACCCAAGATAACGCAGCATCTGCCGGTTGACAAAATAAAACGGGAACCCTTCCTCTATGTACCCGCCCATCATGCCGCCGGCAAGGGAATCGTTTAAAAGCTCCTGCCGCTGGCGTACCACATTTTGCATCACCAACGTCATTGGATAATGCTCTTCCCCCCGCTGGCTTGTGCTGGGTTCGGCAAAGTGAAGGCTTTGAATCCGCCAGCTTCCAAACGTGCAAACCAACGTAAAAAATCCCCGCAGATGCCAGGCGTACAAGGAATTTTTCAGGATCATCCGGGCGGACAGATTTTCTACCTGTTCGGTAATTCGCTGCTCCTGGATCATGGAAAGCTCCACGGAAAAAGGCTCCGGAATTTCCCGGATGTCCTCTCGGAGGTAGCGTTCCATTTCGGCTTTTCCCTGGGCGGCTTCCTCTTCCCCGGTACCCACAAAGTTTATGTCCTCATGAAAGAACGCAAGCGCCTTATCCGCGTCACGCTTTTCAAACCAGGCACGGCAGAAATCCTGTACGGTCTGAACAACCGCTGCTTGCGTTTTCATTCGCTTCATCCTCTCCACAGCAGGCACCCGCCTTTGTTCTCTCTTTTCGCCCGGTATAGGGCTTCGTCCGCCCGTTCGAGGATCGTATCCAAAGGGTCTTCCGTATTCCAAACGGCAACGCCGGCAGAGGCGGTCGCCGGTATGGCTTTCGCAAAGGAGCTTTCCCGTACCGCCCGGCAGATGTCTTCTCCTTTTTTCAGAGCGATTTGCTGCGTGCCCATCTGCTTAATGACAACAATGAATTCGTCTCCGCCGAATCGTGCTAGAATATCCGTCGCCCTTGTATGAGACCGAAGCAGCCCGCTAAACTGCACAAGGAGCTGATCTCCCTCCACGTGGCCGTATTGGTCGTTAATCTGCTTGAGATTATCCAGGTCAAACAGGTATACCGCCAAAGGCTCGTCCTCCTTGCGCAGGGCTTCGACGGCATAATCGAGCCCTCTGCGGTTGAGAAGCCCGGTCAGATAGTCCCGGTACGCTTCGTCGCGCAGGGCGCACTCCCGTTCCCAGGAGGAGTTGACTCCCACAGCCCGCTGTACCCGTTTAAGAAGGCTCAGCTGGGAATGGGGTTTGCCGGCAAAGTCGTCCGCTCCCATTTGCAGCGCCTGTTGTTCCAGCAGCTTGTCCCACGGCCCGGTGGCGACCACCGGAATCTTCCATACCGCTTTTTCTCTCTGGAGCACCTCCAGCACCGACAATCCGTCTGGATTCGCAAGGGTCATGCTCAGGATGACCGCCGCCAGCTTGTACTCATAGCCTGCCATACAGGAAAGGGCCGCGTCTCCGTCGGCGGCCTCCGCCACCTGGTACCGGCCCTCCAGCATCCTTCGTACCTCTGCGCGGTATTCCTCGTCCTCATCGGCCACCAAAATCACCTGCCCCCGCCGCTTTCCCAGCGGCCGGACCGAACTGCTTTCCTCTGCTTTGGAAGCGAGACCGCGTTCTCTCAGCAAAGTCTCAAATTTCGTGCACGGCATAGGCCTTGCAAAATAGTAGCCCTGCACATAATCGCAGCCGATTTCACGCAGGCGAACCAGCTGGTCCCTGGTTTCCACCCCTTCTGCCACCACGCTCAGGTTCATCCAGCGGGCAAGGCCCATAATGAAGCGCAGGATTCCCTGGTTGACCGGCTTGGCCGTTTCCACTTGGATAAACTTCATATCCAATTTTAAAATATCCAGAGGCATTTGGTTGAGCATATTCAGGGAAGAATAGCCGCTTCCAAAGTCGTCCATTTCAATGACGAAGCCCAGTTCCCGCAGGCGTCCCACCGTATCAATGATCTGCTTGGGATTTTCCGTATAGGCGCTTTCGGTGATTTCCAGATGGAGACGGGAAGGAGGCAGGCGGTATTTGCGCACGGTTTTTACCAAGATGTCCGCTATGTCCGCGTTATAGATGTCTGCCCTGGAGACGTTGACCGAAACCGAAATCGGAGGATATCCTTTTTCATCCCAGCTTTGCACAACCGCGCAGGCTCTGTCCCATACAAACTGGTCAAGCTTGGTAATAAACCCGCTCTTCTCAAATAGAGGAATAAACTCCGCCGGCGACTGCATTCCCCATTGGGGATGGTTCCAGCGCACCAGTGCTTCGGCGCCGGCCAGGCTGTCGTCCTTGATGCGGTATTTCGGCTGCAGGTAAATCTCAAATTGGCCCCGGGCCAGGGCGGATTCCATTCCATTTGTGATCGCCTGTTCCCGCAACAGCTTGTTGCGCAGCGCGTCGTCATAGGCCGCGAAGTATGTCCCGTACCGCCCCTTGATGCTGCGGGCGGCCAGAAGCGCCCGGTCGCACATCTGTTCTACCGAGATGGACCGGTCCTCTACCGAATAGATACCCCACTTCATCACCACATTCTTAGCGCTCGACAGAGTGTTGATGGTTTCCGTAGCCTGAATGAATGCGCCGTCCTCGTATTCCCAGTGATGCTCCAGCAGGCAGGAAAACTGGTCGGCGTTAAATCGGCCGCAAATCCCGTGGTTGCCCACCATCGTCGTATACAGGTCGGCAAGCCCGCGCAAAAGGCGGTCCCCCGCCGGCATTCCGAAAACGTCGTTGATGAGCTTGAAATTTTCAATATCTGAGCAGATAATGTCATAGCTGCGCTCCGGGTGCGCCAGGATGAGTTCCTTTGCGCGCCGGTAAAAAAATTCTTTGCTGTAAAGCCCGGTGAGCCGGTCGTATTGGACCAGGTTGATCATGGCGGCCGTTTCCCGCAGGTTGATGATGTTGGCAACCCGGTGCAGGATGATTTGGGCCTTATAGGGCTTGACAACAAAATCAGCGGCGCCGTGAGACAGCGCCGCAACCTCGTCCGATTCGCCGTCATTTTGGGTAGTAACAATCACAGGAATGGAGGAATACGCAGGATCTTTCTTGACAATGGACAAAAAAGTATACCCGTCCATCACAGGCATGACGATATCCAGCAGAATCAAAGAAATCTGTTCTTCGTACTGTTTTAAAACGGACAGCGCCTCCTGTCCGTTTTCCGCCTCCAGAACCTGATAGTCCGAAGACAAAATTCCGTACAGCATCATTCGGTTGATTTCATTGTCTTCCACAATCAATATCTTTTTCCGTACAATCATCGTTTACTCCTTCAATCCCGTATCGGTCCCGGTCTGCCGTCTTGCCTTCCGGCCGATTCCTTTTGCAGGGCCCGCAGCGCTTTGTCCTGGTTTCCAGCTGCCTTCTCCGAACGCTTCTCTCCGGTATGTAGAAAATCGCTTGGTTTTAATGGATACGTTTTGTTAATTGTATCAAAATCACCTGAATAATACAAGGTCCACACTGATTTTACTTCGAAAACCTGCTTTCTCTTTTCCTTGTCCATGGACCAATCCCAGCAAGGCGCGGCACGTTCTGTGACCCCGGATCACCGCATTCAAATATGCCGTCCGATTTCCTGATTTCCAGAGTCGCCGTACGTTTCTGCCCTGACACCTGCTGAAAATAAAAATGAGCCGAAAACCAGTCGGTTTCCGGCTTAATAAAACAATCTCTCGGGTCTATATAAAAATTTTGCCTTAAGGCTGCCACGTTTCATCCGCCCGCTTTCTCTTTGGGTGGTTTTTTTCTCAGCTTGAGCACCACCCGGCGCTTATCGGCCGTCTCCTGTAACAGTGCCGCCGCCTGTGCAGCCTTTTCCTTTAAGGGCAGAGACGCCGTTTCCCGGAGCCGTCTTCTGATATCTCTTAAATCTGCAAGCTCCAAAAGGTTTACCGCCACACCGTAGAAAGTCTTGCGTCGTCCATCGTTATACTGCTCCAAAAGCTCATGCAGGATTTCTGCTTTTTCTTCCTGTTCAGCCTGGTAAGCCTGCCATCCGATGGTCATTGCCTTTTGCATGTCTTTGCGTTGGTTTTGCCTGGTAATAAAGCCATCGTACTCCTGTGCATTTTCATACCGCTTACAGGGATACTCCACACATTGACCGCAGTATTCCACCTTGCCGTGTGCAAGGCTGCATCTTGCAATGGCGCAGGTTTGATTCCCCTCACCCCCGCCGCAGCCGGGGCAGTACCCGCCCAGACGCATGGAGCATAAGCCGCAGTTGAGACCGCAGAGAGAAAACAGCAGGTCTTTCCGGTCAAACCCCTTCATACAGCACCTTCTTTATCCAATGAGATCGAAATAAGGCAGATACGCCTTGCATCCGCATGGATCATCTCCTTGATTCGCATGCTGCCGCGGATCATTCTTTTTTCGTTCATCCTAAATTCCTCCGGCAACGGTTTCGGATGCTTGGGGCAACCTGTATCGCTATCCGAATGATACCAAATTATATGCAAGTCGTAAATTGGAAAATAGGCCCTGTCTGCGTTCTCGGAGAATTCGCCTTATTTTTCTCGTCCACACTAGAGAAAGAAGCTGGAAAGCTTCCCTGCCTATACGGTAGCCGGTTCCTCTTCCGCGCTTTCTTTCGCCAGGCTCTCCGCCAGACGGCAAATCTCCTCGGATGCCCTGGGACTGATGAACCGTCCCTGGTTTTCCCGCATCCGCTCTACCGCCTGCGCGTCCTTGAGCCCTTCGATGGCTTTCAGCAACTCTTTTCCAGGCTTGGCCACCGGCACGCTCATCCCCCGTTTCGCAAAAAAGGCGGCGTTTTTCTTCTCGCAGCCGGGAATCGGGGAAATGTGAACCAACGGAATCTCCAGCACGGCCGCTTCCGTAGAGGAAAGGCCGCCCGGCTTGGAAAGAAAGGCGTCGCACGCTTTCATATAATCCGCGATGTAAGGCGTGCTCTGCAAAATCAGCAGCTGCTCGTCCGATTTGTATTTCTTAGTCAGCCGGCGGTAGAGCCGAAGGTTATTGCCACAGATTACTACCAGTCTGCAGTCGCGGTTTTTTTCCAGATACCGCCGCAGGCACCGGATGGAGGACGCGATCTTCCCCGCCCCGATGCTGCCGCCCGACAGTAGAAAATACCGTTTGTCTTTGGGAAGATTCAGCTTTTTAAGGGCCCGGGCCCGGTCCTTTTCCTTCAAAAACTCATCCCTCACGGGAATGCCAAGCGGCATAATCTTTTCTTCCGGTATCCCTCTTTTGCAAAATTCCTCTTTCAACTCCGGCGAGGGGATCACATAATAATCGCATGCCGTTTCCTCAGTAAAAGGGATGCAGGCGTAATCGGTAGCCACAAAAATGGTGGCCGGCAGCGTGATACCGCTGTTTTTCATATGGCTGAGAATTTCAGCTGGAAAAATATGCGGCATGATAATCACATCAAAGGAATGCTGCTGCAAATATTCTTCCATGCGGTCAGTCATTTTCCCATTGATCCAATAAACTGGAGAATGGCCTGGGATCCGCCTCACCATGCTTCCTAAAAAATAGACGAACCCAAACAAGCGCGGCGCTTTCTGCACCAGCTTGATATACATATTTCCTATGGTTAGGGCAAGCCCGTCGCTTGCCAATTGATAAGGATCCATAATCGTAACGTGATGGCCACGGCTTTCCAGCGCCTGCGCTACGGCTTTTCCTGCGGCATTATGGCCTCCGCCCGTGCTGCAGGACAAAATCAATGCTTCCATACAAACCTCACCCTGCACTTTTCCTTTCTTTCCGAGCTAGTCAGAAGCTTTGCCACAATCAAAGCCGCTATTCCCGCATAGCCGACGACCACCGGCAGTTCTTTGACAAACACCAGCATCAGCAGGGCAGATGCGGTATAGGTCCACAGAGTCTTGTGGTAGTTTGGAGAAACCTTTAAAATCAGGGAGAAAAACAGAAAAGTACAGGCCAAGATCGCCAGGGGCAAGAGCGTCGGAAAGAGCCCTAAAAGGCAGCCGAAGGACACCGCGATTCCCTTTCCGCCGCGAAACCGGTGAAACAAAGGCAGAATATGACCGGCCACCGGCGCGAGAAGCACGAAGGATACTGCGAAACTGCAATCCGATAAGGGAGTTCCGCCCAAGTAGAGAAACACCGGGAAGAAGCCCTTTGCCAAATCGCCGCACAAGGTGAAGGCACCGCACCAAAATCCGCCGTACACAAAGGCATTGGCAGTCCCAGGGTTATGGTCCCTGCTCTCTTCGGTCACATTTTTGTTCCCGAGCAGATAGCCAAAAACATGGGCGAACAAAATGCTGCCCGCCAAATAGCCGAAACCCACATAAAACAGATCGCGCAGCATACCTCTCCCCCTCCTTCCATTCGCCGCCGTACGGGAGCGTTTGCCGCAAGAATAAACAAATAAGGCAAGGCGTCCAGCCTAACCGCATGTTGCGGTTCTCCCTTTTCCCCTTTGCTTAGTTCTCCTCTATTTTATCTTTTTCGCCTTCGTTTGTAAACGATTCTGTAAAGAATCCTCCAAATTTGTTCCTTTTTCCTCGTTTTTGGATAGAAGTTTCCTTATTTTGTCCGGTATTTTCCATTTTATAAACGCGGCTCATCCATTTTATCTTACAGGGGTGCTGCTTTCTCCCGCCCGTTTCTGGAAAACCGGCGCCTTTGCCTGCATTTTTCCTTTTGCAGGGAGGGTCAAATTTTTGCTTTTCTCCATTTGCCAATCCAATTTTTGTGCAAAGGCACGTTTTTAAAAATACAACCGGGCGGGAACGCCAAACAAAGGCATTCCCGCCCGCTTTTTCCGGTTTTCTGGCGGCAGTGGCGGCATAGGGAAAGCCGCTTTCGGCATTCCCGTGTCAGGAGATATGAATTGCCACGCCGTTTACCACTACTTCGTCCTCTGCCCGGATCAGGATATACTTTTTGTCGTCGATCACCCTGGTCTCCACCAGGTCGCTGCGCTCGGGGCTGACATGAATAGTCACATCCGGCGTGCGGATTTCCAACTTGCTTTCCATCAGGTTACAGGGGCTTAAGTCGGTCTCGGCGCCAAACTGTGCGTCGTAGCGTTCCTCAAACGCCGCCACCTTCTCCTGTGAAACCTCACAGACCTCCAGAACGTTCTTGATCGTGTCTTTGGAAACCACCGGCGGCTCAGGTTCTTTATTTGCCTTATGTTCCTCAAGGGTCTCACGCAGCTGCTCGTGGACCGCCTGCACCACCTCATAATTACAGTCGTCACAGAGAGTTTCCTCCAGAATGGACTGAAAGGTTTCCTTTTGCTCGGCAGCGGGCATGGGAATCTCGCTGTGAAAAACCGCGTCTACAAATTCCTTGTGGTTTTCCGTAAGGTCGCGGGAATAGTACAGGGCATTGTAAATGTTTGCACTCCGGTCATCAAAGGCCGGGAATAAGAATCCCAGCTCCGGCGGGGCGACAATCCAATCCGCCGTGCGGTTATGCAGCAAATTGTCGTTGGCAAAGTAGCTCAAGGCCGGCTGGGTCAATTTAACCGGGCAGATGCTGCACACAAAGTAGGAAAATACCTCCGAGGAAACCTCCTCCTGCCGCTCCCCGTCCTTGGAACGGTAGGGGACGTCGTAGGTGTCGCAGGCCAGGAGGATCAGATAATGCCCGTCCAGGGAAACCGATTCGATTACCTTCTGATAAAAGGCCTGAATAGCCTCCTCATCCGTGAGGGCGGAATTTCGCATGGCCATAAGCCGGTTATGCTCACTGCTCTCCACAACCTGCTGCGTGGTGAAGGCGATGTCGATGAGGTTTTTGCCTAAGGTCCCGGACAAAGTCCGCTTTAAAACCGCAAGAATCTTCTCCGACTCTTCCTGGGGCGTCAATGCTAAGGATTGACTGAACTGGGAGATGATCTCCCGTTCCCCGTTGACATAGCAGCCACGGACATGGGTGATGTTGCTTTTTTCCGGACGAAACCGGCGGCGGATTTCTGCGACTTCTTTTGTATTCATAAGCGTTTCATTCTCTTTCTATGTAAAATACCGGCCGCTCACGGAAAGCGGCAGCGCGCTTGGGCCTTGTACATCGTTACGGCCAATCGCAAGGAATAGGTGAATAATACACTAATTCAGGAGAATAAACGGCCGAAAAAAGGATGCAGTTTGTTAACCTCGCTTTCCGTTCAGCAATGCGCAGGGAGCGAAGCACTCTCGTCGCTTTCGCTCCCTTGATCTTCACCGCGGCCTGTGGAAGGCACATCCACTGAACTTCTCTTGTTTTTGGCAGGGTGAACCTATCCGGTTTTATCGCGCATCTATCTATGAGCTTTACAAGAGCTCCAGCGCTCTCTTGTAAAAAGAGTCAAACTCACATCCACAGCTGCCACATTGTCTGTCGGCTTGTATAATCGCTTTCACCAATTCCGGTTTATTGTCTGCTCCGTTTAAATACTCTTTTGCCGCAAAAGCAATCAAATCCCAGCCGGACTCTGCGAACTTCGTCAAGATGCATTTTAACTCTTCGTTCATGTTATGCATATTCTCCTTGTCAGACGGAATAACCGCTGTTTATTTCAAATGGCATGATGAGTAGCTTCATCACATCTCTGGCATGGCGATCAAAAAACCAACCGTTCGCTTTTCCACAGTTTTCTATGGTGTCAAATTCCAAATAGGAATAATATTTTACGCATTTTACAATTCTGGTGAGCTCTCTGGGCGGCTTGCCGTTTTCCACGCCGTCAAACGTGTAAAAACGTTTCATATACTTCACACCGATACAGCCGGGAAGTGCTTGCTGTTCTGCTTGAATGGCCCTAATAAGCAATTCGAACGCATCCAGCCGATCAGGCTTTACTTGAAACAATATCATTTGCGAAAAAGAGTTGCTCACAGGTCATCCCCTCGTATTCTTTAAGCAACGTGGTCGTTTTGACCGCTTCATTCTATCATGTTTTTCTTGGATTTTCCACTGCATTTTAAAAGCTTTCTTTTCCGGATTAAGAATTTGAAACAGCAGTAAAGCAGACAAAAATCCATACTCTGCACCAACGGAAAGCGATTTCAACCCGCGCTTTCCGTGTGCGAAGTTCTTGCTGTTGTCCTCTATGATCTTGAGCAGCAGCAACTGTAATCCACGCTCCCGCACGGGGAGCGACCCGCAAAACAAACAAGCTGCCGTTTCGTCAGGTTATTTCAATCCACGCTCCCGCACGGGGAGCGACATTTGGATAGTGCATACAAACGTAGGAGTATGGATATTTCAATCCACGCTCCCGCACGGGGAGCGACGAGGTCTGAGCAGACTACCCCCCTGCAAAGGGGGATTTCAATCCACGCTCCCGCACGGGGAGCGACCATTAAGACACAAGACTTTTTTAGGGTCCCTTGGAATTTCAATCCACGCTCCCGCACGGGGAGCGACGGGCTGCCCTCAAATCGGCATCGCGGCAGCTTGGGATTTCAATCCACGCTCCCGCACGGGGAGCGACGCCGTATGGCATTGACTATCAATCTATGTGGGTATTTCAATCCACGCTCCCGCACGGGGAGCGACGAGGCGGAGCTCACCAAAATCCCCAATGTACTGCATTTCAATCCACGCTCCCGCACGGGGAGCGACACTATGTGAGAGATAAAGTCATGGACTTGTATTTGAATTTCAATCCACGCTCCCGCACGGGGAGCGACCATTTTGAAAAGTCCATATCCAAAACTTTTACGATTTCAATCCACGCTCCCGCACGGGGAGCGACAGGAACGGAAACTCAGAAGCAAGCTTGAGCAGCAATTTCAATCCACGCTCCCGCACGGGGAGCGACCGCAAAAGTGAACAAATATATTTTTGCTATTGCTATTATTATATCGCAGATACATAGAAAAGGGCAATCTATTTTAGTCTATCAAATCCATTATAACAACAATTTTTGAGAAATGGAACAAAAATGCTGTTT
>CAMLYM010000066.1 GCA_946491705.1 uncultured Clostridia bacterium
GGAACCCGCGCCTGGTTCAAACGGGTCGGCGTGGTGTATCAAAACCCGAACTATCAGCTGTTTATGCCCACCGTCTGGCAGGAAATCGCCTTTGGTGCCCAATCTCAGGAGCACGCCCGGGAAATCATGGAACTGTTTTCCATCACCCATCTGGCTGACCGGCATCCCCACTCCCTCTCAGAAGGGCAGAAGCGCCGGGTGTCCATTGCGGCGGCGGTGGCATCCAATCCATCCGTCCTCCTTCTGGATGAACCAACGGTAGGACAGGATTACGCCGGGCTAAAAGAAATGGTGCAGATTCTAAACCGGCTCCATGAGCAGAGCGGGAATACCATGATTACCATCACCCATGACCTGCGCTGTGCCGAAGCTCTCTGCGACCATGCCGTGCGGGTGGAAAACGGCGTGGTGGCACAGGAAGGCGGCAAAGAGCTGGTTCACCGGTACTTTCATGGGAAGGAAACCGCGTATGCGGGAAGCTCCCGTTAGCCCTGCCTTCTTTCCCATGCCGGTCAACGAAACAAGAGGCACTTTCCGCGGACACCGACGCAGCATGCAGGCGGTGTCCGCTTTTTTTGTTTACATCTTTGCCGGCATCCGCTATGATAAAGGAGAATATACCGGCGCGGCCTTGTCTGGAAAGGCCGGATGCAAACCAAAACAAAGGAGAAGGGGAATACGGTATGACGCAGGCATTTGTGCAAGAGCAGGTGGCGCTGCTTTCCTCTAAAAATGCGAAGGTCGGCTGTGCGGCTATGAGTACGCTGCTGGAGGTAAGCTGCGAAACCGATATGGCTTATCCTCATATGGGGGAATTCTTTGCGCTCCTGGAAAGCGAAAACTCCTATCTGCGCGTAAGGGGAATGTTTCTTCTTGCTGCCAACGCCAGATGGGATGCCAATAATCTGATTTCTGAACGGTTCGGCCGGATTGCGCTGCTCATTTCCGACAAAAAGCCGATCGTTGCAAGGCAATGCATCAAGGCGCTTACGGAAATTGCGGAGTGGAAACCCGGATTGCGGGAAACCATTGCATTGGCGCTCCAAAATGCGGATTTTTCGTTTTATGCGGACAGCATGCGCCCTCTTCTGGAACAGGATCGGGAACGGCTGCTGGGGGCGCTGGCGGTGAAATAAAAAGAAAAACGGAGCGCGCCCATATTTTTGGATACCAGGAAGCCCGATGTAAAACCTCTTCTCGGCCGGGATGAAACACCCGCAGACACTCGCCTGCGGGTGTTTTTTGCGGGAAAACGGAAAGTGTGCTTGACATTCTTCCAGAATGCGGTATACTGTTTGACATGGAAAGTAAACTTTCCGTCTGGGAAGGAGGGGAAGCGTCTTGAAAAACCGGCTCGAGGAGATACGCAAAAGCCGTGGAATCAAGCAAGAGGAGTTAGCCAGCGCTCTCGCGGTATCGCGGCAGACGATCGGTTCCCTGGAAAACGGTCGGTATAACCCATCCATCCTTCTGGCGTTTAAAATCGCCCGGTATTTTGACATGCACATTGAAGACATCTTTATCTATGAGGAGGATGGGGTATGAAAAAGAAGGGAACTGCTTATTGGCTGGCCGGAGCTGGGCTTCTGCTCTTGGCGGCGGGATTTTTGCTGCTCAAAACCATCGAAGAGCCTCAAGGGATGATGCGGGTGCTGCCGTATGTTCTGACCGGCTTCGGCTGCGGTATCTTCGGGCACGGAATGGGGAAGGCCGTGGAGCGCAGGGTGATGAAAAACAGCCCTGAAGTCGCCAGGCAAAGGGAGATCGACGCTAAAGACGAACGCAATGTGATGCTAGCAAGCCTGGCCAAGGCGAAGGCCTTCGACTTGATGACCTACGTGTTCGGCGCGCTGATGGTTTCCTTTGCACTGATGGGAGTGGATCTGGCGGCGGTGTTGCTGCTGGTGGCTGCGTACCTGTTTGTGGAAGGATACGGCATCTACTGCCGGGTCCGATATGAAAAGAAAATGTAATCTCGATTTTGCATGCGGTTTCCTTTGAAGCTTCTGCATCGGCGCAGGAGCGAAAGAAACCTTGTATCTGCGCAGACCGAAAGGAGAAAAGCATGAAACTGATCATTGAACATCTTTCCAAACGCTTTGAGAAAAAGGAAGTCTTACGGGACATTGATTTCACCTTTGAAAGCGGTAAAATTTACGGCCTTCTGGGAAGAAACGGCGCCGGCAAGACCACTCTGTTCAACTGTCTCAACCGGGACATCCAAACCGATGCCGGAAGCTTTTATCTGCAGGAGGATGGAACGCGTAGAGAGGTGAAGGCCCAGGACGTGGGATATGTGCTGTCCACCCCTGCCGTTCCCGAGTTTCTCACCGGCCGGGAATTCCTGAAATTTTTTCTGGATATCAACGAAAAAAGCATCCAAAATCCGAAGACCATCGACGCATACTTCGATGAGATAAGCATCGAGCCGGAGGACCGGGATAAGCTATTAAAAGACTATTCTCACGGCATGAAAAACAAGATGCAGATGCTCATCAATATCATCGCCCAGCCGAATCTCCTTCTTCTGGATGAACCGCTCACCTCCCTGGACGTAGTGGTGGCGGAGGAGATGAAGCAGCTGCTGCGCTCTCTGAAAAAAGGGCGCATTACCATCTTTTCCACCCACATTATGGACCTGGCGCTGGACTTGTGCGACGAAATTGTCCTTTTAAACCACGGAATCCTGGAGGTGGTGGACCAGGCAAACCTGGACAGCCGTGAATTTAAGGACAAGATCCTCGCGGCATTGCGGGAGGAAGGCCATGAATAGAACGCTGCAAATCTCCTTTTCCCTGAAAAACACTTACCGGGTCAACAGCATTCTCTATTCCCTCAAGCAGATTCCGCTTTTGAAAAGGCTTCTTCCCCAAACCCTGTATCAGGTGCGCGGTCTTAAAATTTTCGCCAATGTCCTGTCGGCCGTCTGGGAAGTGATTTCGGTTTTCCTTGGCAAGCTTCTCTACTTCGCTACGATGGTGACGGGAGTGGGGTTTCTTTATAAAACGGCGGCGCCGGAGCAGGTGTTTTTACATATCCTTCTGTTTTTGACCGTCATCGGCTCCTTTGCCAACACCTATCTGTTCAATCCCAGCCGGGATAAGTACTACGCTATGATTCTCATGCGCATGGACGCGAAGGAATATGCGCTGGCAAACTACGCATATGCCCTTTTGAAGGTGTTTCTCGGGTTTCTTCTCTGCGGCCTCCTGTTTGGCCTTATGCAGGGGGTTGCGGTCTGGCAGTGCCTTCTTATTCCGTTCTTTGTGGTAGGACTGAAGCTGACAATGGCGGCCTCTTCCCTGTACCATTACGAGAAAACCGGAAAAGCCGCCAACGAAAACGGCCTGACCAAATACGCCTGGATCGGTATGGTTCTTTTGCTGGCGGCCGCCTATGGCCTGCCCGCTTTTGGAGTGGTGGTTCCGTCTGCGGCGGTGGCGGTGCTGATGCTGTGTTCCATTCTCTTGGGCGGGGCTGCGCTTTATAAGATCGTCACCTTCCGGAAATACCGGGAAATGTACCAGCAGATTCTGGCGCAGTCCATGCAGCAGATGGACACCGCCAAAGAAAAATCCAGACAGACGACCCAAAAGGTCATTTCCGCGGATTCCGGCATTACCAGCAGACGAAAGGGATTTGAATACCTAAACGAGCTGTTTATCAAGCGCCATCAGAAAATCCTTTGGAAATCCTCCAAGCGGATTGCGGTGGTCTGCCTGTGCCTGGTTTTGGGAATCCTGCTGGCTTTTTACCTGGTGCCCGAGATCAAGGAGAAGTCCAATGAACTGCTTTTGACCTTTCTGCCCTACTTTGTTTTCATCATGTACGCCATCAACCGGGGAACGGGGTTTACCAAGGCGCTGTTTATGAACTGCGACCACAGTCTGCTCACCTATTCCTTCTACAAGCAGCCCAATCTGGTGCTCAAGCTGTTTCGCATTCGCCTGCGGGAAATCATCAAGATCAACCTCCTTCCGGCCTTTGTGGTCGGCGCCGGTCTGGCGCTCCTGCTTTATGCCTCCGGCGGGACGGAGCATTGGCTCAACTATGGGGTGCTCTTCGTTTCCATCCTTTCCATGAGCGTCTTTTTCTCGGTGCATTATCTCACCATCTATTATCTCCTGCAGCCCTATAACGCGGGGACCGAAATGAAGAGCGGAACTTATCAAATGGTGCTGTCCGCCACCTATTTCGTCTGTTTTTTCCTGATGCAGCTGCAAATGCCCACCCTGGTCTTCGGAGCGCTGTGCATTGCATTCTGCATTCTGTACTGTGTGGTGGCCTGTATTCTGGTCTACCGGTTTTCCCCGAAAACCTTCCGGCTGCGCGCATAGGCGCCGGCTTATAGTAGTCATATCGCAAGGAAAACCGCAGGGCAGTCAGGACGGTTAGAGGCGGACCCTAAGGACAACTCAAAAACCGCCAGGCGGCGCAAAACAAGGAGGATGCAACTATGGACCTGATGAAGCAGTGTGAAATCTGGAATGAAAAAGAGGAATATCGAGCCATCATCGACGCCATCGAAGCGCTGCCGGAGGCGGAGAAGACGCCGGCGCTGGTCAGCGAGCTGGCGCGGGCGTATAACAACCGGGCCCAGGTGGGGGACCGGGTACAGTTTGAACGTGCGGTGGAGCTGCTCAAATCGGTGGAGGAGCACTTTCAGGACGAACACAATTGGAATTACCGCATCGCCTACGCCTATTATTACCTGGATGAAGAGGGTCCGGCCCTTCGCCACTTCGAGAAAGCGCTTGAAGCCCGGCCAGGCGATGCGGATACCCAGGAATTCATAGACGACTGCCGCCGCCGGCTGGCGGCGCCCCGGTTTGAGAAGACGTTCCGGCAGCGGACAGAGGAAAGCTGGACAGCATTTCTGCAAGGCGAGGAGGAACTGCGCAAGCTGCTTGACCAGAAAAAACAGGCCGCTGTGGGCGAAGAGCTGATCGCCAAGTGCGAAAAGCTGCTGGCTTCCGCCTTTCACGATATCGCCTTTGAGCTGGGCTTCAACGGGGAAAAGTACGAGCTCATCCTGACCCCGGAAGGAAACCGCGCCAAACTTTTTGAATTGGTCTATTTTCAGCGCCGGGCCCCTCAATCCCTTCTGGAGCGTTGGAACGTGCTGGTGGGCCGGCAGCCTTCCCAAGGTTTTGGGCTGCGGGCGTTCGGGCAGGAAATCGCGGGGAAGGACGTGCAGGTATGGGCGAAGACAACGGAAAACGGCCAGGTTTCCCTGGCGCTTTTCTGTGAAAAGCTGCTGCCCATGCTCAAAGAGGACGAAGGCAAAGCCTGGTGGATGCTGTCCATCCTGCTCGACCAGGTATTGGGAGAAATTCAGGCGATGGCGCTGGTTGACGGTTTTGACGTACTGGATGCGCCGCAGGACGAGCCGGAAATTTCTATGGACCGCCTGCCTCAAACGCTAGAAGCCATGGGCTTGGACCTCGCGGGGAATCCGGAGCAGTTTCTGGAAAACGGGTACACCGCCTATGAAATGCAACCGCAACAGGACCCGGATGCGGACTGGCGTTTGGACGTGTACGCGGGCGTTACCCGCTGCCCGGTTTTGATCAACGAGTATCTGAGAGGGGACAGCGAAACCATGGACGCGTTTCATCTCGACGGCGCGGTGCCAGGCTTTTTCCTTTATCCGCTGGACTGCTTTGAAAAGGAAGAGGAACGAGGCAAGGCGGTGCTGGATTTTCGCGATGCGCTGGAAGCCGCCGTCCGCAAGGCGGCGGGGGAGGATGCGATTACCTTTCTGGGCGGAGCCACCGGGATATTCTGCGGGTATTTGGACTTTATCGCCTGGGACCTGCCGCGGGTTCTTTCTGCGGCGGCGGACTTTTTGAAGGACAGCCCCGTGCCCTGGGCGTCGTTTCATACCTTCCGCCGCAACGTGGGCGGCGTTCTACTGAAAAAGGAGGAAGCACAAACAGAATAGGCCTGGGTATGGAGCACCCTTTTACCGGGCCTTGGAAAGAATACAAAAGGTCCGCCGCCATTCTCCCGGCCATTTGGATGGGATAAACGGGAAGGCTGCGCACGCAGCCGCGGGGACAGGCCGCCTTGATTCGGAAAGGAGAAACGACCATGGATCAGCAAGAGCAGGTTTTTGAGCAGGATTTCAAGAAGGAAGCCCGGCCGGGCGGCCCCTTTTTGATGCAGCTGCTTTTCCGGGAGCCGGCACAGCTGCCGGACAAGGAACGGATGTGCTCCGTGATGACGCGGCGGCTCGGTCCAGTGGAATGCTTTTGGCACGATGAAAAAGGCGCAGGCTTTGCCGCGCAGAATTACCATTCCCAGTTTAAGGACGGAGCGGTTCCTCCCCAGCTGATGATTACCAGCTGCTCTTCCTTTTGCGGCGCCGACTTCGATGCGTTTCAAAAAAGCCAGATGTGGGACTGCATGGAGGACCGGGACCGGATTTTCGCTGAATGCCAATACCAGGTGATTGCCACCGACTTGCTGGCGGCGGGCCTGTCCGCCAAGGAGCGGGCACAGATGGATATGGATTTTATGGAAGCCCTTGTGGAACTGTATCCCGCTTGTGAGGCCGTTTATTTTCAAGCCTCCGGCAAGCTCTTTCCGATAGCGCGCATCCGCGGACACCAAATCCCTAGTGAGGCCCGCTTTGTCTATTTTGCCGTCAACGCCCGCTTTTTTCATATCCAGGGCACCGGCGACATGCTGGTGGACACCGTGGGAATGGGCACGCTGTTTTTGCCGGATGTGCAGTACCACTTTCATGGTATGGATCCCAACTGGGTGGTCAACCATGCCTATCACATGGCTTCCTACCTGCTTGACAACGATAATCCCATTCAGGACGGCGATACCATTGACGGAATGAAAGATGGAAAAATGGATCGCGCAATCCAGTGGAAATGTCGGTACGAAGAGGCGCTGGTCCAGCCGGTCAGAGAAGTCATCGACGTTTGCATGGGATCGTATGCCTCTGGAAATCGGGGACAGGGGGAAGAAGTATAACGGCGGGAATGATAAAACATACCGGTCTTTCGCAACATTGGAAACGCAAACAATAAAGCAAAACGGCCGTGGAGCAGACGCGAAAAAGCATCTGTTCCACGGCTGTTTTGCTCTGAGAATACGGCAAAAAGCGGGCTTCCAAAATTTATTGAAAAAAGTTCTTGACTTAGAGTCAACTCCAAGGACTATACTGGATTTCGGAAAAGGCAGGTGATTGGCGTAACCTCAAGCGGTAAAAACCTTGCAGGCAGTTCGCGGTTTGCAGGCAGGTCAAGCCTGGCATACCTTCCAAGCATGGAGAGACCAACGAATCTGGAGGACTTTTTATGGAATACGTAACCTTGAATAATGCAGTCAGAATGCCGGTGCTGGGCTATGGTGTCTATCAGGTGGATCCTAGGGAATGCGAGCGCTGCGTCTCTAATGCCATTGATGTGGGATATCGCTCCATCGACACGGCCCAAGCCTACCACAACGAAGGAGGGGTAGGTGAAGCCATTTCAAAATGCGGTGTTCCCAGGGAGGAACTGTTTCTGACAACGAAGGTGTGGATTTCCAACGCGGGCTATGAAAAAGCGAAAGCTTCCATTGAGCAATCCCTTCGCAAGCTGAAAACCGATTACATCGACCTGATGCTCATCCATCAGCCCTTCAACGACTACTACGGCACCTACCGCGCTATGGAAGAAGCCTATCGGGCCGGTAAGCTGCGTGCCATCGGTGTGTCCAACTTCTATCCAGACCGGCTGGTGGACCTGTGCAAATTCGTCGAGATCAAACCTGCGGTCAATCAGGTGGAGACCCATCCGTTTATGCAACAGCCCGATGCCCATGCGATCATGGAGAAATATGGGGTGCAGCATGAATCCTGGAGTCCCTTTGCAGAAGGCAAAAAGGGAATGTTTACAAACCCAGTCTTCAAAGGAATTGCGGACAAATACGGAAAAACCGTCGCACAGGTCATTCTTCGCTTTCTGATCCAAAGCGGTGTAGTGGTGATTCCCAAGACCACCCATCGGGCGCGGATGGCGGAAAACATCGACGTGTTTCACTTTACCCTTTGCGATACGGACATGGAAGAAATCCGTGCTCTCGACCAGGGTACCAGTGCGTTTCTTTCTCACCAGGACCCTGCGACGGTGGAATTTCTGACCTCGCTCAGCTGAGAAAAGGCTGTCTTGGAATAAGGCTGGATGCGCACGAAGCCCGGCACTGGCTTACAGGATGGTTTATCGCTTAAAGAACTTTGGCACTCAAAAGCTTGTGGAGGATGACAAGGTGACGATCAAAGAAGTCAGCGAAGCGTACCAAATTACGACGGACACCCTGCGGTACTATGAGCGGGTGGGAATGATCCCCGCCGTGACCCGTACCGCCGGAGGAATCCGGGATTATCAGGAAGCGGACCTGAAATGGGTGGAGCTCGCTAAGTGCATGAGGAGCGCGGGACTTCCAGTGGAAGCCATGATCCAATATGTGCGCCTCTATCAGGAGGGCGACGCTACCATTCCGGCAAGGCTGCAGCTGTTGGTGGAGCAAAAGGAAAATCTGCTAAGGCAGCGCAGCCAGATTGACCAGACGCTTGCCCGGCTCAATGATAAAATCAGCCGCTATGAAGTCGCTGTCAGAAACGGTAAGCTGACCTGGGATCCTTGAATGGATAAAATAATAACTAGGAGGAATGCGTGATGTTAGGAAACTTTTGTTATTCCAATCCAACCAAATTGTATTTTGGAGAAGACGCGCTGCACGGTCTAAGTGAGGAACTGAAAAACTACGGCAAAAACGTGCTGCTGGTTTACGGCGGCGGCTCGATCAAGAAAAATGGAATTTATGAGCAAGTGGTGGAGATCCTGAAGGCCGCGGGCAAGGAAATTTACGAGGATGCGGGCGTCATGCCCAACCCCACCGTGGAAAAGCTCTATGAGGGATGCCGCAGGGCGAAGGAGGGCCATGTGGACCTGATTCTTGCGGTCGGCGGCGGCTCCGTGTGTGATTATGCCAAGGCAGTCTCTGTTTCCACCTACTGTAAAGAAGATCCGTGGGAGAAATATTACCTGCGTATGGAAGATGTGGACAACAAAATCATCCCGGTTGGCTGCGTGCTGACCATGGTCGGCACCGGCTCGGAAATGAACGGCGGCAGCGTCATCACCAATCATGAGCAGAAGCGGAAAATCGGCCATGTGTTCGGCGACAATGTCTTTCCGAAATTTTCAATTTTAAACCCAACCTTTACGTTTACGCTGCCCGCCTATCAGATGACGGCCGGCTTCTTTGACATCATGTCTCATATCCTGGAGCAGTACTTTTCCGGCGAGGACGACAATACCTCCGATTATATCATGGAGGGCCTGCTGCGCTCTTTGATTCACAGCTCCAGAATCGCCGTGAAAAACCCAACCGATTATGAGGCGCGAAGCAACATTATGTGGACTGCCACCTGGGCGCTGAATACCCTTGTGGCGAAAGGAAAAACCACCGACTGGATGGTGCATATGATCGGCCAGTCCATCGGCGCCTTCACCGACGCGACCCACGGCATGACCCTGTCCGCCGTTTCCATTCCCTATTACCGGTATATTCTGCCCTATGGGCTTGCGAAGTTCAAAAGATACGCGGTAAATGTATGGGACGTCACCCCGGAGGGGAAGAGCGACGAAGAAATCGCCAAGGAAGGCCTCGACCGCATGGAAGCGTATATGAAGGAAATCGGCCTGGTTATGAACATCCGGGAACTGGGTGTTACCAACGAGATGCTCGACGGCATCGCGGAAGGCTCGTTTATCATGGACGGCGGGTACAAGACCCTGTCACATGAGGAAATTGTAGCAATTTTGAAGGAAAGCATGAGGGATGGGCAATGAAGAAGGTAACAGCCGGAAGAGAGGAACTTGGCGAATTTGCGCCGAAGTTTGCGCAGCTCAATGACGATGTGCTGTTCGGAGAAGTATGGGCGAGGGAAGAGCAGCTGTCTGCCAGGGACCGGAGCATCGTAACGGTTACGGCTCTTATGGCAAGCGGCATTCTCGACTGTTCTCTGAAGTTTCATATCCAGAATGCAAAGAATCACGGCGTTTCCAAAGAAGAAATGGCGGAGCTCTTGACCCATGCCGCCTTTTATGCAGGGTGGCCTAAGGCTTGGGCGGCTTTGCGTTTGGCCAAGGAAGTGTACGAAGAGTCCGAATGAAACCAGGATTTCTCCGCCAGTATATGAAAATTTAGATAAGGACATGTAGGACAGCCGAAACGGCCCTCCTGCATGTCCTTTTTATGATTAAACACGTATAATCCGAAAGAGCAACCGGATTTTGGATCAAAGCGTTCTTTTCCCCAAAAACTTAAGTAAGAATATCATTCCTCAAAGGATGTGGATATGCTATAATAAACAAAATCAAATATGCTTCAAGGCGGCGGGATGTTATAGGAGGCAACAAGAGAGAAGAGGTACACCAATGGAACATGGTACTTGCAGAAATGGGAAAAGAGCCGCATTGGTCTTTTTCTCTGTATTTTTATTCTGGATTCTGATTACTCCCATTGCTTCCTATGCCGCGAAAGAAGAACAAAAAGTCCTTCGTGTGGCGTTTCCCCAGCTGGAGGGATATACTGCGACTTCACCGGAGGGGGAACCTGTGGGGTTGGTGGTGGATATTCTCAATGAGGTGGCCAAGTACACAGGATGGAGCTATGAGTATGTTCCGGTAGAAAACAACAACATTATGGAGTCGTTTGAAGCGGGCGCCTTTGACCTGATGGGCGGACAGTATTACATAGAAGGTCTGGAAACGTATTACGGATATCCGGAGTATAACTGCGGGTACAGCAAACTGGTTTTGTTGGCACGGCGGGATGATTCCGCCATCAAAAGCTATGATCTCAACACGTTCAATGGAAAGACCATCGGCGTTTTTGACCGGGCAAAAGAGAATATCCGCCGCCTTCAGATTTATCTGGAACTGAATAATCTGGATTGTGAACTTAAATATTACAGTTATGAGCAGCTTCATGAGACGGGCAGCTTAAACCGGTACCTGGAGAGCGGCGAGGTGGATTTGCTGCTGGGAAGCAGCACGGCACCGGGAGGCGAGTTTTATGTAGCGGCTGCTTTCGATTCCCAGCCCCATTACATTGTGACCCGGCCGGAGGATCCGGAGACGCTGGATGCGCTCAACCGCGCACTGGAAAAAATATATGATGCGGACCCCAATTTTAACAAAAAGGTTTATGAAAAGAACTTTCCGAACACAGGCAATGTAAACCCTGTTTTAACCGCGGAAGAACAGGCCTATGTGCGGAGCAAGGAAACGGTGACAGTCGCGATTCCGTATGACTGGCATCCTCTGTTTTGCCTGAATAACGCCGATAGTCACGACGGCTTTACGGCGGATGTTTTCAAAGAAATCTCTGCATATTCCGGGTTGGCGTTTACTTATTTGTATTACGACAGCTATGGGGAGTCCCTTGCCGCGGTCCAGAATGGGGACGCCGATTTGCTTGGCTTTTTCCTGGACGCGGAGGAGGAAGCTCATAAACAGCATCTGGCGCTGTCGGCAGCCTATGCGCAGCTCAATTCGATTTTGGTACGAAATAAGGAATCTACATATCCTTCCGACCATCTGGTGGGAGCGGTTCTCAACGGGCAAAAACTGCCCGATTACGTGATCGCAGAAGAAGTGGTCTATTATACGGATATGACACAGGCGCTTGCGGATGTCAACAGCGGCAAGGTGGATTTTTTCTACGGCCTGTCCGCCCGTTTGGAAAAAATTATTCAGCAAAACAACTTTGTCAATCTGGTACAGGTGAATCTGGTTAACAACAGCCAGGGTATTACCTTTGCCCTTAAAAGCCCGGCTCAGCCGGAGTTGCTGTCGATCCTCAACAAAGCGGTCAACAATCTGACTGATGAAGAAAAGACGGTAATCAACAGCCGCAACCTGATTTCCATCGGAGAGTCGAGGATGACTCTGTCCAGCATCGTATATGCAAATCCGGGACTGGCGATTGCGGTGGTAACGGTTTTTCTGCTTTTGGTTTTCGGTGTTGTCATCGTGGTTGCAAAGTCCCGTCTGCACGCGGCCGCCATGCGCGGCGAGCTGGAAAAAGCGGAAGCGGGCAACCGGGCGAAAAGCGATTTTTTGTCTCGTATGAGCCACGAAATCCGTACACCGATGAACGCCATTGTGGGGCTTACGGAGCTGACCCAAACCATAGACGGGCTTCCGGAAAAAGCACAGGAAAATATGGAAAAAGTCAAATCCTCATCTCGCTATTTGCTCAGCCTGATCAACGATATTTTGGACATGAGCCGGATTGAAAATGGAAAAATGCAAATCGCAAGCGAACCTTTTTCCGTCAAAAGCATGCTCACAGAAATGGAAAGCATGATGAAGACGGAAGCGGAAAACAGGAAGTTGCGATTCCAGGTTAAGCAGACGATTCACAGCGAATGGGTAATGGGTGACCAGACCCGGCTGCGCCAGGTAATTCTGAACTTGCTTTCCAACGCCTTTAAGTTTACGCCGGCCGGAGGAACGGTGACGCTGTCTGCCGTGGAAGACACCGCCCCGCAAGGGGATGCGCGCGTTACCTTCCAGGTGGCGGATACCGGCGTAGGAATTGCACCAAAAGACCAGAAACGAATTTTTGAAAGCTTCGAACAAGTAGGTTCCCATGACTCCAAAAGCCAGGGAACCGGTCTGGGTCTTGCGATCAGCAGCAATATCGTCCATCTAATGGGCGGGGAACTGAAGCTCAACAGCAAGCCGGGGGAGGGGAGCGTGTTTTCATTTTCCATTACGCTTTCTCAGGCGGATCCTGCTCCCGCCGCTTGTGATCAATCTGTTCCTAACGATGCGCTTGTATTGCAGGGCATTCGAATACTGCTTGCGGAGGACAATGATCTCAACGCAGAGATC
>CAMLYM010000067.1 GCA_946491705.1 uncultured Clostridia bacterium
GTTATAAACGTACTCGCCTTGCGGCCAATCAAGGAGGTCCAGTTTGGAAGTCAGCCACTTTTTTCGCTGACAGTCATACGTGATAAAATTTCTTTCCTTACGGGAAAAATACACTGCATAAATCGGCAGATTGCCGCCCAGCCGCATATTGGCCGTCCCAAATAAGGCAACCTTTAAAATACCATTTTGGATGCGGCAGCGGATATACAGGTCATACTTGTAATTCTCATATTTTGTTCGAGAATACGGGATGATCTTCACAACAGGCGTATCGTTTTTTGCCAGCCTCATCATATTTGGTGTTGCTACCAGCTTATCCATTTTTAATAATTCGTTCTTGTTCAAAATAGCCCACCTGTCCTTTTTTCAAAATTTACATCGTACCACACGTCCGGCAGAATCGTTTCTCCATCCACCTGCGCGAGGGCGATTTGCTCAATCTTCCCATTTACTGGATTTTCTTTGGCAAGGGCAAGATAGTCGCCCTGTTTGCCGCACGCAAGAGGGTCGGGGCCGCGCACAACGGTAAACCCGTTATGCGCGGCGGCACGGTCAGCTTTCACATGGCTGCTCCACTCACGATGCGGGTGGTCCACCATATAAGCCAATGCGTGCAGGAAAAATTCTTTCCGGTTGAGCTGCTTGAGAATCCTCAGTTCCGTACAGGAAATTTTGGAATCTGTTCCATCCTCGTCTATGTCGCCGCCTGCGTCCACCAGATAGAATTCCGAGTCTTTAAATGGATAATACGACAGGCAATCCAAAGGATTTTCCGCCGAATGGAACCCGTTTTTTCGGCAGTTTGCTTTGTCGGTAACATTCATACCCATGACAAATTGGTATCCCAGGCATATCAATCCTGGGCGGAATGCTTTGTACGCAATCATAGATGTCCCTCCTTCCTCAGCCGGCCTTTTTCTCCGGCTGGAGGAAACTGTCCAGAGTGATCTGGTTAGTCATAGACAGCTGTTCCGGACCCTTGGGCGGCTCCTTCTTTGCGGGTTGCGGCTTTTTCTTCTCCGCCTTTTTCTTCGGGACGGAGGAAACACCGTGGTATGGCCTTGGCGTAAATTCCTTATCCGCATCCGTTTTATCTTCTTCGGCGTCCAGATCACGGAAATACTCTTCCGCCCATTGATAGCAGATGCCATCGGGGACATCCCCGCCAAAAGCGCCGTTTTCCGGTTGTTCATCATTGTCTTTCATCTCCTTTTCCAAATACTCCCGGGCCTTACGGTTAATGCGATGAAAGCAGTTAACCATGCTTTTTCGGGGGTGCATTGCCAGCCTGGCAAACTCCATATCTTCGTAGCAGAGTGTTTGCACATATTCAGTAACGCACAGCTTCATGTTTCTCCGCGTAAGGCGCTCCGTAGCGTCGCCCAGCCGTTTAACGGAAGCCGCTATCAGCGCGTTGTTGTCCAAGGCAACTGCTTTTTCCCATTCAATTTGCTCTTTTTCCCTGCGCAGGCGCTGTCTTTCTTCCCATTCTGCTTTCCGTTTTTCCTCAGCCGCCTCGTGCGCTTTGCGTTTTTCTTCTTCGGTCTGCTGGGCGGGCTGTGTATTTCCCGTTTCATCAGCCTTTGGCGCCCCCGCTGCCACTGATACGGCTTTTACGCCGTCCGCTGGTTCTACAGACGGGGATGTATATGCCGGTTCAGCCTTCAAGGCTGCTTCCTCCGCCTGATGAACGGCGGGGTATTCCAGGTCGGTTTCCTGTTCGATATTCAAATTAGAAAAAAAGCCCATATAGATACTCCTTTCAAAAAATGAAGGCGCGGCATGGGGAATCCCATACAGCGCCTTTGATTCTGTTTGGCTATAAAGCCTCATTCTTTCTCTTGTTTGAGCGGCTTTGCCAGCATCGGCGAAAATTTCACCGGACAAAAGCCTCCTGTGTCGCAGTAGTAATAACGCCGCCCTTCGCCGCCATAAAGCTCAATGACGTCCGAGGGAGCGATGCTCCTTCCGGGATAGCCGTCCGGCAAGTTGTCATTGTACTGCTCGAAAATCCGTTCCAGACGATGCTGTTCGTCCTCACCGTCGATATAGGGCAGTATACCGTCATATACCTGGTTGTATTCGGCTGCCGGAGGCTGTTCAAAGCCGGCTTTATGCAGCGTCTCAATACCGCCAAAGGCAAAGGGGACGGTGGGATGTTCCTCGTCCAGTCGGAGCTGGTAAATCCGGAAAGCCTGCTGACGGCGCTGTGCAAGAAGCATTTTGAGAAAGGTTTCTTCCTCACCCTTTATAAGCAGGGATTGCTCCTCATTGGTAAAGCCCAGCCGTTCTTCCAGAGTTTCGGTTTGCTCCGGCGCTTCATGCCATGCGGCAATCTCATCGTCAATGGCGTCAAAATCGCATAGCCCATACAAAAAACGTGTCTTGAAATTCATTTGTCCAGCCCTTCTTTCTGTTTTTCGCTTTAAGGCAAGCTGCCAGTCATCAAATCCCTTGTAATTGGGATTCCAAGTCAGCCGCCTGCACTCCATTCCGGCATCTTGCGCCATACGGCGTACTTTGGAAGCACCCGCGTCGATCTGTCCGTTGCGGTATTTATCCATGTCCTCCGCCTCCACAATCAACTCCGTACCGTTGGCGGCCAGCAGGGAGAACAGCAGCTTTAACGGCTCCGTATTGTTCGCTCCTGCTGTCGCTGCAAAGGTGCGGCCCGACAGGCAGTGGGACACATCTGCTTTCAGAAATCCTTCTGTAACATAGACCACCCGTGCAAATGGATCGCCGACAAAATGAACCGGGCTTCCGGAACTGACGCCCATCGGCTTGCTGCCGGAAGAAAGCCAGATATATTTGGCGCCTTCTTTCTCCGGCGGGTCGTTGTCATTTTTCAGCGGCACGTCCAAACGAATCTGGCAGCCGCGAATCATGCCGTCAACGCCGCGTACAGGAATTAAAAAACCGGCGGTTATCGTAGAGAAATTTACTGTCCACCTGCCGTCTTTCTGGTAAAATCCCGGAACGCCCTCCACCGTATAGCCCTGGGCAATCAGCTGGCTTGCCAGTTTCCCGCACAGATAAAATGGCGGCGTGCTTTTGTAACCCAGCTTGTCGATTTGCTCGTCGGTCAGCCCGCGGACGGTACGCAGATGTTCCCGGTGCCGCCCGGACAGCTTGAGCAGTCCGAGCAGCCCGGTAAACGTCTGGTGAATTACAGGATTTTCCGCACGGGCAGACTGAGGGATTTTTCGGTGTTTTTCCTTTTTCATATTTAACGGCGAGCTGATGGGGAAACAAACGCCGTTTTGAATGGCGTCGCAGATTTCCCGATAAGCCTCTGATGTTGTAATACCCTTCGCTTTTGCGTAAAGTTTCAGCATACCGCCGCTCTCACCGCAATAATTGCAGCGCCAGACATTTTGAGCATAGTTGATTTTCATTTTGCCCCGGTTGTCCCCGCAGAACGGGCAGTCGGTATAAACGCCGTCCGTACAACGCCTGCGGATTCGGAGCCGGAGCAGTTCGGAAACATCCTCTATGTCAAAAGGAAAATCCTGCGTCTGGCCCATAATCCGGCCTCCTTTCCAGATTGATTTTCAAAAAGGAAAGTCAGCCCGCTTTCCTCTGTGTATCGGACAGCAGCAGCTTGGCACCGGCACGCAGGATATTATCCTTGCCGGAATATCCGCTGACATAAAATTTCAGGCTAGCCGGCCTGCGTTCTTCTACCTGCGCCAGCGTCCAGCCGCTGCAGGCCCCTTCCTTAACGACATAGTCCCTGGCTTCTTCCAAAGTCATAACAGACAAAATGGTGTCAACCGGTGTGTCGGAGGTATAGGCGGGAGCAGCAGGGACAGCAGGAGCCATAGGGGTATCCTGTGCCGTCTCCTCCCAGAGGATTTCTTCAAAGTCATCTGCCTGGAGAGGCGCTTCCTGTACCGGAGATCCGGCTGCGGTTTCCTTTACCACAGACAAGGGCGAAACGGGAGCAGCATCCTGTTTCGGCAGTTCTTCAGGAACAGCCGGGGCCGGTGTTTCTGCCGGCGCGGCAGGTTTCTCTACCGCTATTGCGGAAGCCGCCTGTTTCTCTTCCTGAGAAGGAGCGGCGGTCTTTGGAGATACGCCAGCCTTAACAGAAGCGGGTTTTGATGCAGGCTTGGGCGGTTGTGCCGCTTTTGCATTTTCGCCTGTCTGATTGGACTGTCGCACAGGCATAAACTGTATGTCGAATCCCGCGTTGGACAGCGCCTGCTCAATAGCCGTGTCCTGCGCGGCTTCGATGTACCGGCCACGTGGGACCTCGTCCTTTTTCTTTTCCGCGATATAGCTTGTTGCGGGTTCGGGATCATTGCGGTCAAAAAATACACTGGCCTCAATGATAGCGAACTGGTCGGTAATTCTCAGGGGAGAAATCTTAATACGTCCGTTCAGATACTTTTTATGAAACCACAGTTTTTTATACGGCAGGTCAAGCTTTGGCCCGGCCGGTGTTGAAACAAGCAGTTTCAGCGGGTCAAAGTTCGGGACAAGGTTGCCTTCTGCCATGACGGGCTGAAAATTATGAATACTCCTATTTTCGTTTGCACTCATAGATAGAAGCTCCTTTCAAAAATAAATACGGGACACCGGCGCTTTTTCTGCACGGTATCCTCAAATCAACTGGCTTTTTTTAATTCCTGCTGCTTGGCAAAGGATTTTGCATATTTGCAGATCCGCTCTCCAAGCATCGTGTTACGCTTGTCGGCGGTTTTATGAATGGCTTGGAAAAGCACCCATTTCTGGCCGACCAGCACGACTTTTTCCCGCGCACGGGTAACGGCTGTGTAAATAAGGTTTCGTTTCAGCATCCGCATATGGTTGCGGATAACCGGCAGGATTACGATGTCGTACTCGCTGCCCATGGCCCGATGGATGGTGGTGGCGTAAGCCAGTTCCATATGTTCCATTTCTTCCATGCCGTATTCGACAATGCGGGATTCTGAAAAGGCAATCGTTACCTTCAGTTCGTTGTTTTCGTTACGGCCAATTTTACGGATAAATCCGATGTCGCCGTTTGACGCCTTTCCGTTGTTCTTGTTCTGCATCACCTTGTCGTTCAGCCGGAAGTAGTTCCCGCCGACCTTCAAATCGGGAAGGTTATCCTGTATGGGATTGACGATTTCCCGGATCGTCCGGTTCAGCTGGTCGGAAGAGGCCAGCCCCTCCGAACGGAAGGGGGAAAGGATTTGCACGTGCTCAATGCCGTGGCGGTTTACCAGTTCGCAGAAGATACGGCAGATGTCGTCGGCCGCCTCTTCCTGGGTTTTGGCTTTTACAAACACAAATTCGCCGTTTTCAATGTCGTACTGGAAATCCAGGCCGGTGTTGTCCTCGTTGATGCGTTTGGCGTTTCTCGCAATCATGCTTCCTTCCTTTTGCCGGAAGATTTCATCGAGTACGGTGACTGGGATAATCCCGCAGTCAATCATCTCCCGAAACACATCGCCGGCGCCGACACTTTGCAGCTGATCGACGTCGCCTACCAGAACAACTTTTGTCCCTGGCTCAACACGGCCAAAAAACTGGCGGGCAAGCCACATATCTACCATTGAGGTCTCGTCAATGATGATAAGGCCTGCGTCCAGTGGTTCTTTGCGCGTTCCCTTGCCGTATTCCATATCTTCTCCGACAAGCCCTAAAAGGCTGTGAAGTGTTTTGGCTTCGACACCCGTGCTTTCCACCATACGGCGGCTGGCGCGTCCGGTGGGCGCTGCCAGCATGATTTTGCTTTCCGGGAAGAGACGCTTGAACACTTCGATGATTGCCCGCAGGATGGTGGTTTTACCGGTTCCGGGAGGGCCGGTCACGATGGACAGGTTATGCCGGAACGCCATATACACGGCTTCGCTCTGTCGTTGAGACAGCGGTATCTCCATGCTGCTGCGGATATGTTCCAGTGCCGAAACTACATCGAAATGCTGCGGAGGTTCGGAAATGAGCCGTGCAATCTGTCTTGCCGTTTCATCCTCCCGGGTGAAGCAGGGAAGCGGATAGATATTTCCGCTGTTGCTGACGACTTCTCCCTGAAGAATCATGTTTTCCAGGACATTTTCAATTTCTCCGGGGGTTACGCGCATCTGAGGGAGCGGCAGTTTTTCGTTGAGTAGTTGCAATGCCGTTTTCCTCAGCGCATCCGTTTCAAGATACAGATGGCCGTTCTCACTCCGCTGGGCGTCCAGTGCGGCATAAATTGCTCCGTGGATCCGCATGGGGGAATTCATCGGCGTATCGCCTTTCCGGACGATAGCATCGACGCGCTTAAATCCAAAGCCGGATACCTGGCACAGCTTGTAGGGGTTGCTGCGCAAAATATCTACGCTCTTGGCGCCGAAATGCTCGTAAATCTTTGTGGCGGCAGCCGGCGTTACCTGGAATGGCGATAAGAGAAGCATTAAATCCCGCAGGCAGCGGCTCTCCGCATAGGAGGTTTTAATGTCCTCCAGCTTGGCGGGCGTGATCCCGCGGATTTCCAGCAATCGCTCCGGCTCATTTTCCAGCACCTTCAAAGCATCCGCTCCAAAGCGGCCGACAATCAGTTCGGCAGTCTTTTCACCCACGCCTTTGATGAGGCGAGAGGAAAGATACCCCTGTACGCCGTCTTTGGTCTGCGGCACGATTTCCTCACACTGGTCTACCTGAAGCTGATAGCCGTGTTTGCTGTTCTGCCACTCCCCGTCAAGGCGCATACTGACCTTGTCGGTGCGGGGCAGCTCATATCCAACCGCTACAAAACGGATCAGATGGTCCCGGTGCTTATATGCGCTTCTGGCCTGCTGAGGGATGCTCTGGTCGGAGGTTTTTACACTGATGATGCAGTATTTGCTGGCAGGATTGTAGAAGATCGTCCTGTCGTACACTCCGAGATAGCTCATACGCTCCACCCCCTGATTTTCTGAAAATGATGTTTGTCGTCCTTCATTGACAGTAACTCCTTTCTTAAAAATGGGTAAAAAATTAAGCCGCAAGGTTTTTCTGCGACTTTTTCACATAGAACCGGCGGCTTTCCGAAACGGTTACATAGTCCTTGTAGATATCGGGGTGCTGCGCCTGCAGCCGGATCAGATTATCCTTGCTGACGCCCGGTTTTCTGACCGGGTTATAGGTTACGGTATAGGCTTCGCCTCCGGCAGAACAGACCGCCGTACAGCTTTTCCCCATTTCCGCAACAATCCGTCCCTGCAGCCGTTTCATTTCGCTTTCAATTTTTTTGGATTGTGCGTCCGCCAGCTTTTTCTGTGCCTGCAATTCGGTAAAGCGAATCACACAGCTTGCCAGCGGCAGGCTTAATTCTACAGCCGGGGCGTCCGGATCAGCCGTGCCGATGTGGCGCCTCACGCTTTGAATTACCAGGTCGCCGTCTTCCGTATAGGGAGGCGGTACTTGTTTGAGGACGTGTTCGTTCCAGAAGATACCCTCCAGGGCAATCAGTTCCTCCTCATAGGCTCTGTCACGCTCAATATGGCGGATAATGACGTCATCCTCATTGTTGCCGTATAAGCAGCAGTAAAAGACGTGGTTGAGATTCATCACTGCCATATAATGCCGCCCTTGAGCCTCATAATTGACCGGGATTGTTTCCTCTCCGTCAATCCACCAGTGATCCTTTGCGTTGTAGTTGGTCGTTTTGATTTCAAGGATGGCTGTTTCCCCGCTTGGAAGCGTGACAAAATAATCGACGTTGGCAAGCATGTAGGGGTAAAGAGGATGGCAGTACATCCGCTTATCCTGATAAATCGGATATCCCGTTTTCTTGTGGAATATTTCCGCCACCAGGTCCTCCAGCAGATGCCCGATTTGAAGAGCCACCCAGTTGCCGGCATCGTCCTTGTACGACACGATATTCAATTTATCGTAGTACAAATCCCTTGCAGTGGCAAAAGGGGATATGCCTAAAATAATGGAAGCATCGCTGCCGCCTACGCCTTTTCGCCGCCACTCCAACCACTCTTTTTCCGCCAGGCCCTTTGTATCTACAAGAACCTGTGGGCGATAGGTTGCAAAAGCCATATTTACGCACCCCTGCTTCTGCTCCTGCGAATGAAGGCAGGATAGTGATATACCGTGCGTATGGGATACTTGGCCCGCTTTCGAGCCTCTCTTCTCAAAATCTGCTGTTTCAAAACAGCGGGGCGGTTTGTTTTCCGCCGGGAATGTGCATAGGTTCGTCTTTTCATTCGTGTTTCCACCTTTCTAAAAATAATATTTCCAAACGCCAGCGGCGTTTTGGGCAATAAAAAAGCGGGAACAACGTCCGGCCGTTAAACGGTACTATCGCCCGAAAAAGTACGGGCCGGCGTCATTCTCGCTGTATGTGGGGATGGAAAAGCCCCCAAAAAACAAAAAAGGCCAGTAATATTCCTGCCGCAGGGCAGGACAATACTACTGACCGGATACAAACTTAACAAAGTGTGCAATGCAGTGAAAACTGCGGTTCCCGGAAATGGGAAAGGCACAAAAATCAATTACAAAGAAACTATAGCACAATATATGCG
Source organism: uncultured Clostridia bacterium (assembly GCA_946491705.1). Taxonomy (GTDB): domain Bacteria; phylum Bacillota; class Clostridia; order Oscillospirales; family Acutalibacteraceae; genus Solibaculum_A; species Solibaculum_A intestinale. The sequence goes on from CAMLYM010000067.1 coordinate 8,490, forward strand.
AATTGTCAATAAACAAATACTATATATTGTGTGCGCGCTATTTTTATTTTGAAAAGTCATAAAATAAACAGAAAATGAATATTGAAAAGTTTGAATTTGTATGATAGAATATATTTGAAAAGTTGAAAGGAGGGCTTTTATGCTGTTTCGCAAAATAGAATCGCTGATAGAAGCACATTTACAGTCTGAGTCGAAAAAAATCCTTTTGATTGACGGGGCTCGCCAGGTGGGAAAGACTTACATCATCCGCTATGCGGGCGGGAAGCTGTTTGAAAATTTTATTGAAATCAATATGGTGGAGGACTCCCTGGGGGATCGGCTCTTTGCCAACACGAAAACGGTAGAAGACTTTTATTTACAGGTGAGTATGATTGCGGGCAGCAAGATGAAAAGCAAGGAAAACACCCTTATTTTCCTTGATGAAATCCAGGCCTATCCGCACCTGCTCACGCTGCTGAAATTTTTGTCGCAGGACAACCGCTTTACCTATATTGCCAGCGGTTCCCTTCTCGGCGTCACACTGTCGCAGACTACCTCAATCCCAATGGGCAGCATCCGCAAGGTACGGATGTTCCCTCTCGATTTTGAGGAGTTCCTGTACGCGAACGGAATGAATGAGATTGCCGTTTCCTCTATGCGCAGTAAATTCGAGCGGCTGGAGCCGCTGGAGGAACCCCTACACAATAAGATGATGGATTTGTTCCGTAAGTATTTACTGGTGGGCGGTTTGCCGGACGCCGTCAATTCCTATTTGAGTGAGAAAAATATCCAGTCGGTTCGAGAAATCCAGCGCGAGATCCACGACTATTACGCCGCTGACGCTTCCAAGTATGATGAGGAAAGAAAGCTGAAAATCCGCAGGATTTACGATCTCATTCCTTCCAATATGGAAAACAGAAAAAAGCGCGTTGTGGCACAGAGCATTGAAGAAAAAAAGGGAAAGACCTTCCAGGATTACAGCGACGAGTTTGAATACCTCATCAGCGCCGGCATCGCGCTTAATGTGCAGGCAATTTCCAATCCTGTGTTCCCGCTGATTGAGTCAACCGGCAAAAACCTGCTCAAGCTGTATCTCAATGACGTGGGGATTTTGACCGGCATCCTTTACGGCAATAATATCCGCGCCATCCTGGACGATGAAAAAAGCATCAATCTTGGCTCGGTCTATGAAACGGTGGTTGCCAGCGAATTGATCGCCCATGGTTACAGACTGTTTTACTATGACAACCGCAGCAAGGGCGAAGTGGACTATCTGATCGACGATTACGACAGCTTATCCGCCGTACCGATTGAAGTGAAGTCCGGTAAGGACTATACGGTACACAGCGCACTCAATACCTTTGTGCGGAACGAGGATTACCACATCAAAAAAGCGTTTGTAGTGTCAAATGAACGTGCGGTTTCCAGAAAGGGAAAGATTACGTATATCCCTATCTATTATATTATGTTTTTCCATGAGGAATCAGGTGAGAAAAAACTGCGTTTTTAAAATGGGATTTTTTCTCAAAACAGACGCGCAGCGCCTTGTCTTGTGAGTGCCGGAATAGCCGGCGCTAAAGGCAAGGCGCTTTTTTTATTTTGAGGTGCAGAATTGTAAGAAGGGTTTCCGTATTTATGGGTGAGAAAGCAAAATACAGTTTGCTTTCTCCCAGCACCTTGAAAATTGAATAGCCGCCGCCGGAAGTTATACAGGTTTTGCGGATAGTGTGCGATGATATCCTTGTGGAGCGCGCCCGTAAATGAAATACCGCATAGCGGGGCCTGAAAATACACGGTCGAAAAGGAGCGCAGGAAATGGTCCGGCGGTTAGGTGTTATTTTTTGAGAAATCTAACATTTTAGATAAAGGAGGAATTTTATGAAACAGATCCCGATTTGGGAAAAAAGCAATCTGACATTAGAGGAAGCGGCGGCATACTCGGGGATCGGAATCAATAAGCTGAGACAACTTACGGATGACGATAACTGTGAATTTGTACTTTGGATTGGAACGAAACGACTCATTAAGAGACGTAAATTCGATGAATATATTGAAAAGCTTTATTCTCTATAGGTTTTTCAAGTCTTGTATTTTCAGGAAAGGGTGACTTGCTATGATGGCGTATTTATAGTATAATAAGCTGATAAGAGTAACCCTTGTCTTTTAGAAAGGGTTGAGAACAATGGCAAATACTACGAAGAAAGGAAAAACAAGCAGGCGCTTAGACAAAAACAGGCTGACACTTCGCAAAGGTGAAACGCAGCGTAAAGACGGTACTTATGATTTCCGTTGGACTTCAGCGGATGGCAAACGTCATTCTATTTATGCAGCGACCCTTCAGGAATTGAGGGAAAAGGAAGAAGAAATCATCAGAGATAAGCAGGATGGCATCAAAACGGAAATACGCAGAACGACGGTGAACGATGTTTTTGAGCTATGGTGTGATTTGAAGCGGGGATTAAAACACAATACATTTACAAATTATAAGTATATGTATAATATGTTTGTTCGTCCAAGCTTTGGTAAGCTCCGGATTGCGTCAGTAAAAAAATCTGATGTTAAGCGGTTTTATAACACGCTTGCAGATGAAAAAATACTGACAATCGCCACGATTGATAACATCCATACGGTGCTGCATCAGGTTTTTGATTTGGCGGTTGATGACAACTATATTCGTATCAATCCGACAGACCATATGTTGAAGGAACTAAAGCAGTCCCATAATTTTGAGACTGAGAAGCGAAAAGCACTGACCGTAGCTGAACAGAAATTGTTTATTGATTTTCTGCAAAATCATCCGCAGTATCATCATTGGTATCCTGTCTTTGCGGTAATGCTGGGGACGGGAATGCGCGTTGGCGAGATTGTAGGCCTCCGCTGGTGTGACATTGACTTGGAGCAAGGCATTATCGGTGTAAATCACACTTTGGTCTACTATAATCACGGAGATGGGAAAGGATGCTCTTTCAGCATCAATACGCCAAAGACCAAAGCTGGCGAGCGAACCATACCCATGCTGGATTTTGTCAAGGAAGCATTCCTGATGGAAAAGAAGTACCAGGAAGAAACGGGACTGCATTGTAAGGCCACGGTGGACTGCTATACCGATTTTATTTTTATCAATCGTTTCGGTGATGTCCAGCATCAAGGTACTTTGAACAAGGCGATCCGCCGTATTATTCGGGATTGCAATGATGAGGTGCTTTTGCGCGGTGAGGCTGATCCTGTTCTGTTGCCGAAGTTTAGCTGTCACTCTCTTAGGCATACTTTTACGACCCGGCTTTGTGAGTCGGGAGTAAACGTGAAGGTGATTCAAGATGTCCTGGGGCATGCTGATATTTCAACTACAATGGATATTTATGTGGATGTCACAAAAGACATGAAGCAAAAAGAATTCAATGTGTTGGGCGAATACTTCGGGAAAATAACTGTCTAATCAGTCTACGCCAATTTACGCCAAATCTTACGCCAATTCTCCTGTTTTCTGCGTAGAGATATGTAGAGCAGCAAAAATGAAAAGGCAGAGAAATGGTGTAAACAAAGGATTTACGAATGATTATGAATGGTTATATAACAAGGGATTATCTAATCCCCACCATGAAGCCTAGGGAATGATCCGGGCCTGAGAACCTGGCGGCCGCCGTGCGGTATGGTGCGGCCGGGGAGGGAACCCACATCAAAGGAGGACAAACATGCCCAGACCAATTCAAGATCCGCAAACTCCCGACGACGGGCAGGAATTCCAGCCGGAGAATCTGTCCAGAGGGAAGCAGGTAGCCCGGTGGTTTCACGATTATTGGTATTTTTACGGCCCGAAGATCATCGGCGTGGTGGTGGTGCTGGCCATTGTCATCAGCCTGGTGGTTTATTTCGTGACCCAGGAAAAGCCCGATTATTATGTGAGCTTTGTCACAGCAAAAGGACTGACCGGAGATCAGCTTACTACGCTGCAAAGCGCCATGACCGCCTATGCGGATGATATCAACGGGGACGGGAAGGTAGTCGTCCAGATTGACGACTATGCCCTGGAATCGGAGAATCCCAGCCTGCAGCAGGCGTCGGTGGCCCGTTTTTCCGCCACGCACATGATGGTGGAAAGCTTTCTGTTCGCCTATGAGGACTCCCAGCTTACAAAGGTCCTCGAGAGCGATCCGCCCGAACCGGTTTCCACCGTGTTCGACGAGATCGACGGCATCACACCCTATAACCCTCAAGAGGGCAGTTACCGCT
>CAMLYM010000068.1 GCA_946491705.1 uncultured Clostridia bacterium
TTCCTTTAAATAGACCTTCACCGGGTCGAGGATGGCGATGCCTTGCGTGGAAAGGGCCTGTTCCAGGTCCTCCTGGGCGGGCACGGGATTGGTCAGGTCCAGATCCACCATAGCCGGGTCGTCTTCGATCACTTCGATGTTCTGGCTCTCAAACATCTCGTACATCTTTTCAAGCTGTTCGGTGTCGAAATCCAGATCGTCGATCACATCCAAGATTTCCTGCATGGTGAGCTTACCCTTGCTCTTGCCCATCTCAATGAGTTCGCGGTACGCGGTCTTTTTATCTACGGCTCCCATAATTACGAAATACTCCCTTTCTTTTTTTGCTCCGAAAGTTTCGCGCCAAAAGCCGCGAACTCCTCCTTTGTCATGGACGCCACGTCCTTTGCCCTTGCCTTTTCCCCTTCGATGAGAAGGGTCTCCATATCCTCGCTGAGCTCCTGTGCGGAATGAAGCGCCCCGGTGCTGGGCAGCAACGACTGGCGCTTGACTGCCGCCGCCGTAACAGCGCTGATTTCCTCCGCCGTAAATTCGGCCCCTATGTCCGCCAATATTACCGACAAATCGGACATGCCTGCGGAAATCCGCGCGGCCACCGCCTCGTATACCCGCCGGTGAAAGCTGGTCAAAAAACGGTCCGGCGTCAGCTTCTCCTGCACCCGCGGCAGAAAGTCCGGGTTCGTCAGCAGCACGGCGATGATCCCTTCCTCCGCCTTGGCGGCCCTTGGGTATTTTGCGCGCTCAGGGTTTATTCGGTCGGCAAAGCCGGCGGCTTCCTTTTGAATCTCCCGAAACTGCGCCCTTGACTGGGCCGCGGCCTTTTTCCGGGACAACTGCTTCATCTGCTCCAAAATGCTGTCCTTGGAAATGGCCAGCTCGCTTGCCAATTTTCCTACATATAAATCCCGCTCGATGACGTCGTGCAAATCCATAAGCACCCGCACCGCGCGTTTGGCGTATTCGTATTTGCCCTCCGGGGAATCCAGGTTGAGCCCTTCCCTGCACCCGGCCAGCCGGTATTCCATGTCGTTGCCCGACTGCTCAAGCAGCAGAGAAAACCGCTCCGGACCGAACCGGCGCAAAAACTCGTCCGGGTCCTTACCCTGGGGCAGAGTGAGCATGCGTACCTTCAGTCCCGCAGAGCGTAAAATGTCGATGTCCCGGTTCGCCGCTTTGCGACCCGCTTCGTCCGCGTCTCCTGCTACAATAACCTCACCCGCATACCGCGCCATCAGCCTCGCCTGGTCGGGCGTCAGCGCGGTGCCCAAAGCGGCCACCGCATTGGAAAACCCCGCCTGGTGCATAGCGATGACGTCCATATACCCTTCGGCCAAAATCAGCGTTCCGCTGGTATCGTTCTTCGCTATGTTCATCGCGTAAAGGTTGCGGGTTTTTTTATATACAAGAGTGTCGGCGGTGTTGAGGTATTTTGGCTTGCTGTCGTCAAGCACACGGCCGCCGAAGCCGATAACCCCGCCCCGCAGGTCGATGATGGGGTAGATCACCCGGTTTCGAAACTTGTCGTAATATCCGCCCCGGCGCCCTGCAATCGCCACGTCGGCCAGCTGCAGTTCCTCCGGGCGAAAGCCCTTTCCTTTGAGGTGCTTTAAAAGAGCGTCCCAGGAATCGGGCGCATACCCTAAGCCGAACCGGCGGATGACGCCGTCGGTAAGCCCACGGCTGCGAAAATATTGCAGACCCGCTTGTCCGGCCGGGGAAACCAGCGTAGCATAGAAAAAACGGGCAGCCTCCCGGTTGATTTCCAGAATGCGTGCGCGCAGCTTCGCCTGTCCGTCGTCCTGGGTTTCCTCAGGCATGTGCATACCCGCCCGATCGGCTAAGAACCGGACGGCTTCCATATAGTCCAGGTTCTCGATGCGACGGATGAAGTTGACCACGTCTCCCGCTGCACCACAACCGAAGCAGAAAAAGGAATTGGTTTCCGGGTAAAGAGTAAAGGAAGGGGTTTTCTCCCCGTGGAAGGGACATAATCCCACCAGGTTGCGGCCTCTGCGCCGCAGATTCACGTAGCTGGAAACCACGCTTTCAATATCGTTTCTTGCCTTAAGCTCGGTTAAGAAGCTCTCCGGCAGACGGGCCATTGGCCGCACCTCCTTTTCCCCATCATGCAATCGTTTTATTTTTCCAAAATGGTCCAAAACTATACTATCGGCCCCAGCCCTTGGGCACAAAAAGCCGCTGGAAGGTTTCGATGGCATAATAGTCGGACATACCGGCAATGTAATCGAGGGTCGCCCGGTCCTTCCCCTCGGTTTCGCAGATGGCGGCGAACTCGCCGGGCAGCTTCTGAGGCCGGCTGGTAAAGTACTCATACAGGCGTTTGATCAAATCCTCCGCCTTGCCTTCCTCGGCCTTCGCCCGGGAATTGAAATACACCCGGTCGTACATAAAGGTATGTAGCTTCGAAAAAGCGTCGGCCACCCGGGGCTCCATCTGCAAAACGCCCCCGGCGCTGTGCTCCACCACCGACTGGATCAGCGTCCCGATGCGCGCCGAATGCCGCCCGCCCAAAGCCGCGCGCACCTCTTTCGGAATGTCCTCCTCGGTGAGCACGCCGCCGCGGATGGCGTCGTCAATGTCGTGGTTGATGTAGGCAATCCGGTCGGCCAGGCGGACAATCCGGCCTTCCATGGTGGCGGCCTCTTCCCCGCAGGTGTGGCAGAGAATGCCGTTTCGCACCTCCCAGGTCAGGTTGAGCCCTTCCCCTTCCTTCTCCAGCCGTTCCACCACCCGCACCGACTGCTCATAGTGCCGAAAACCTAAGGGGCTCACCTCGTTGAGAGCCCGCTCCCCCGCGTGGCCGAAGGGAGTATGTCCCAAATCATGACCCAGGGAAATGGCTTCCGTCAAATCCTCGTTGAGCTGCAGGGCCCTTGCAATGGTCCGGGCAATCTGGGCCACCTCCAGGGTGTGGGTCAGCCGGGTGCGGTAATGGTCCCCTTCCGGGGCAAGGAACACCTGGGTCTTGTGCTTGAGCCGCCGGAAGGACTTGCAGTGTAAAATCCGGTCCCGGTCCCGCTGATAGGGCGTGCGCAGGGAGCATTCCTCTTCCGGACGCTTCCGCCCCTTCGTCTGCTGCGACCGGGCCGCAAACGGGCTTAAATGCTCTTGTTCGAACGCCTGGGTCATTTCTCTTGGCGTCATCCTCCGTCCCTCCTTCCAAACCGGCAAATTTCCGTATACCTTATATATACGACAAAAAAGTCATTTTCCCTGCTTTTCTTTTTCAAAAGAGGCAAAAGAACGTTACTTTTGGCGTTTTGATAAGAAAAGGGATGTTTGGATGGAGGATTCTGTCCTTTTTACCCAGGACGGCCCGCATTTTTCAAACGCGGGCCGCGGCCTACCATTACCCTTCCCCGCCGGGGTCGGGCAGGTAGCATTCCCCTGTGAAGACCGGGGCCACGCTGCCGCAGGTGACGTCCGCCAGCTGCTTCTCCAAGGCCGGCGCCGCTTCCTTGGGCAGCGAAAAGGAAAGGACCACCACCATGCCGAACTGGGCGTCCTCCACCCGGCCTCCCAGCTGGGGAACCAGGGCCGCCACCCGGCCGTACTGGTTGTAGTCGCAGGTGATGGTGCCGGTGACGCACAGGCGCATCACCTGGATTCCCGCTGCCATGACTCCCAGCTTTGCGGCGTGGGAATAGGCCCGCACCAGTCCGCCCGCGCCCAAAAGCACCCCGCCGAAATACCGGGTGACCACCACCGCCAAATCGGTCAGGTTCTCTTTTTGCAGCACGTCGAGCACCGGCACGCCCGCAGTCCCCTGGGGTTCCCCGTCGTCCGAATACCGCCTTAACTGCCCGTCGCGCAGGATGTAGGCGTAGACGTTGTGGGTAGCATCCCAGTATCTTGCGCGCAGCTCGTCGATGAAGGCCACCGCTTCCTCGGCGGTGGTTACCGGACGGGCCGTCCCGATAAACCGGGAACGGCGCTCCACGAATTCATCCTGCGCTCTTTCCTTCAGCGTGCGGTAACCGTCCATTTCATCCCCCTCCTTTTTTGTGCGCATACGGGCAAAAGTATAGGCGGCGCAATTGCTACGCCGCCTTGCTTTCTTATGAAACCAGACTCTTACTGGCCCGCCTTGCCAAAACGCTTCTTAAAGCGATCCACGCGTCCGCCAGTGTCCACCAGCTTCTGCTTGCCCGTGAAGAAAGGATGGCACTTCGAGCAAATATCAACGCGAATGTCCTTACGGGTAGAACGGGTCACGAACTCTTCGCCGCAAGCGCAGCGGATGGTCGTTTCTTCGTACTTGGGATGGATGTTCTCTTTCACTTCTCTTCACCTCTTTCACGAGCGATATCATTAGTGAACCGATTTTACCATACATTACACGGAATTACAAGGGCTTTTTTCGAATTAATTTTTATACCTTCTCGTGTTTTTGGTATCTTTTCATGAATTTTTAATGCTTTTCTTTTGGTTGTGTGCTATAATAGCACGAGTGTCCTATTATCCAGAGAGGACTTTACTTTTGTTACCGTTGCCGGCGGCACATGTAAAGCAGGTCCCGGATCCATTCGGGAGAGTGAAACGTTGCATGGGGTTTTGTGCCGGACGGTGAAATGGAGGCCAACATGAATTTACTCAAATCCCTTTTCGGGTCGTACAGCAAGCGGGAGCTCAAGCGCATCGACCCCATTGTCAAGCAGGTTTTAGCCTTGGAGGACAAGTATAAGGCCATGAGCGAAGAAGAGCTCAAGGCGGTAACTCCCGCTTTGAAGGCGCGTCTTGCGGCGGGCGAAACCACCGACGACATCCTGCCCGAGGCCTTTGCCGCCTGCCGGGAAGCGTCCGACCGGGTGCTGGGCATGCGTCACTTCGAAGTGCAGATCATCGGCGGCATCATCCTGCACCAGGGCCGCATTGCGGAAATGAAAACCGGTGAAGGCAAGACGCTGGTGGCTACTCTGCCCGCCTATTTAAACGGCCTGACCGGCAAGGGTGTGCATATCGTCACGGTCAACGAATACTTGGCCCGCCGCGACTCCGAATGGATGGGCAAGCTCTACCGGTATATGGGCCTGACGGTGGGCCTCATCCGCCACGACCAGGACAATAACGAACGCCGGGAAGCTTACGGGGCGGACATTACCTACGGCACCAACAACGAGCTGGGCTTTGATTACTTGCGCGACAATATGGTCATCTATAAGCAGAACAAGGTACAGCAGCGCGGGCATCATTTCGCCATCGTCGACGAGGTGGACTCCATCTTAATCGACGAAGCGCGTACCCCGCTAATCATCTCCGGCCAGGGGGACAAGTCCACCGACCTGTACACCAAGGCCGATAAGTTCGCCAAAACCCTGACTATGTATAAGGTCAAGGAGCTCAACGACAAGGAAAGCCAGGACGACATCGAAGGCGACTACGTGGTGGACGAAAAAGCCAAGACCGCCACCCTTACTCCCGAAGGTGTGACCAAGGCGGAGCGGTATTTCGGCGTGGAAAACCTGATGGACGCGGACAATATGACCCTTCTGCACCACATCAACCAGGCTATCCGCGCCAACGGCATTATGAAGCTGGACGTGGATTACGTGGTCAAGGACGGCGAGGTCATCATCGTCGACGAGTTTACCGGCCGACTCATGTTCGGCCGCCGGTACAATGAAGGCCTGCACCAGGCCATTGAGGCCAAGGAAGGGGTTAAGGTGGAGCGGGAGTCGAAAACCCTGGCCACCATCACCTTCCAGAACTATTTCCGTATGTATGACAAGCTCTCCGGTATGACCGGTACCGCCATGACCGAGGAGACCGAATTCCAGGAGATTTATAAGCTCGACGTGGTGGAGATCCCCACCAATCGTCCGGTGATCCGCATCGACAACGCCGACTCCGTTTACAAGACGGAGAAGGCCAAGTTTGGCGCTGTGATCGAGCAGATCATCCAGTGCCATGAAAAAGGCCAGCCGGTGCTGGTAGGCACGGTGTCCATCGAAAAGTCGGAGCTTCTGTCTAATATGCTCAAGCGCCGGGGCATCCAGCATGAGGTGCTCAACGCCAAGTTCCACGAGAAGGAAGCGGAGATCATCGCCCAGGCGGGCAAAAAGGGCGCGGTCACCATCGCCACCAACATGGCCGGCCGCGGCACCGACATTATGCTGGGCGGCAACCCCGAATACCTAGCCAAACACGAAATGCGCCGCATGGAGTTCTCCGAGGAGATGATTTCCGAGGCCACCGGCTTTGGAGACACCGACGACGAAGAGCTTCTCAACGCCCGCAAAACCTATCAGGAGCTGGAAAAGAAGTTCAAGGCGGAAATTAGGCCCGAGGCGGAGGAAGTCCGCGAGGCGGGCGGCCTGTTCATTATCGGCACTGAACGGCACGAGTCCCGCCGGATCGACAACCAGCTGCGCGGCCGTTCCGGCCGTCAGGGAGACCCCGGTGAAACCCGGTTCTACCTTTCCATGGAAGACGATCTGATGCGCCTGTTTGCCGGCGACCGGATCTACAACATCATGGACAGCCTCGGAATCGACGAAAATACGCCCATTGAGCACAGCATGCTCACCAACACCATCGAAAATGCCCAGAAGAAGCTGGAAAGCCGCAACTTCGCCATCCGTAAAAACGTGCTGCAGTACGACGATGTCATGAACCGCCAGCGCGAGATCATCTACAGCCAGCGCGACAAGGTGTTAAACGGCGAGGACATGAAGGATTACATCCAGAAGATGCTCGAAGAGACCATTGAGGCGAACGTCAAGTCCTACATCACCGGAGAAGACAAGGATTCCTGGAACTTTGAGGGTCTTCGCGACCATTACATGGGATGGCTGACCACGCCGGATGATTTCCGGTTCGACCGGGTGGAGCTAGAGAACACCGAGGTCGATTACATCATCAAGATGCTCACCGAACGGGCCAAGGAGCTCTACCAGAAGCGGGAAGAGGAGTTCGGCAGCAATCTGATGCGGGAAATCGAACGAGTCATGCTTCTGCGGATGGTGGACACCAAGTGGATGGATCACATCGACGCCATGGAGGAGCTCAAGAAGGGCATTTCCCTGCGCGCCTATGCGCAGAAGGATCCGGTGGTGGAATACCGCATTGAGGGCTTCGACATGTTCGACGAGATGATCGCTTCCATTCAGGAGGATACGGTCCGGCTGTGTCTGACCATTCAGATCCGCAAGGAGGAGGAGCCCAAGCGCGAGCAGGTGGCAAAGCCCATCGAGCCCGCGTCGGATAAAACCGATTCCACCTCCCGCACCGTTAAGAAAAAGCCCGGCCGCAACGACCCGTGCCCATGTGGCAGCGGGAAGAAGTACAAAAAGTGCTGCGGTAAGGACGCGTAATTTTTCCATTGATATAGGATACGCCTGTCGGCTGAGAGCCGGCAGGCGTATTTTCTGTTTTGAGGGGAACGCTAAAGGCAAATCACACCTTTTCTTCTGGTCATCCGGCTCCAAAAAAGCCGATTGCGGCACTTTCCAGGCGATTTACACCCGTTTTAGGCGATTGTCCTACGCTGCGTTCTAATTTTGCGCTTTTTGTTTTGTTTTCGCTTGCAATCGGCACTTATTGTGTTATAATGATAAAGGTTGTGTGCGTTTGGAGCCGAGAAGCGCCTGCCGTTTCATGGAGGCGGAAGGTTTTTTCTATGTTTTTGCCTAACAACAGACGCGCGCGGCCGATTGTCTGCGTGTTCATCCGGCGCAAATCCCGGATGCAATCGGATTTTAAAAGGAGGTGGGTGTGGTGAGTCCCGACCCTGGTAGTCACCGATGTGATACAAACAATTTTATAACCGGGGCACGCCGCATCCCGTCTGTTTTGGCGCGCCCTTAAAGGGGGAACTGCGCTATGATAAGCTATCTCAAGAGCACCAACGGCCGCATCCACGCGGTCAACGAAAGCGAAGAGGGCTGCTGGATCAACGTCGTCAACCCGACGGAGGACGAAGTAAACCTGCTGGTGGGCGAGTATGAGGTGGAGCCGGAATTCATCCGCGCCGCCTTGGACGAGGAGGAATCCTCCCGTATTGAGACTGAGGACGGCGTGACGCTCATCATTCTCGACGTACCGATTGTCGAAAAGCAGGACGATGCGGTGGTGTATACCACCGTGCCAATCGGCATCGTCATCACGCCCAGGCACGTCATTACCGTTTCACTTAACGAAAATCCTATTTTAAGCGAGCTTGCCAACGGGGTGGTTAAAAACACCCACACGGCTTTGAAGACCCAGTTTGTACTGCACATTATGCTGCGCATGGCGTTGCGGTATTTGCAGTACCTCAAGCAGATTGACAAGCTCAGCTCGTCGGTGGAAACCAACCTGCGCAAATCCATGCGCAACAAAGAGCTTATCCAGCTTTTGGATCTGGAAAAGTCCCTAGTGTATTTTTCCACCTCCCTGAAGGCGGACGAGATCACCATGGAAAAACTCATGCGCGGGCGGTACCTGAAGCTCTATGAAGAGGACCAGGACCTGCTGGAGGACTGTCTGATCGAAATCAAGCAGGCCATCGAAATGTCCAGCATTTATCTGAACATTCTTTCCGGCACTATGGACGCTTTCGCGTCGGTCATTTCCAACAATCTGAACATTGTGATGAAGGTGCTGACCTCCATCACCATCCTGATGGCCATCCCGACCATCATCTTCAGCTTCTACGGCATGAACGTGCAGGGTTTGCCCTTTGATATGTCCATCTGGTTCCCGACTGGTCTTGCACTGGCCGCCACGCTGATTACCGGCTTTGTGCTGTACAAAAAAGATATGCTGTAATGGTACCTCCGGCGCAGCCGGTGGCCTTCATGACAGGAAAAAGGCAGGGCGCGGAACTTCCGAGCCCTGCCTTTTTGCACCGATCATTCGGATGAGCAATACTCTCAAATGCTCATACATCCGGCGCCGCCAATGGAAAACGCCGCAGCGCATCCGGGTACGCCTTGTGCATTCTTATGCAGTTTCCCAACCCGTCAAGTAAGAGCAGGGGCTCGCTGCGCTTGTTTTCCCTGCTTTACACTTTTATTACGCCCCGCGTGCAGAAATCCCCTTTGGCCCAGCAAAAAATCTGCCGGACCAAAGGGGATTTTCATTCATACAAAGAAACTTGTAACGCAAATGAGACGTTTCGCTTGTTCACGTTTTGCAGTACCGTTCATAGAAGCCCAGCTGATTTTCACCCGATCCCATAGGCATGATAGAGAGGTCCGCTTCCCGCGCCCAGGTCAAGCCCGGCTTTGAGCGCGCCGGTCAAGTAGTCCTTGGCCCTTTGCACACTTTCCTTCAGGGAATACCCCTCCGCCAGGTTGCAGGCAATGGCGGAGGAAAGGGTGCAGCCGGTGCCGTGGGTGTTGGGGTTTTGAACCCGCTCACTGTGAAACCAGGTATACTCGCCATTGTGATAGAGAAGGTCGTCCGCCGTATCCGTGAGATGGCCGCCCTTGATGAGTACGCCGCCCCGCAGAGCCCCGGCAATTTCCTTTGCCGCCGCTTCCATCTCCCCCGCCGTTTTAATTTCCCGGCCGCACAGGCACTGAGCCTCCGGTAAGTTGGGCGTAAGCAGGTCCGCCAGGGGAAAAAGCTCGGTTCTGAGCGCCTCCACCGCGTCCGCCGCCAGCAGCCGGCTGCCGCTGGTGGATACCATCACCGGGTCGAGCACGATCCTTTTCACGCAATACTCCCTGAGCTTTCCGGCAATGGCCCGGACGATGGCCGCAGAGGACACCATCCCGATCTTCACCGCATCCGGCCGGATGTCGGACAGCACGCAGTCAAGCTGCTTTTTTACAAACTCCGGCGGCGTATCCAGCACACCAAAAACCCCGTTTGTGTTCTGGGCGGTTAGCGACGTAATCACGCTCATGGCGTACATGCCATGCACTGTGATGGTCTTGATATCCGCCTGAATGCCGGCGCCGCCGCTGGAGTCCGACCCGGCGATGGTCAATACCTTTTTTACTTCGGTCATGTCCATTCCTCCCACCATGCTTTCATTGCCTGCGGCGCCTGCTCGAGCGAGGAAAGATATCCGTCCGCTTGGTTTTTCACCTCGTCCGCCTGCGGCTCCGACGGGTCGAACACGCCGACCACTCGAAATCCCGCCGCTTTGGCGGATTTTACGCAATAAAGCGCATCTTCAAAAACCACCGTTTCTTCCTTTTTTGTCCCAAGCATTGCCGCCGCCCGCTCGTAAAAAACGGGCTGGTCCTTGGGGCAGCCTGCTTCCTGGCAGGAAAGCACAAAGGAAAGAAAAGGCAGAAGCCCGGTGCGGGCCAGCGCTGCCTTAGCAAGCGAAGGGTGGGTGGCGGTAGCCACGCAAAGGCGCACGCCTTTGCCGGAAAGCCACTCCACCAGTGCCTTTGCCCCCGGCTTGAGCGGCAGGCTCTCTCGGTACTTTCGCTCCACACAGCCGTTTAACCGGGCCAGAATGGTTTTCTCGTCCAAGGAAACCCCCAGGCTCTGAAAATACCGGGCGGTCTGGGAAAAGCTCAAAGGGGCGAGAATCCCCATAAGCCCGTCGGACACGGCAACCCCCTGGCTTTGCAAAAAGGCCTCCCCCACCCCGTCCCAGGCGGTCATGGAATCGAGAAGGGTGCCGTCCATGTCGAAGATCGCGCCTTTCAGCGCGCGGTTCATGCGGTCATTTCCTCCGACAGGGCACGCAGCCGCCGGGTGGCCGCCGCCACATCGGGGCTTGCGAAGATGGCGGAGATCACCGCGATCCCATCTACGCCGCTGCCTCTAAGCTTTAAGACGTTTGCCTCGCCGATTCCGCCGATGGCCACCACCGGGATGGTCACCGCCTCGCAGATCCGGCGCAGGGTTTCGAAGGAAACGTCGTTGGCATCAAGCTTTGTGGAGGTGGAGAACACCGCTCCTACGCCCAAGTAATCCGCGCCGCTTTCCTGGGCCTTTACCGCCTGCTCCACCGTGTTCGCCGACACTCCCAATATCTTCCCGTCCCCGATCAGCCGGCGCACGTCCTTCGCCTGCATGTCCGACTGGCCCACATGCACCCCGTCGGCATCCGCTCGCAGGGCCACCTCAATGTTGTCGTTAATCACAAAAGGAACGCGGTGACGCACGGCGATTTCCTTGATCTTCAAGGCTTCCTTCAGGAAGGTTTCCTCATCGAGATGTTTCTCCCGCAGCTGCAAAAAGGTAGCGCCTGCGGCGGCGATTTCTTCCACCTGGTCCTCCAGCGACCGGCCGTCGAGCCAGGACCGGTCGGTGACCACATACAGCTGCATGGCTTTCTTATCGAGTTTCAACGCGCATGCCTCCATTGAGCAGGGACGGGCTCATGTTGCTCATATAGTCGATCAGATAGGTGCGCAGGGTGCCCGTTCCCCCTTCGGTCTTTTGCATCTTGCGAAACGCCAGCTCTCCGCACAGGCCCATGGCGCACACGGCCGCCGCTGTTGCTTCCAACAGTTTCTCTGGGTTTGCTGCGCAGTAGCAGCCCGTCACCTCGCTGAGCATACAGCCGGTGCCGGTGATTTTCGCCATAAGCGGGTGCCCGTTTCGCACCAAATACACCTTGCTTTGGTCGGCTACCAGGTCGATGGCGCCGGTGATGGCGATCACCGCTCCGGTTTTCGCGCTTAAATCTTTTGCAAAGCGGATGGCCTCATGGACGTTCTCATCGGTCACCGCGTCGTTTAAGCCGGCGTCCACCCCTTTGGTGTCCGCCGCGGCACCGGCCACCGCCTTTATTTCGGACATGTTGCCCCGGATGACGGAAACCTTTATCTCTTCCAGCAGCCTTTGCACGGTCTTGGTGCGCAGCGCGGAAGCACCCGCTCCCACCGGATCGAGAATCACCGGGCGGCACAGCGCGTTGGCCTTTTTGCCTGCCAGGATCATGGACTGGACAGTCCTCTCGTTTAAGGTACCGATGTTGAGAACCAGCGCGTTGCAGATGGAGGTAATGTCCTCCACCTCTCCTGCTTCGTCCGCCATGATGGGCGAACCGCCGCAGGCCAGCGCTATGTTCGCGCAGTCGTTGACGGTGACATAGTTGGTGATGGCATGCACCAACGGCGTTTTCCTGCGGACGTTTTCCAAAATTGCTTCAAACATAATCGGTTTCTCCTTTCATCCAAACGCCGGCGGGGAAGCATCCCCGCCGGCGTAACGTCCTAATTGGAACGGCCCTGTCCTTTTTTGTACTCGGCGGGTCTGCGCCGGCCGTCCCGGGCCTTTTTCCCCGGATAAGGCCGCCCCTCCTGGCGGGAACGGGAAGGACGGGGTTTTCCCCCGCTCATGGGAGTGAAGGTCACCTTATAGCTGCGGATTTTGCTGTCCTGCATGGTGTCCATCACCCGCTGGGCGTCGTCCCGGTTCAGTTCCACCTGGGTATGGTCGCCAAAAATATCAATCTTACCGATGGACTTGGCAGGAATCCCGGTGGCGTCCACAATGGCGCCCACAATGAAGTTGGGGGCAATCTTCTGGTTGCGCCCCACGTTCACCCGCAGATAGGTCCGTCCGCTGCCGAAGCTGTCGTCCAGCCGTGGCTGGGGCTTGGGTGCGTCCACCACGGGAATGGACCTGCGGTCCTTTCCCGCCGTCATGGCCAGCAAGGCAAGCGCCACCTGCCGGTCGGAATAACCCCGG
>CAMLYM010000069.1 GCA_946491705.1 uncultured Clostridia bacterium
CACAAGCAGGGACAGTGCGGCAAACAAGACCGCCATCCAGCCGTTGTGGGCCAGGTTCTGCGCCGCGTCGAAATTCGGGGCCACCGCCAGCACTTCCTCAATCAGCTTCCAGATGTAGAGAAAGGGCAGCAGGGCCATCAGGGCGCTGACCGCCGACAAAATCCAGGAAGCGATGGTCAGATACCGGTGGGCTCCCGCGTAGGACAGCAGCCGGGACAGATTGGACGGTTTCTTCAAAAAAATCTCCTCCTTATATGCGTGATGGTTAGTGTAAACTAACCTTATGCCAAAAATGATGGAGCTTTACAGCCCCATGATTTTTTGCCATCCGGCGGTGTAGAATTCCCGCAGCTCTTTGACATACCGGGTTGCCTGCTGCTGGGGCATATCATGGACGACCATCTCAAAGAAAGCGGAGAACATGCCGCTGACGAGGATATGTTCCAGCTGTGGATCAATCTCCCTGGCAGTATGCCCTAGGCTTTGCAGAACGGATACAAACCGGTGGGTGCCCTCCACCTCGATCTCCACCATCGTGTGAATAAAGTGCTCGTATTTCGTTCCTTCGGAACTGCACAAAAGCAGTTTGAAGGCATCGAAATGGGCGTAAATGTAGCCTACCATCCAGTCCATGCAGTCTCCGGAGATTTCTCCCATCTGTTCGGGCTGCTCTTCAGGGGGAAGGCTTGCAAAGGCGTTCTGCGCCTGAGTGAATTTCGCCATGAGCACTTGATAGGGTTCGGCCACCAGTGCATCGAACAGGTCTTCCTTGCTTTTGTAATAACCGTAGAAAGCGCCGGTGGTAACGCCGGCTTCCTTTACGATGTTTCGCAGGGAAGCAGAGAGATACCCTTTCAAAAGGAACTCTTTCTTTCCGGCGTCCAGAATCTGCTGGTGCGTGGATGCCTCTTTTTCCTGCAAAGGACCGCCTCCGATATAACGATGTTATATAACGCTGTTACAGCGTAACGCACGCAACATGATTTGTCAAGTGAAATTGGTTTCATTTTAAAAAAAGTTTGGGATTATGCTGCAAACGCAAGAGCGATCGCCTGCTTCAGTGAAAAAGTAAAACAAACGCACCTCACAATAGAAGGATTGTTTCAAAGTAAGATTTCTGTATTCCAATGTTTTCCGGTTATTCAAGGTGATTCATGCTGACTCGGCAATAAGCTACAACCCAAAGTTTTTCTTTCTTATGAGAGAAAATAGTCGCTTTTGGTGTCATAGAAAAGCCCCCCATGCCAAACGTATAGCATGGGGGCACCTTTCTGTCGGGGTTGTGCTACAAAAAGATACTCAACTCTCAGCGCGAGCTCTTCACTCCGAACAAAAGAAAAGAGTCCGAACGCGAATTGCGTCCAGACTTAGTCTGGGTTTACGCTACAAAATAGATACCCGTTGAAAACGCGGGCAAAAACAAAACGGCTCCCCACAAACGTGAGGAGCGCGATTTGCGTGCAGGCTCAGCCTGCTGGTGCCGGTGGCCGGACTCGAACCGGCACGCTGTCGCCAGCGGTGGATTTTGAGTCCACTACGTCTGCCAATTCCATCACACCGGCTGATGCATTGGCTATTATACTATACCTGCCAAGGAAAAGCAAGCCTTAAGTTTACACCCCGGAAGATGATTCTGACGAAGGGCTGCTCTCCGGCTCAGAAGGAGCGGGAGGCGTTTGACTGGACTGGGGCGGCGGCTCCTGGCTTTGGACCCGTACCCGGATGGAAGCGGTCAGCCCGTTTTCCGTGCGAGCCGTAATGACGGTTTCCCCGGCGGCGATTCCCGTAATCCGCCCGTCTGCGCCCACCGTCGCCGCTGCGGGATTACTGGAAGTATAGGTAACGGACTGGGAAGCGTTTGAAGGGGAAACGGAAGCAGAAATGGCGCGAATGGTACCGGTATTCATCAGATAGATGCGAATACCGCCGCTGTCCACCCAGGAGCTGAACGCACCGGTGTTCAGGGAGACGCTCTGCGCTGGTACGGTGTTTTCCCGGATGGTGACCACGTACTGGGCTCTTCTGCCGCCGTCGTTTGCGGTAAAGGTGATGACGGCCCGCCCGGCCGCCAGCGCCTGGAAAGAGCCGTCGCCGTTATTTTGAAGCAGGCGAGCGTTGGACACTTTCCATTCCCCGGTCTGGTCGGTGGCATCTTGCGGCGTAAACACCGGCGTCAGCCGGAAAGAATCGCCGACGGTAAATTCGTTTTTCTCCGCCGTCAACTCCACCCGCTCCACGGCAACCGGCTCCACCGGGACCGAAACGGTGAACTGCGCTTTGACATCCAGGCCCTCCAGTTCCACGGTGATGGTGGCGTCCCCGCCCACAGCGGTCAAAACCCCGTCCTCCGAAACCGACACAGCGCTGGGATTGCTGGAGGAATACAGCACCTTTCTTCCATAATATTCATCCACCGCCCTCGACCACAGCTCGCTTTCTTCTTCCATGGTCAGCGTAATGCCGGTGGGAGCGCCTTGCTCGGCCAGATAGGCGTTGATCTCGCCGAACGGCACCCCCCGCTCGAAGGAATGGTTCAATTGCAGGGTTTCGCCCGGCTCCATGGCGGATGGGGCGTTTGAAAGGGTCAGGACAGCGGGGAGGATATACACCCCCTTGGTGTTCCACGAAACCGATTCGCCCCCGAACAGGTTTTGGCTCACCTGCTGGAATTTGATCATGGAATATCCGGCTTTGCGCCCGAGAACGGTGGCCTGGATGTTATAGCTGCGTAGGATTTCCAGTTTATCATCGTATACGCTCCATATATTCTCGGTGCTTTTCTCGTTGGCGCTTTTGACGGCGATGGTGGACTTATCCCCCACATACATGACCGCCGGCTCTTCACTGAGCAGGACGCCGGCGGAACCTGCGCACCCTCCGCCGCTTACATAAGCCTCGCCGTCCACCCATCCGTCGGACAGTGCCCCGATGACGCAGGGAAAAAGGACAAGCAACGAGAACAAGAGCCCACAAAATAAAAGCAGCGTTTTTTTCTTCATAATGGTTTTATCATTCCTTTGCGGCGGGAAATAGAGCCCGCTTGATGTGATCACGGCTTCGCCGCTTTCTAAGCAAAAAGCCCAGAGCGGCGGCAAAGACAACCGCGGCGATTTGCTGGGAAGGAGAAAGGGGGAGGAAGGGCAGCAACACGCCCCGGTCGTCCCCTCGTAGAAATTCTAGAAAAAAGCGCATGCATGCATACAACAGCAGATACCAAGCCATCCGGTGGTCCCGGATTTTCCATTGCAGCAGGCAGGATATCAAAAGCAGCCCTGCTATCTCCGCTTCCCGAACGGGAAACCGGTCCATCGTAAGCCCGAACAGAGAAAAGGACCAAGGAACCCCGTAGCAGCAGCCTTCCGCGATGCAGCCGATCCGGGCGACGGCGTGGAACAAGGGAAGGGCGGGCGCAGAGGAGTAAAGAGCCGGCGCGCGGGGAACGCGCAGCGCGGACAGGGCGGCGACGAAAAAGAGGAGATAACTGAGCAGGCCGAAATAGAAGGTGTACCCGGCTGCAAAAAAACGCGTCCAGAAGGGCAAAGACCATACACTTGGGAACAGCAGCCAGTTGCCCAGGTTCGCGCATAGGGCGGCCGGGAAGAAGCACAAGCCGCCGCTGAGAACCACCCGGGTCTGCTGCTTTGCATCCAGGGAGGTATGGCGAAGGTTATGCGCAGTTAAAAGCACAGCGGCGACCATCCCCCCCGCTGCGAACAGAAGATAGGGGGAAACGCTTTGCCAGAAAGCCAAGAGAGACCTCCTTACTGAAAACAAAATCCACGGAAACTGACCAAGAGAAAGACGTTTCACGGCCGATGAAGCAAACATACGAGGCCGGAAATGCCCCCGACGGGCCGAAGCGTTCCTGCTGTACCGTCCGGTTTCGGCCAAAACGGTAAAACAGAAAATCCTAACCTATATTGTACCATTTTTCTGCCATTACGCAAGTAAAAAATCAGGGTGTTTCCCATCCGCGAAGAGGGAAGCCCTGTTCATCCGGGAAAAAATATGGTATACTACCTTTTAATTTTCACCGGACCGGCCGGTCCGGGATGGATATGGGCAGAGGCACTTTTTTCGGCCGGCCCAGCAAAATCGTTTGAAATTCGGGTTCTGGAGAAAGAAGCGCCCGCGTCTATTTCGTTTCAAGCTCAGACAGAAAGGCAGGGAAAGATCCGTGGAGCAAGCCCTTCCCAAATCCCGCATTCATCTGATTGATGAAATCCGGGGCTTTTGCATTTTAGCGATGATTTTCCACCACGCGGCGTACGACGTGGTGGAGGTGTTCGGCGACAAAAACGGCCTGCCCTTTTTGCAGTTCTGCGAGGCAGTGCGGCTGCCCTTCGTATTTGCCTTTATCCTAATTTCCGGGCTTGCTTGCCGCCTGTCCCATTCGAACGCCCTGCGCGGAGCAAAGCTTGCGGTCATCGCCCTGCTGCTGACGGCGTTTACCGCGATTTTTATGCCCGGACAGATCATCTTGTTCGGCATTCTGCATATGCTGGCGGCGGGAATGCTGCTTTTCGCCCTTATGCGGCCGGTTCTCGATAAATGTAAGCCTTGGGCGGGGATCGCCGTCTGCCTGCTCCTCTTTCTGCTGACCTATCGGATGCAGGAAGGGTTTGTGGGAATCCCTTATCTGCTGGAAATCCCCCTTCCCGAAAGCCTTACAAAGATGGAATGGCTCTTTCCCTTTGGCATCGTGGGCGAGCATTTTTATTCCGCCGACTATTTCCCCTTGTTCCCCTGGCTCTTTTTGTTCCTGCTGGGCTCCTTTATCGGGGTATGGGCCAAGGAAGGAAAGTTTCCCAAATGGATGTACCCCACCCGGGTGCCCTTCCTTTCCTTTGTGGGGAAATACACCCTCTGGGTCTACATCGCCCACCAACCGGTGGTGTACGGCATTCTCTATGTGTTTTACCAGTGGATTCTTCCGGCGATTTCGTAAAAGTGAGGTACCTGCATGGACATTCTGCAAACCCTATCCGAACAATTGCACATCAAACCCACCCAGGTCAAACGCGCCGTTGAGCTGATGGACGAGGGGAATACCATTCCCTTCATCGCCCGCTACCGCAAGGAGCAGACCGGGTCTTTGGACGACCAGACCCTGCGGGAGCTTTCCGAGCGCCTTGCCTACCTGCGCAGCCTGCAAAAGCGCAAGGAGGAGGTAGCTGCCTCCATTGAGGGGCAGGGAAAATGGAGCGAAGAACTGGCTGCCGCCCTGGAAAAAGCGGAGACCTTGGCAGAAGTGGACGACCTCTACCGGCCTTACCGGCCCAAACGGCGCACCCGCGCGTCGGTGGCCAAGGAAAAGGGGCTCGAACCCCTGGCTGAGCAGATTTTCGCCCAAGAGCGGCAGGGGGCGGATCCTGTAGTGCTGGCGGCTGCGTTTGTAGACGAGGAAAAGGGCGTGGCCGGCGCAGAGGAGGCGCTGCAAGGAGCGATGGACATCATCGCCGAGCGCATTTCCGACGACGCGGACCTTCGCAAACGGCTGCGTACGGTGCTGATGGCCCACGGCAGCCTTGCCTCTAAGGCCGCCAAGGAGGAAGACAGTGTCTATTCCATGTATTACGATTACAAGGAACCGCTTTCAAAAATCCCGGGCCACCGGGTGCTGGCCATCGACCGGGGGGAACGGGAAGAATTTTTGAAGGTGTCGGTGGAGTTTGAAACCAGCCGGGCTATGCAGATCATCGAGCGGGCCTTTGTCAAGGAAGGATCCCCTTGTACCGAGACGGTGCGGGCCGCGGCGGCGGACGGGTACGGCCGCTTGATTTTTCCCGCTTTGGAGCGGGAAGCGCGCAGCACTCTCACCGAGCGGGCCGCCGACGCGGCCATCCGGGTCTTCGCGGTCAATCTGCGGCAGCTGCTCATGCAGCCGCCGGTGCGGGGAAAGGTGGCTATGGGGCTAGACCCCGCCTACCGTACCGGCTGCAAGACGGCGGTGGTGGATGAAACCGGCCGGGTGCTGGACACAGCGGTGATCTATCCTACCCCGCCTCACAATAAGATCGAGGAAGCAAAGCGGGTGCTGACCCGGCTGATCGAGAAGCATGGGGTCCAGGTCATCGCCATCGGAAACGGCACTGCTTCGAGAGAGACCGAAGCCTTTGCCGCCGAGCTGATCCGGGAGCTTAACCGGGGGTTGTCCTACATGGTGGTCAGTGAGGCGGGCGCTTCGGTCTATTCCGCCTCCAAGCTAGCGGCCCAGGAGTTTCCCCAGTTCGACGTGTCCCTTCGAAGCGCCGTGTCCATCGCCAGACGGCTGCAGGACCCGCTGGCGGAGCTTGTGAAAATCGACCCGAAGGCCATCGGCGTGGGCCAGTACCAGCACGACATGCCCAAAGCGAAGCTGGACGAAGCCCTGTCCGGCGTGGTGGAAGCCTGCGTCAACTCCGTAGGGGTGGATTTGAACACCGCGTCCCCGTCGCTGTTGTCCTATGTAGCGGGCGTGAACGCCACGGTGGCCAAGAACATCGTCCTCTACCGGGAGGAAAACGGGGCTTTCACCCTGCGCTCCCAGCTGAAGAAGGTGCCGAAACTGGGGCCGAAGGCCTTCGAGCAGTGCGCGGGCTTCCTGCGGGTGATGGGCGGCAAGAACGTGCTGGATGAAACGGGCGTGCATCCAGAAAGCTACGAGGCGGCGAAGAAGCTATTAGAGCTTTGCGGGTATTCCCTGGCGGACGCGGCCAAAGGAGCGTTAACGGGGCTTTCCGGGAAGCTGGAGGAAATCGGGGAAGAGGCCGCCGCCGAACAAGTCGGCGTGGGCGTGCCCACTTTGCGCGACATCGTCCGGGAACTGCAAAAGCCCGGGCGGGACCCGCGCGACGAGCTGCCGCCTCCGCTCTTGCGCACCGATGTGCTGGAAATGAAGGACCTGAAAACAGGGATGGAGCTGACCGGCACGGTGCGAAACGTCATCGATTTCGGTGCTTTTGTGGACATCGGGGTACATCAGGACGGCCTGGTGCACATTTCCCAGATTGTAGACCGCTTTATCCGCCACCCTTCCGAGGTGCTCAAAGTCGGGGATATCGTCACGGTCTGGGTGCTGGGTGTGGACATGGCGAAAAAGCGCATTTCCCTGACCATGAAAAAGCCAAAGGACGCGCCGCAGTCTGAAACCGAGAGGCTGTGAGCATCCTGCACAAGGGAAGAGGGGAAGAAAGGGCCGATTCCCGTTTACTCTTTCTCCTTTTAAAAAGAAAGGGACTGTGGTACAATAAGAGTAGGCTTTTTTCGGCCCAAAGGGCCGGATGAACAACTTCGACTGAAAAAAGGAGCGATGCAGCAATGGCACTGGCAATGGAAATCCGTCAGCCGTCCAATTCCAAGGACGCGAAGCATTACGACACCGACCGTCTGCGTGAGGAATTTTTGATTGAGGAAATCTTTGTTCCCGGTGAAATCCGCCGGATTTACAGCCATATCGACCGGATTATCACCATGGGCTACACCCCCACGGACAAGCCTCTGGAGCTGGGTGAGGGTCTTAACACCATGACAAACCTTGGCACCGACTTTTTCCTGGAGCGCCGTGAGCTTGGCGTCATCAACATCGGCGGCAAGGGTGCGATCACCGCGGACGGCAAAAAGTACGTCCTCAATCCGAGAGACGGCCTGTATGTAGGCATGGGTGCAAAGGAAGTGGTGTTCGAGAGCGACGATAAGAACGCTCCGGCCAAGTTCTACACCCTCTCCGCCCCGGCGCACACCACCTATCCCACCGTGCACATCGACATCACCAAGGCCCGCAAGGTCCCCTGCGGCGACGTAGAGCACGCCAACAAGCGCGTCATCAACCAGTACATTCATCCGGAAGTCATGAAGAGCTGCCAGCTCACCATGGGCCTGACCCAGCTGGAAGAGGGCAGCGTGTGGAACACCATGCCCTGCCACACCCATGAGCGCCGCATGGAAGTGTACCTGTATCTGGACATTCCGGAGAATCAGGTGGTGTTCCATCTGATGGGCGAGCCCACCGAGCTGCGCACCATCGTCATGCGCAACGAGCAGGCGGTGATTTCTCCGAGCTGGTCCATCCATTCTGGTGTGGGCACCCATGCATATTCCTTCATCTGGGGTATGGTGGGCGAGAACCAGACCTTTGACGACATGGACCACTGCGACATGAACGCCATCAAATAAGGAAGAACCCTTCTGAGCGAACAAAGCCTCCGGGAACCATTGGTTCCCAGAGGCTTTTTGCTTCACGTGAGAAACTGGGCAGAAGAAAAGCGACGCGGCGCTGAGAACAGGTCGCCCCTGTTATAACAGTTCGCTGTCCGCTTTGGCCTTGAGGCGTGCCCACCGCCGGTCCACTTCCTCTTGGATGCTTTCCACCACCGGGGCGTACACGTCCTTTTTTAAGTGCTTGGTGCGCCCCATCATGGAAAGCCAGTCGATCACCGGGATTTTCTTGCCCTTCGCTTCCGGGTCGTAGCTCAATGCCGTCACCCCGTTTTCGATTTCGTAAAGCGGGAAATAACAGCAGTCCACCGCCGCGCCGATCACCTTGCGCTCCAGGTTGGGCCGGTCGCTCCAGTTTAAGGGGCAGGCGGACAGGGCCTTGAGATAGACCATGCCGTATTCGTCGGCGTACTTCTGCGCCTTGGCCGCTTTTTTGATAAAGTCGGCGGGGTTCGATTCCGCCACCGTGGCCACATAGGGGATGTTGGTGGCGGCCATGATTTGCGGCGTGTCCTTGTGGAAGAACGGTTTGCCGTACTGGTATTTGCCCACATGGGAGGTGGAGCTTTTGGCCCCCTTGGGGGTGGAGTAGGAAAGCTGATAGCCGGTGTTCATATACCCGCCGTTGTCGTATTCCATCAAAATCAGGTTGCTGCCCCGCAGGGCCGTGCCGATGGCCGAGCCCATGCCGATGTCCATACCCCCGTCGCCGCTGATCATGAGAAAGGTGATCTTGCCCTTGGGCATTTCTCCGCGCTTTTGCCGCTGGTGGAACATTTCCACCAGCCCCGACAGGGTAGCGGCCCCGTTCTGGAAAAGATTGTGCACATAGGGGACCTTGAAGGAGGTTTTCGGATAGGCGGTGGTCACCACCATGCCACACCCGGTCTGGAACAAAAGCACCACGTTTCCTTCGATGCCCCGCAGAAGAAGGTTTACGTTGACCGGAATGCCGCAGCCGGGGCAGGCCCCGTGCCCGGGCGCTAGGCGCTTGGGCATCCGGGTGGACTCGCTTACAAGCCCGCCCTTGACCACCATTTTCCCGGTCTCCTCGTTTCGCTCGCACCGGGTCAGTCCCAAAGAAGCGTCCTTTTCGGTGACGGGGTGAAAATAGGGCTTGACTTTAAGGCTTTCGTCGCCTGGATAGATGTTCAGATAGCCGAAGGCGGGGGCGTCCTGGGAGAACCCTGCGTCCAGCAGCTCCTTGGCGTCCTCCATATAAAAGTCCCGTCCGCCCAGGCCGTAGATGCGGCTTAACACCCGCGCCGTGCTCCCGGCCGACTGTAAGGCCGCTTTGAGCTCTAAAGTCAGGTTGCCGCCGCCGGCGCCGTAGCTGTCCTGCCGGTCGCCCACCACGACGGTTTTGGCGTTTCGGCACAGCGCGGCAAGCTCTTTTGCCGGAAAGGGACGCAGGACATGGGTGGTGACGACGCCGCAGGCTTTCCCTTCCTTGCGGTAGTCGTCCACCGCTTCCTTGGCAGTGTGGAAGCTGGAGCCTAGCAGCACCAGCAGCACATCGGCATCCTCTGCTTTGTAAGCGTCGGTGTCCCCGTATTCCCGGCCGGTCAGTTCCCCAAACTCGTCAAACACCTGCCCGATGACGTCCCGCGCTTCCTCCATGGCCTCATGAAGCTGGAACTTGTTGTTCATCAGATCCGGCTCGTTCATATAAGAACCGATGGACACCGGATGCTCCGGGTCCAGAGCCGTGTAGGCCGGGTGGTATTCGCCCAAAAAGCGTTGCACGTCGCTGTCCTTCTGGAACACTTCGCACCGGCGCTTCTGGTGGGAGGTAAAGAACCCGTCAAAGGCCACGATCACCGGCAGCTTTACCGCTTCGGCGATTTTCAGCGCGCACAGGTTAAAGTCGTACACCGCCTGAGGGGAGTTGGCGAAGAGAATGATCCAGCCGGTGTTTAAGGCGTACATGATGTCGCTGTGGTCCCCTTTGATGTCCAAGGGGCCGGACACCGTGCGGCAGGCCACGTTTAATACCATCGGGAACCGGGTTCCCGACTGGACCGGCAGCTGCTCCAAGGCGTAGAGCAGGCCGTTTGCACTGGTGGCGTTGAACACCCGGCCCCCGCCGGTGGACGCGCCGTAGCAGATGCCCGCCGCGGAATGCTCCCCTTCCGCCGCCAGCAGGGAAATGTCGTGGGCCCCTTCCGACTTTAATAGGTCCAGATGCTCGGCAATCTGGGTGGAAGGGGTGATGGGATAGTAGCCCATCACATGGTAATTGATCTGTTTGGCGGCGTAGGCCGCCAGCTCGTTTCCGCTCTCAAAGAGCACGCTTTGTTCCACTCTCATACCAAACCTCCGTCCACTCGTTTTTCGTCCAGATACGCCTCGCTGGTAATCCAGGAGTTGGGCCCCGCCGCCTCAAAGTCGATGTGCTCGGCGATCAGATCCTTGTTGCGCACGAAATACTTCTTCTCCGGGTGCTCCCGCTCCTTGCCCGCCACCAGGGCGCCTGTGGGACAGACCGCCACGCACCGCAAGCAGCCCTTGCAGTGGTGGTAGTCGAGCCCCGTGTTCACCATGGCCTTGCGGCCCTTGTACTCGCCTTCCTTAAACTGGAACACCATGTCCGGGCAGGTGGTGTCGCACAAGCCGCAATTGATGCACTTTTCCGGCAGAAAGAGGGGAATATATCCCTCCCGGCTGGCGGACAGGTCGTTGGACACGGTGCTGCCGATGTGGGGATTCACTCCGCCGATGGGCGCGTTTTCATAGCCCCAGCGGGTGCGGGCCTCCCTGTAGGGGACTTCGTTGAACTTGCCGTCCGGCTCAAACCGTTTGCTGACGACTTCGTGATAACCCCGCTTGACCCCTTCCAGGTTGGCAGAGAGCAAATCGGGGTACTTTTTGCCCACCGTGTCCTCCACCAACTTGAGAACCGGCTCTAAGGGAATGAAGCCCGAGGCCTTCGCCAGAGCGCCCAGCATCACCATGTTGATGCGGGTCTTGCTTTCCATGGCGATGGTCTGCCCGTCGACGCAGAAAAGCTCCCCGGCCGCCAGCTTCAGCTGCTCGCGCGCTTCATCCGGGGAAAGGCCGGTGTTGATGACCACCTTGGCGCGTTCGTCCACCCCGGCGGTCACCGGGTGCTTGCCCGCCATGGCCTCGTGAAAAAGGCCCAGCAGGTGGGGCGTTTCCACAGGGCTGTTGATGCGCAGGTCCTTGTCCGGTGCGCACCAGCGGATATACGCTTTGACCGGGGAACCCCGCTTTTCCGAGCCGTAGCTGGAAAAGCTGGCGGAATTGAGCCCCAGGTAAATGGCTCCCAGCTCGCCTAACAGCTTGCCGCACAAGTTGGCCCCTAAGCCCCCGATGCTTTCCAGGCGTATTTCATAATAGCCGGCGTCATTTTGAACCGGCAGCTTGATCGCTTCCATCATGCGAAAAACCTCCCTTTCCCCGGGGCGTAAAAGGTCCCCGCGTACACGGCGGACTCGCCCAGCAGCTGCTCGATGCGAAGCAGGCGGTTATACTTGCAGACCCGGTCGGTGCGCGCTGGCGCGCCGGTTTTGATCTGCCCGGCGTTTAACGCCACCGCCAGGTCGGCGATGGAGGTGTCCTCCGTTTCGCCCGAGCGGTGGGAGAGGATGGCGCCGTAGCCGTTTCGCTTGGCAAGGCGTACGGCTTCCATAGTTTGAGACAGGGTTCCAATCTGGTTGGGCTTGACTAAAATGGCGTTGGCGCTTTGCCCGTCGATTCCCTTTTGCAGCCGCTTGGGGTTGGTCACAAACAGGTCGTCTCCCACGATCTGCACCGTTTTGCCCAGCCGCCGGGTGATCTGAGAAAACCCGTCGAAATCCTCTTCGGAGAGCGGGTCCTCGATGGAGAGGATGGGGTAGAGGCCGCACAGGCGCTCAAAATAGTCCATCAGCGCCGCCTTTGAAATGGATTCCCCTTTTTTCGGGAACCGGTAGCCGTCTTTTTCGAACCACTCGCTGGCCGCCGCGTCCATGGCGATGCCGATGTCCTGCCCCGGCCGGTAGCCCGCCTGCGTCTGCCGCCAGCAGACGCCGTAGTCCCCGCCCAGGGGCACGATGTCAGGATAACAGGGGGAGCGGGGGTCGTTGAACTGGGCGGCGTCCCGCTCGTTGGCCGTGTCGCCGTTCCAATAGTAATCACTGGCCTTGCCCGTTCCACGGGAATCGTCGGTAGAGGCATACACGACCACCGGCTGCTCCAGCGCCACATCAGCCCCCGCCAGCCGCACCTCTGTGCCGTCGGGGAAGCGGAGGGTGTACATGCGCCGCACAGAGAGCGCAACAGATTCCACATATTGTACGCCGCCGTCGTCGGTGCCGATCACGACCGCCTCCCGGTCCACGGCCTGCCGGGTCTCCGGCGGCAGGACCATGGTCTGGGTGTCGGTGATGGTGTACAGGTCGGGCTGG
>CAMLYM010000070.1 GCA_946491705.1 uncultured Clostridia bacterium
TATAAGCAGTCAGGGAAAGAGTAAACTTGTGTGAAATCATATAAAGGGATAAGGTGAACACATTGCGATAAATCCTTTATTTTCAAGGTTTCTGGAGGATTTTATTGAAGCCCTATGACGGACAATAACCACTTATAAAATTGTGGTTTTCAAATTCCGATTTAGATTTTCTGCAATATACCGCACCGATTGTCTTTACCACTTGTTTTCAAAACCTTCGTTACGGCACCTCATCATATGTCTGGCTCCTCTTTTTAATCCTTTGAATTCCAACAGCTTGCATGGCGAAACTTCCAGCGCATCTGCCAAATCGAACAGAGTCATCATGGAAAATGCTGTTTTCAAATTCGGCGCTTCGATTTTACTCAAATGAGTGCGGCAGATAAACGCCTTTTCCGCCAATTCAAACTGGGTCATCCCCCGCAGCTTGCGGTAATAGGCAATGTTCAGCCCTACCTCAATCAACCGATCCATCTTTGCCATCACCCCACGACT
Source organism: uncultured Clostridia bacterium (assembly GCA_946491705.1). Taxonomy (GTDB): domain Bacteria; phylum Bacillota; class Clostridia; order Oscillospirales; family Acutalibacteraceae; genus Solibaculum_A; species Solibaculum_A intestinale. Next base: position 496 of record CAMLYM010000070.1, read on the forward strand.
ATTATAACAAGGCAGGCGGCAAACAAAAACAATCCACGTTTTTGCATATGCGTATGGATGGGCTGCTCATTCTCCTAACATACTCTTTACAAGAGACATAAGCAGCGTTCTCTGCTCGGCAGACAAACGGTATACCGTCTGTACTACCTCATCATTTAAAAGGCTCTGCATCGAGAGGTCACTGAAGAAATCAACCACCGGCAACTCCAGCGCATGGCAAAGCAATTCTATGCTTTCGACGGTGGGATTTTTATTTCCCTTTTCAATTTCTCTGACAAAGCTTTGGGATAATCCCGCACGGTCAGCAAGGGCATTGACGGACAGCCCTTTTAAAAGACGCAACGTTCTCAGGCGATTCGCAACATCCATCAACGTCCCTCCCTTTGCTATAATAGTAAACGAATTTCAGTCAAAAGATTACAGTTATAGAATTGACTATATAACGCTATAGTGATATTATGGGTATCGTGGTGATGTTTATGCCTTCCGTTTGCTTTCTCTGCGACTGTGATTCTCTGTCTCGTTCGTCCGCATCTCTCCGGGAAAGGCTCTCCGAATCCCTGGAAAATGCCGTCTATCAGGGCTACCACCATTTCCTGTGCGGTTTTGATGGGGAGGCCGACTGTATCTTTGCGGCTCTTGTTCTGGCCCTAAAAAAGGAATATCCCCGCATCCTTCTAGAGGCCTGCCTGCCTTACTACGAGGAATCCCTCTTCTCCACCCCGCCTTACCGGAACCTTTTGGCCCAATGCGACCAGATTATGTTTTTCTCCGAGAAGCCAGACCCGAACAGCCGGGAACGCCGGGACCTTGCCATGCTCCGCCGGTGCAGCCTGGCCCTTGTGGCGCTGGGCAGCGAAGAAGGAACGGATTTTACCCTCCGGCAGGCGCTTTTGGAGCGAGACCGGTTTCTAGAGCTGATCTAAGCAAAAAGGACCGTGCTTTTGCACGGGCCTTTTTCGATTTTCTTTCAGTCCTCCAGCAGCTTTTTCATGAACTGCTCGGTGGAAACGCCGCTGGGGCGGTTAAACCGATTGAGCGCATACAGCTTCTCCGGGTCGCGGGTAACGTAATTGGGTTTTTCGTAGCAAGTAAGCGCCACGGTAAATCCCAGCTCTTTGAGCACCGGCACCGATTCTTCGCTGATATAGCCGTAGGGATAGGCAAACACAGTGGGAGTAATGCCGCAGTTCTCGCTCAAAAGATCCTGGGTCTTCATAAGATCGGCCCGCAGGGCGGCCTGGTAATCCTCGGTGCTTTCCCCCTTCCTCTTCGAACAGCCCCGGCGCTTATCTTGGCTGTGCATGTTATAGGTATGGCTGCCGATTTCAAAACAGCCGGAAGCGGCCAGAGTCTTGATGTCCTCCCAAGTCAGGTGGGCGTAATTGGGCTTGGGATCGGGCGTGTTGGAAAACCGTTCGGAATAACTGCCTACAATGTTGATTTCTGCCTTGGCCTGATGCTTTTGCAGGATGGGTAGCACATAGGTCAGGTTGTTGAGGTACCCGTCGTCAAAGGTGATAACCACCGGCTTTTCCGGGAGCGCCGCGCCGCTGTAAACATAGTCCACCAGTTCTTGCAGGAATATGGTGGTATATCCGTGTTCTTTCAGGTAAATCAGGTCGTTTTCAAATTCCGTGGGAGACACTACGTATTTTCCATCCATTTTCTGGTCCTTGAGCACACTATGGTACATAACGATGGGGACCTTTACGTGTTCCTCCTCCGGCACCGCGCAGTCGGCGGTGGCGATGGTAACCGCTGGAATGGAAATGCAGCACACTAGCAGCAGCATCCCCAGTGCCGCGATAACCTTCCACTTGATTTTGTAACAACGAAACATAGCGATCGCCTCTCCCTCCGCATAACTATATGCCAGAAGGGGCAACCGCTATGAATCGTTTTTGTTTATGCGTTTAGCAGTTCAAACTGGGAAGCGGAGGTATCTACCAGCTGACCGGTTTTGTCCGCCAGATCCAGAGTAAGGGTGGCGGTGTCCCCCGCCACTTCCACCTGCACCTTCGCCAGCAACCCGGCGTAATGCTTCTCTTCCAATGGCATGACGGAAAAGCCATTCCCCTTAAGTACCACATATCCGTACTCTCCCGCCACCGGCTCGATTTCCATAGTGACCGCACCATAACGCACGCTGTCATAGGAAACCCCGTCGCCCGTCACCTGAAGGTTCTGCGCGTACCGCAGCTCGCCCAGCAGGCTGGTGGCGACGGTAGAAGAAACCACGCTGCTTTCGGCCTGCACCATGCTTTTCTGATAAATCCGAAGAAGAGAGGGCATCAGCGCGGCAAGGCTGGCTGCCAGAATCCCCACCAAAGCTACCGCTGCGATCATTTCCACCAGCGCAAATCCCCGTTTGCCTGTTTTCCTTTTCCTGAACATGGCTTTCATCCGCCTTTCCAAGCGCTTATTTCTTAGCCCGGTAGGCCTTGAGCTGGCCCGCCTCAATCACCGTAACTCCGCAGGCGCCGCCGTTTAACAGCCCGTCGTCAAACTGGATGAGCATCTGGCCTTCCGTCCCCTCTGTCGCCGTTTCCGCCTGTTTGCAGTCGGTCTCGAAGGCTTCGTCCATTTCCTCGGCGGTGCGGTTCATTTTGCTGGCGGTGGAAAACATCACCGAGAAGGAGAGCACCACTAAGGAGATGAGCAGGATGCTCACCACCACCTCTACCATGGTTTCCCCTTTTCGGCTGCGCCGCAATCGCTGTCGCTTCATGTTCCTGGCCTCACTTTCCCGCCGCAAACCGGTCGAACTGCCAACTAATTTCTGTTTTCGTCCCGTCTCCCGCCGGTCTGGTCACCGCGATGAAGTAGGCCGTCATCTGGTAGGAGTCCTTCTCCTCCTGAGCGCGGATCACCGCGGTCAAATCATAAGTGTTCGTCATAGTAAGCTCCATCTGCGCGTCCATACCGGGCACGCCGGTTACTGTCGCCGGATAGGTCTGTTCCCCAGCGCCGCCGGCCACCTTGGAAACCGCTGCCGCGGCAAATTTGGAAAGGGGTAAAGCATCGTCCCTGCTTGTGATCTGTATCTTCCCGTCCGGGGTTTGCTCCATCGTCAGCGTCAGTTTCTCCACCTGTTCTTTGAGCAGCTGCCCGGCAGACTTGGCCGTCAGGTACACCTGCTCTTCCCTGGCCGCCTTGCGGGAATCCCCCACATTGGACGAAGCGGACAGCAACACGCTCGATCCGATCAACAGGCAAAAGGACAGGAAAATCAGCACGATGGCAAGCGACGCGCCTGCTTTGCCGCGAAGCTGGTTTCCAAACCGTTTTTCCATTTCATCTGCCTCCTTCTTCATTTCCGCCCAGAGCGAAGCGGGCGGGCAGACACTCGGACGTCCGCGTCTTCCCTCTTCGCAATGGCAGCCGTTACCTGCAAGGGGGCAAGGGGATTGCCGCTCTGGTCATAGGGCCGGATGGTCAGCCGCACCTGCCGCAAAGCCGCTTCTTTGGCGAACGTGAAACCGAGCTGCGTCATGGTGGTCTGGGGCGCGTCCGGGGCGTTTGCCAGGACCTCGCCGCTTTGCGCGTCCACCGCTTCCGTCTGATAGCGCACGGCGCCACTCACCGGCTTCCAATGAAGGACCACCCGGTAGGCGGAGGCGGTGTCCTCCGCAGTGCTGGCGAGAATCCAGTCGGCAGACGGCAGAGAAAACTTCACCGTGCGGGTCGTAGGCGGAGAATCGGCCGTTTTCTTGGCGTCGGAGCCTTTTGCACATACGGTAGTCACTAAGCGGTCCCCGTCCTCCACCGCCCGGCTCAGCACTGCGGTATAGCCGAGGGCGTCCACTGCCGTCACCGTGCGGTAGGTACCTAGGTTGGCGCCCGTGCTGCTCTGATGCTCCAACACCACCTCATAGCCGTTGTTGTTCACTACCGCATCCCAGCGCAGGGCGGCGCTGGCGCCGTCCGCCGTTACCGTCAGGTTGGACGGGCTGGATAGCTGCAGATAGGGTACCGTCAGCGACGCGTCCATAGGGTTGGTCAGCTTGCGCAGGGTGTCGGAGGGTTCCACCGGCACATAAGAGGAATCGAAAACCGGGGTGACCCGCACGGTTAAAGTTTTGCCTGCGATTTTTACATAGGGCAACGCCATGTCGTAAGCGAAGACGCCCGACGTGCCCGCCAGGGAAACCTGCTCCCGCTTGACGATGGTGCTGCCGTCGAGCACCATCATCTCCAGTGAATCCGCCTGGGTCAGGGCGGCGCTGTAACGTACAATGGTATGGTAGGTGACGGCGGCGCCGTCCGCGGAAGTGGTCCCGCCGTCCAGGGATACCCCCAAAATCCGCCGCACTCCCAAATCCATGGGGATGGCTTCCAGGGTGGGAACGTCCCCATGGACCGCTTTGAGGGTCACCTTATTCGCCCGGTCTTCCGAAAGGGGCAGGATGTAGGAGGCGGCGTCTGCGGGAAGGGTGGCGGTAAGCGCTCCGTCCACATATAGCTCATACTGGGCGGCATTTGCCACCTTCGTCCAGGACAGGCTCGCCATCAAGGGCACCGCGCCGTCGTCCAGATTCGTGAGCGTCAGCACCGGCGCGGGCAAAGGCGGCACCACCGCTTGGCCGCTGACGGCCGGGTCCGAATCCAGGTATGCCTTACCCAGCAGCTGGTCGGCGTACCCGTCTGTCACCACCAAAAACTCCCATTTGCGCCCAGCATAGAAGCTGTCTAGCGTGACCGACGCGGTAAGCTTGTCGGTGGAAAGGAGGCGGGAACGGTTGCTGGTCCCCTGCTCCTGGATATAGACGGTATAGGTCTTGGCGTTCTCCACCGCGTCCCACTTCACCGTGCTGGTGATGGGATAGGAGACAATCTGCTCGGGGATGGAAACCTGCACGTTTTGAGGTGCCGCCAATTGGTCGGTGACCTTGTGGGGGTTATCCACAAGTTCCGGCAGCCCGTCGGACATCCGCCGCCGCCAGGCGGAAGACCCCTCCGGCAGGCCGGTGTTAAGCAGGCTGATAATGGACTGGTACTGTTCCGCCCTGGCCGGTCCGTCGGAATAATTGGTGTTTTGGATGACGTCGCTGGCATAATACGTGTCCTGGACGCCGGAAAGCTGGTCAAAGGAATAGCCGTATGTGTTTTGAGGCTTTTGCCCGTTTCTGCCGCTGCCCAGGGTGACGCCGGATACCCGCCCCACGTCGTAGGCGGTGTCGTTGAGCTGGTACTTATTGTTCTGGTTGCCGGCCCGCAGCTTGACACTCAAACCCACTGCCGGCAGCGTCTGGTAAACCACGCGGTTGAAGTTTGTATAGGTGTAGTCGGACCGGTCGTTCATGTAGGAACTGTTGTTGGGATTGATGACCGGCGTCAGGCCGTGCTGATAATAGCCGCAATTGCGGATGAAGCTGGTATCGCTGCCGTAGTGGACGCCCACGATGCCGCCGATCTTGTTGTTGCTGTCGATCTGGCCGGTAGGAGTCAGGCTGGTGGTGTTATTCACACGGCGGTAATCGCTTTCGATCCGGCCGGAATTGTAGCAGTTATAAATCTGCCCGGCGTTTAAAGCCGCGATGCCGCCGGTGTTGTTGCCCCGGTTGTGAGGCACCTGGTCGGGGGTATAGTACTTGATACAGACAACGTCGCTGTTGTTATAGCTCGAGTAAATCTTTCCCGTCATGGCGTTGTATCCCACCACCCCCCCGATGGACATGGTGGTAGGCCCGTGGCTGCTGGTGCCGGTGACCAAGCCGCCGTCCCGGTAGCAGTTTTGAATCAAGCCCGCGTTGTACCCGGCGATGCTCCCCATCATCAGATGTGGAAGCTGGGTGCCGGAGAAGTGCATGTTCATATCCTTGCTGTTGAGCACCGCAAGATTGCGCACCACGCCGGTTTCCCCGATGGTGGCGAACAGACCGGTAAAGAAACTGTTGGAGGTGGTGGCTTCGATTTCCATGGCAAGGCCGGTGATGACATAACCGCCGCCGTCGTAATAGCCGCGGAACATCCCCTGCCAGCTGTTGGCGCTGGGGTTGTCGTTCATATTGCCCACGGAGGAAATTTCCTGGTTGTCAAAGGGCTGGCCGGTGCCGTAGGCGTAATTGACGCCGGTGCCGCCCACCGAATAGAACATCCGGCCGATGGGATAGAAGAGCCCGTGCATATCCTTGCCGCTGCTTATGCCGGTTTTTTGGTCGTACCGGTCGGAAATAAAGTCGTTTGTTAGGCTGATGACATTCGTCTGTACGAAATTCGCGTCCAGGCGGTACTTGACCGCCTCCAGATGGGCGGGCGAACTAACCTGGTAAGCCTGGGCATAGCTGCCGTCCCCCTTTTGGATGGTTTCCATGACCACCTTGCCGGTTTCGTCCAGGTCGTTGGCAAAGTCGGTGTGGGCGTAATGGGTGCGGCTGGCCAGAAGGTTGCCGTTCTCCGAATATGCATAGAGCGTAATTTTCAGCCGCCCTCGATACCGGTTGAGACCTTTGTCTTGTTCCAGAAGGAAATGGGAGACGTCCAAATACCCACCCGCCGGCTGCTCCACAAGAAAGCCGCTGGCGTCGATAGGGTCGAAGGCCTGGAACAAATTGCGGTTCCCAGCCGAAGCCGTCATGCCGTAGGCAGGGTCGCCCGCGGTGGGCAGGTTCCCTTCCACGAACAGCTTGTAGCTGGACGCTCCGGGATATTTCAGCCAGCTGATTTCCAGATTCTCCGAGTTGGTTAGAATGGAATGGAATGCATGGGTGTCGATGGCTTCCTCAAAGGGCGTGCGGTGAAGATTTTCCGCCATACGCAAGGAGGCAAACGGGAAATAATAGTTTTCCGCCGTTTTCGTGAAGGCGTAGACATTGTTGCCGTTGGCGCAAAGGCGGGGCAGCATGGTGGCCGGGCTTTTCAAGTCCGCCCCGGAAAGGGATTCGCACACGGCGGCGTTCGACCAGAAGCCGCTCTGCCCGATGGCCTCATGCTGCACGCTAGCCACCGACGCGCAGTAAGCGGCTGTACCGTCGTTTTGCCCGACGATGCCGCCGGAAGTTCCTGACTGCATATTTCCCACGTAGCCCAAAGAGCTGGAATACCGCACCGTGGAGCCGGACTGGTTAACGCCTACGACGCCGCCAACCACTCCCTTCGCGGAGACGGGGGTGACCATGCCGTATTCGTCCACGCTCTTCACCAGTACCCGGCCGGTATTGTAACAGGAATCTACCGTTCCCCGGCGGTTATCCCCCAGGACGCCGCCGATCTTCAGGTCGGAAGCTCCCTCGCTTGTCCCCACGGCGCCGGCGTTGTAGCTCAGGGTCACCATCGCTTCCATGCCGTCGTTACGGCCCACCAGGCCGCCGGCGGTGGCGCCGGCATCTCCGGCAATCCGCGCGGTGTTCAGGCAGCCGGTCACCGTTGCGGCATTTTCGCCCACGACGCCCCCCACCGTACCGCCGGCGGGAACCCACAGCTTAGACGGGGTAGACATAAGGCCCGAAAAATCGGAAAGGTCGGAGGTATGAGGAGCGGGGCCAACCGTACACGCCTTGACTCTCCCGGTGTTTTTAGCGGCAATACCGCCCACAAGGGCATTGGACGAGGTGGATTCAATCACCGGCATGCGCAGGACTACCTCCTGCACTACCCCGGCGTTTTCCGCAAAAAGGCCCGCCTGCCGCTGAGCAGAAAGCAGGGTAAGTCCCCGGATTTCCTTTTGGTTGCCCTGATAGGTGCCGGTGAACGGCGCTACGGTTTCCGGGGCGCCTTTCTCCCAGATCTGTCCGATGGGTTTGTGGTAATTGCTCACGCCTTTGGAACCGGCGTACACCCCGAAATCAATCTGGTTTGTCTGGGAAAACACGTCCGCCAGATAATTGGCGGCTCCGGTGCTTTTCCCGACGTTTCGCAGCTGACGGGGAGTGCGCGTTTCAAAAGGATGGGAAACGCTGCCCAAGGTCCAGGAGCCGACGGCGGTTGCATTTCCGAAATGAGGATTGAACTTCACCGACGTATAAAGGCTGGTGGAAATAGGCGGCTGATCCGCGTTCTGGTCGTACACGGTGCGGTCGCACCGCACCGCCGCGGTATAAAATCCGCTGCCGCTCACGTGGAGCCTATCCAAGGGATTGGGGTACAGGTAGACGAAATAATAGAAAATGCCGTTTTCTTCCGCAATGGTAATCTCGAAATCGTCTTTTTCCAGGCCAAAGGCGTTGGCCGGCACGTTTACCGTGAACTTGGGGTTGTTGGGATTTGGGACCCCGTTGTCGGTGGCCGCAATCTCGAGGACGAGAACCGGGTCCTCTCCGTCGTTTTGGCGGAAGGGGCCGTCGTAGAACTCCAGGCGGTAGGGCTCGTCGTCTTTGAAATGATTGGGCTGCATGGCCGGGAAGCTGAAGATATACCGCTCGTTATAGGCGGGGGTATTTTCTTCCAAGTTGGAGGTGAACGCGCCGCCTGCACGGTATTGTTCCTCATACCGGCTCCAGATGGGCAGATAGGGAGGCGGCAGCTGTTCAATTTCCGGCCACTCCCGATAATGCTTCATACCCACAAGCTGGGGATAGGGATATCCTTTCGGGTCGGAGCTGTCTTCCCGCGCCTGCATCCAGACATCCGCGCCGAATCCCGGATAGTGGACAAAGGCATCGCCGTCAAATTCCGTCATGGCCGCATAGGTCAGGCCTTCCGGGGAATCCGGATCTCCCGCCACCGTGTACACCCATTTCGCCGCGTTATAAATGGTCTGCTGGAGAAAAGCCGTGTTCTGGATGGAATCGGGCACTGCGTTCTGATTGACGCCCGCAATGCCGCCGATGCGGCTAAGGACCGCTTCCTCCAGCACCTGGGTGGAATTTGCGAGCATCGCGTTGACATAGGAGGTGCGGATGACGCCGTTCGACCAGTTGGACCCCACCAACCCCCCCACTTCGTGCATTTGGGGCATGGTGGTCTTGACGCTGACAAAGAACTCGTTGTCTTTCGTTTCACCGAAGTTAAAATAGCAGTTTTCCACCACGCCGTCGTTGGCGCCCACCAGGCCGCCCACTATACCGTTTCCTTCCACGGTGGTGGACGATGCATAGCACACATGGATATGCCCCTCGTTAATCCCGGCCAAAGCGCCGGTATATTTCCCGCCGCCTGCGGCCTCGCCGTCCACCAAGGCGATCTTCGTCAGCTCTCCCGAGCGGCCCACCCGGGTGAACAGACCCAGATTTTCCTCCTCCCCGCCAAAGCGCAGGCCGGAGATAAAGGATCCGCCCCCGTCGTACCGGCCCTCAAATACGTCAGAAGTTTCCGCCTCCTTGAGCAAAACCCCGCTGGCGTTGCGAGACGGATAGTTCTGAAACGCGGCAAAATCGAAAAGGTCCGGCTGCCAGGTAAAATCGGCGGTTTGCAGGTAGCGATAGTCCGCCGCGCCGTAGCGGACGTTGTTAAAATGCCGCAGGTTTGCCACCCGACGGACCGTCTCTTCCTGCGTCACCGCCTCGGAAGCATAATAGGAATGCTCCACGTTGGACTGGCCCTTCTGGGTGGGCGAACCTGCGGCCCGGACTTCCACCACCGCCATAATGTTCCCGGAAGGGATGGTGGGATAGGCTTCAAAGATGCTCATGCCCCCGTCCTTGCCCACTAGTTCGTCCAGGACCAGGGTGAACTCGTTCTTATCAATGTCATAGGTCAGAGAATGGGACAGTAAGTTCTCGGTCACTTCGCCGGTCATGCTGCCGTTTTGGTCATACACGGGCGTGCGGGTGATGAGAGTCTGCTGTCCGCCCGGGAGCATGGGGGTCTTGGAAAGCAGGATGTTGGACAGCTCCAGGTAAGGGGCTCCCTTCCCGTCGGAAGACAGAATCTTGAGGGTATAGGAAATATTCATTCCCATGCTGCCCGCCGGTTCGCAGTCGTTCCAGGTAACCAGGAGCTTTTCGCCGTTTTGAATCTGAGGCCGGGGCCGTTCCGTCCCACTCACCGGCGCACCGGTGGGAGTGTCCCCATAATAGCCCACCCGGCGCTGCTTGAGGTCGTCATAGGCGCGCGCGGAGACATTCACCACACCCGTGCGGCCATCGCCGCCCTCGGTGTAGCTCAAAGAATCCGCCCGGTCGCTGTAAAGCGCCGCGTACACCAGCCCCGTTTCCCGGTTGAATTCCACGGTAAAGCAGCCGTCGAGCAAGCTCTTGTCCATCAGATACGGCTCGATGAATTCCACCAGCTTCTCGCTTTTGCCCGCATTTTTGCTGACGGTCATGTACACAAGGTTCCCTTTGGACTCCTCAAACGCTTCTGATACGCCGGAAAGGGACACGTTCTCCATTGTCCCGCCGGTACCGGGCGGGTTGTCATAGAACGCCTCTTGAAGCGCATCATTGAACTCGCCGCTGTTTTTGTACGTCATCAGGGCGTCCTGCATGGCGAGAAAGACGGTTTTCGCCTTGTCGTTGAGGCCCTGCATTTCGTTGTTGACCTGGTAGGTCAGGATGCTCGGGATGGCGATGGCGGCCAATATTCCAATCACCGCTGCGGTAATTACCACTTCCACTAAGGTAAATCCGTGTTTTCTCCGCCTGCATGTAGAAAGGAACGCAAAAAAAGAGCCCATGATGTCCTCCTTTTCGCCCACGTCGGACAGGAACCTCGATATGTATTTTTATTGTATCAAATTTCGCCACATAACACAATGACTCTGGCACATTTCCCATCAAAATCAGCTAAATTTTGTGGATGATTTCCAGTTTGTTGGGTTTTGCCGTTGGAAAGGCTGTCCCTCCTTATCCACCATACGGAAGGACGCGCCCTCTTATTCCCTTATTTTTCCTATGGAAGACAAAAAAAGCCCGGAGCTTCTGCTCCGGGCTTTTTTCTCATTCGGTGGGAAACGGCCGCAAAAGCCGCGTCTTACTCCGCGTCGTCCGCGTTCTCCCAGTTGTGCCAGACGCTTTGGACGTCGTCGTTGTCCTCAAGCATTTCCAGCAGCCGGCCCATCTTCACAATCAAATCCGGGTCTGTAATCGCAGTATAAGTGTCTGGCACCTGCTCCACGTCCGCGGAAACAAAGGTGTATTTCCCCGCAAGCTCGTCACGGATGGCGGAGAAATCCTCCGGCTCGGTAAAAATTTCAAACACGTCTCCGTCCGACTGAAAGTCAGACGCGCCTGCTTCCAGCGCAGCTTCCATAACCTCGTCTTCGTCAAGACCTTCCGCCTCAATGACGATAACGCCCTTCTTCTGGAACATAAAAGACACGCAGCCGGTAGTGCCCAGGTTGCCGCCGAACTTGTCAAAATAATGGCGCAGGTCGCCGGCCGTGCGGTTGCGGTTGTCGGTGAGGGTTTCCACAATCACCGCTACGCCACTGGGACCATAACCCTCGTATTGGATGGCCTCATATGCGTCGGAGTTCCCTTCGCCGGACGCCTTTTTAATGATGCGGTCAATGTTGTCGTTGGGAACGTTGTTGGCCTTCGCCTTGGCAATGGCGTCCTTTAAGCGGGAATTGACCGCCGGATCACCGCTGCCGCCTTCTCGTACCGCCATGGCAAGCTCGCGGCCGATCTTCGTAAAAATCTTCGCCTTCTGGCCGTCGGTTTTTTCCTTTTTGCGTTTGATGTTGTTCCATTTCGAATGTCCAGACATACTTTCATCCCCCGTACAAGATAGCAATGCTTATTCAATTATCAGACGTTTAATTTTATCATAGCTTTCAGAAAAGTACAAGTATTCCCCTTGCTTTTCCCAGCGGCCCGGGCGATTTTTTGCATAATCTCCCCGTTCCGCTTCCGGCCGAATGTTTTGCACGAAAAACAGCCCGGCTCCATCCCCTCCGCAAAACCCACAACCGCCGAACATAGCCCTCCCCGGTCGATGCGGTCATTCTGCAGGAGGCTCAGCTCGCCGCTGCAGCAGGGCTTGGAATAGTCCCGTTTGACATAAGCCTTCTGTTCAGGTCTCTTCTCAGCAAAACTCTTTATGATGGAAAACCGGCTTCCGTCTCAGGTTCGCCCGGTTCCTTCTTTCTTCTCTAAGCCTGCACCAAAAGCAATGGCCCCCGAGAGGAGCGGGGGGGG